>JAZOCY010000036.1:0-3124 GCA_045596805.1 Eubacteriales bacterium | reverse complement strand
TTTCCGCTTTCCTTTGCCTTTATACTCTCTAAAATATCGGGGTATATAGTACCCTGCGCCAAAAATGAAATGCCGTTAAGCTTTGCGGCTTCCTCGTCGAAAACCTTGATAAATTCTCCGCCGATAATTTTTCTCTTCTTTTCGGGGTCGGAAACGCCCTCCAAAAGAGAGAGGAAACGGTCAGTCGCGTCTACGTAGATGAGATTGGCGTCAAGCGATTTTCCGAAAACCTCGATTACCTGCTCGCTCTCGTCCTTTCTCATAAGACCGTGATTTACGTGAACGCAGACAAGCTGCTTTCCTATCGCTTTAATTAAAAGCGCTGCTACAACAGACGAATCCACTCCGCCTGAAAGCGCTAAAAGAACCTTTTCTTTTCCAACCTGAGAGCGAATTTCATTCACCTGTTCATCAATGAAGGCGTTTGCAAGCTCTGTATTATTTATACGTTGCATACTGTCGGGACGTACGTTGTTCTGCATATTTAAATCTCCTTATGACGTTATTGTTTTTTAGAGTCTTATTCTGCTGTATAGTTATCGAAATAGCCTTGAACCAATACTATAGGCGTTCCCTTATCGCCCGAGCCGCTTGTCAGATCGGAAAGCGAGCCGATGAGGTCTGTAAGCTGACGAGGCGTTGTTCCCTGAGAAGCCATATTGCCGACAAGGTTGTCCTTTTTCGCGCTTATGCTTGCCGAAATAGCCTTTTTAAGCTCTTCGCCCGACAGATCCTTGAAGTCGTTGTCCGCGAGATATTTGAGCTTGAGCTCGTTGGGGGTTCCTACAAGCCCGTCTGTAAATGCGGGAGAAACAACGGGGTCTGCAAGCTCCCAGATTTTACCCTTGGGATCCTTGAACGCGCCGTCGCCATATACCATGACCTCGACGAATTTGCTCGTTCTGTCTAAAATGTTCTTCTGAATATCAAGCACTAAGCCCTGGCATGCGCGAGGGAAAAGCTTGATTTTGTCTTCGGTTGACTTGTTTGAGCCGAGCAAGCCGTACATTTCGTTGTAGCCGCTGCCGTTTACCGACGCGTTCAGAATATCGTCGAGACCGCATACAATTTTTGCGCCTGCCGCTTTAAGCATGCGCTTTGTGCGCGCGCGTGTGTGTATGTCGCAGGTAAGAACGCAATCCGTGTAGTTGAGAATCGCTTTAGCCTGATTTGCGAAAATGATTTCCACCTCGGCGCCGCTTTCACGGACAAGGTTTCCGTAATATTCAACGTAGTCAACGCCTGTAAATTCGTGCTTATTTACACCGAAGAGCTTGCGGTACTGCTCAAGGGTGAGAACGTCGGAATAAGGATTTACGCCTGCCTCATCTATCTTCTCAAGACTTACAAGCTCGTTTCCTACCTCGTCAGAGGGGTAAGAAAGCATCAAAACTATCTTTTTAGCCCCCTTTGCGATGCCGCGAAGGCAGATAGCAAAACGGTTTCGCGAAAGAATAGGGAATATCACGCCTATTGTGCCGCCGCCAAGCTTAGCCTTTACATCGGCAGCTATATCGTCGACAGACGCATAGTTTCCCTGCGCGCGAGCGACGATGGATTCCGTAACAGAGATAACGTCTCTGTCGCGCAGTTCAAAGCCTTCAAATTCGGCAGCTTCAATGACGCTGTCCGAAACGATAGAAGCAAGGTCGTCTCCCTCTCTGATAATAGGGCAGCGAATGCCTCTCGAAACTGTGCCCACTCTTCTCTCATTTTTCATAATAATTCATTCCTTTCGGTATGGAGAAAATATTTAATAATTACATATATATTATTACACATTTTAAGGAAAATTTCAAGACCTCTTTTAAAAAAACAGAGATATTGGCAAAAGGAATATCATATAGAGAGTATCAGGATTTTTTAGAACTGAAAGCTCGCTTCGGCATATACTGTTAGAAAACGGTAAGGAGAAAAATATGTTAATTACAAGGCCATATGACAGAATAGCGGCGAGAGAATACGCAAAAAGATGGGCAGAGAGCCGAAATCCCCTCTTTTTCGATTATACGGGGATCGGCGGAAATTGCACGAATTTTGTGTCACAATGCGTCTTTGCGGGAAGCTGTCAGATGAATTTCACGCCTGTTTTCGGCTGGTATTATATAAACGAGTCAGCAAGGACGGCGTCCTGGACGGGGGTGGAATTCTTTTATAACTTTATAACGCAAAATAAGGGGGTGGGTCCGTACGGCAGAGAGGTAATGCCCTATGAGGCTATGCTCGGCGACGTTATACAGCTTGGCAGTAACGAAAACGGTTATTATCACACTCTGCTTATAGTAGGCTTTGCAGAGGACACTTATCTTGTCGCGGCGCAGAGCAACGACACCTACGGACGCGCGCTTGACAGCTACACGTATGATTACGCGAGATTTATACATATAGAGGGCGTTCGCTTTGAAGCGGTAGATAGTATGGATTGCTTCTCGCCTTTAATAAACGGCGAGGCTATTCTGATAGGCGGCAGGGTCTCTATAGTAAACGAGGTGACGCCAAATCAGAACGGACAAACACCCGACACGGAAATGAACACAGAAGAGCCCTTGCCCGATATGCCGATGACAGAGGACTCAAATCCTATGTCAAGCGAAGAAGGCGCGCTGCAATAAATAAAAAATTTCCTCTGACAAGAATCAGAGGAAATTTTTTATCTCAATGATTATAATAGGTCGAGATGGAAGGGGAAGCCAAGCCTGAGGTCAGCCTTGCCCATTTCTCAAAATTGAGAGAAGCGCTGAAAAGCCTTCGGGAAGCTCACATTCAAAGCTCATTTCCTCGTTAGTTACAGGATGCGTAAAGGAAAGACGCTTTGCGTGCAGACACTGTCCCGAGAGAAGCGCGGAATGCTTTTTCTCAAACGGGGTGTTGCCGCCGCCGTATACGGTATCTCCCAGAAGCGAATGGCCGAGTGATGACATATGAACTCGTATCTGATGCGTACGGCCTGTTTCAAGCTCTAACGAGAGATAGGAAATCTTACCGAAGCGCTCTAAAACCTTATAATGCGTGACAGCGTTCCTGCTTTTCGAGCTTCCGTTTCGTATCACAGCCATTTTTTTACGGTCACATGGGTTTCTTCCTATAGGTAAATCGACAGTCCCCTCGTCGTTTGAGAAGCCGC
>JAZOCY010000035.1:0-5531 GCA_045596805.1 Eubacteriales bacterium | reverse complement strand
ATTTACGGTGCGCATATCCGATTTGTTAACATTCGAGGTGAAGGTCAAACCGTAATCTATACATTGCGCCACCTCATCGTCAATTGTTCGGTCGTGATAAACGTACAAGCTCAAGCCGCCTTCAAAACCATACAAATAACTGCTGTAGTCCCCTCGCTCGGAAGGTGATAATATGACCAAACCGTTAAACCCTCCAAATTGATCTATGCAGTCAAAGTAAACAAAATCGCTCGGTAGCTTTGTAGAGCTTATAAAGCTATAATATTCATCATACGTCGACATCGTCAATTGATATATATCGATATATGGTTTTGCCAATTCCGCTTCAGGCGAGGTGGTACTTTGAGTTGAGTTTGTCGTTTGAGGCGCTGTGCCATTTAAATCATTCACAGGCGGCTCGGTTTGATTGCTTGCAACACACGAAACGAGCAATAAAAGTATTGAAATAATTAATGCCGTTATAAAAATTGTTTTAAATATTGTTCGGATTGTTTTCATAGCGAAACCCTCCTGTTTTATTTACGGCTATGCCGTTCAATTATATAATACATAAAAAACATTTAAATAGTCAATATGAAAAGATGTTTTTTAACATTTTAATCAAATATTTGTAAATCTTGTACAAATTTGACTGAACGATTTACTAATATATGACGAAGAAAATTATTGATACTTTTCTTTAACAAATCACGGAGTGATAGCACTGATAACTTGTGAACGCTATTTAGAAAAAAGCAAAAAATTATCGCTCTTGGTCTTTTATGCATTTTTAGACATATTTTCAAAAAATCAAGCGTTCAATATGACAACTCAAATTAAAAAACACCCGAAATTTTAAGCGTCAAGACGCGCTCTTCGGGTATTTTTCAAAGCTTCAATATTCTTTTTAATCTGTCGGAAATGGCTGACGCGAAAATAATTTTTATAATATCGAAAAGCAAAAACGGCAGTACGCAGACGGAAATGATTCCCAAAAAAGAGCCTGCTTCGCCAGACCTCGCGTAAAAGAACCAAAACCAGAAAGCGCCCATGGCGTAGGACACGAGCTGTCCTATCAGCATTGAAATGAGGCGAAAAACGGTTTTTCCTTTAAAAAGAAAAGTAAAGAGCGAGGAAAGGAGGGCTATAAAAGGAAAGCTCAGAAGAAAGCCTCCCGACTCGCCGAAAAGCCTGCCGAGCCCTCCCGTAAAGCCTGCAAAAACAGGCAGTCCGAGCGCCCCAAGAGCAAGATAAACCAATATGGCGAAAAAGGCGCGCCTACCCCCTAAAATTCCTATAACGAGAAAAACGCCAAAGCTCTGCATCGAATAGGGGATAGACAATAGGGGAAGCTGTATCCAGGCGCAAACGGCGATTACCACAGCCGACAGCGCGATGAATACAGTGCTTTTTATTCTGTCACTCATATTAAAGCCTGTCATTTACCGTTTACAAAATCTATAAAGCGCATAAAGGCGGCTCTTCCATCGGGCGTACACTTATAAACTCCCGCGTCCTCTAAAACCGCAACAAAAGTCTTTCCTATTTCTTCTCTTAAAATTTCGTCGGCGTTGTCCTTTTTAAAGGTGTAGTTCTCTTTAAACGCGTCAAACCAGTCAGCGTGCTTTGATATCTCCTCACACTCTCTCACGTCCTTGCCCTCTATCGCGTATTCCGCAAGCAGAGCCATCTCGTTTTTTAAGCGCGACGGAAGCACCGCGAGTCCCATAACCTCTATAAGACCTATATTTTCCTTTTTAATATTGTGATAGCTTTCACGGGGATGATAAACGCCAAAGGGGCGCTCTTTTGTAGTTATATTGTTTCTCAAAACCAAATCAAGCTCGAAGCGCTCGCCTCTGCGACGGGCAATCGGGGTAATGGTGTTATGACCTTCGCCGTCGGTCTCTGCGAATATAAAGGCGTTTTCGTCGGTGTACTCTCTCCACGCGCAAAGAATCTTGTCGGAGAGCGAAATAAGAGAGTCCTTATTTTCCGACGATATCCTGATTACAGACAAGGGCCAATGCACGATAGCGGCGCTGACGTCGCCGTAGCCCTTAAACGACAGAGGAATTTCGCTCTCTGCCCTCTCCATAGCGAAGGTATAACGTCCTCCCTGCATATGGTCGTGCGTCAGAATAGAGCCGCCCACTATAGGCAAATCGGCATTCGAGCCTAAAAAATAGTGCGGAAATATTTCGACGAAATCAAGCAGCTTCACAAAGGCGGAACGGTCTATCTTCATAGGCGTATGCTCGCTTGAAAGCGCTATACAATGCTCGTTATAGTAAACGTAGGGCGAATACTGTAAATACCAGCGCTTGCCGTCCATAGTAATAGGAATTTGTCTCAAATTCTGTCTGGGGGCTGAGGAAAGCGTACCCGAATAGCCCTCGTTTTCGTGGCAGAGCGCGCATTTCGGATATCCGCTCTGCTTCATGCTTTTCGCGGCGGCTATCGCCTTCGGGTCCTTTTCGGGCTTCGAAAGATTTACGGTTATATCTATTTCACCGTATTTGCTGCCGACCCTCCACTTCAAATCCTTTTTAACTCTGTATGTACGGATATAGTCGCAATCAAGACAGAATTTATAAAAATAATCGGTAGCCTTTTCGGGCGACTCGGAGTAAAGCTCGAAAAATTCCTTTATGACCTCGCTCGGTCTCTTTATAAGACGCCCCATAAGAGAGGTGTCAAAAAGGTCTCTGTACACTACGCTGTCGCTCTCTATAAGGTGGTTTTGCACAGCATAATCGTCAAGGTCACGCAAGATTTCCTCAAGCTGTCTCTCTTCTTTTGTCTCTACCTCCTCATACGAGTCGAGGCGAAGCGCCGAAAGAAGCGAATTCGTTATAAAGGTCCTGTCGCAGTCCTCTGCAAGAGAATGTGATACTGCGTAATTTACCAATTCTTTTATCGCTTTGTTTATATCCGTCATTTGAATCTCCGTTTTATTTTATTTCTGATAAAAGCTCAAAGAGCCTTTCATAAATGAAGTCTACGCTCGCTTTTCTTACTCTGTTGCGTCCGAGCGCGCCGAAATATTTCGTATAGGTATACACTCTGCCGAGTATATAAAAGCCGAAGCAGACCATACCGACAGGCTTTTTGTCCGTTTCGCCCGTCGGCCCCGCTATTCCCGAAACCGAAACGGCAACAGAAGCAGAGCCTGCTCTTGCCGCGCCCTCTGCCATCTCGCCTGCCACCTGCTCGCTTACCACTCCGTAGCTATCTATCGTTTCGGGCGAAACGCCTAAAAGCTTGATTTTAGAATCGTTTGCATAAGTGACAAAAGCCTCGCAAAAAACGTATGACGCGTCGGAAATACTCACAAGTCTCGCAGCCGCCGCGCCGCCTGTGCAGGACTCGGCAAAGGTGACGGTAAAGCCCTTTTCCTTTAAAATCGAAACGACTCTCGCCGCATTTTCCGTCTCGCGTATTCCGTCAAAAATAACATTTTCTCTCATTTTGCTTTTTCGCCCTTATACGCCTCTATCCTGCTGATAAGAAGCCGTCCCGTGTCGTGCATAAATTTAAGCGCTGTCGGGATAAATTCGGGTGAATAGCGCGTCAAAAAGCCGTCGGCTTCAAAGGTGAAGTTTCCTCTGTAGCCTATGTCGGCAAGAGCGCGGCATATCTCATCCCAATTCATATTTGCGGTATAAGGTAACGTGTGAAGGTCCTTTATATAATCGTTGTCGTGAACGTGGAGCGCGTTTATTCTGTCGGCGCCCATATATCGCAATATATCGTGAGCTTCCCTGCCGCAAAGTCCCGCGTGCCCCAAATCGAGACAGCCCGTTATCCATTCGCTTCCCAAGTCGTCTATATATTTACAGAACTCGTCGGGCGACGCGCAGGCGCTGTCTCTGCATACGCCTCTCTTCTGGTCAGGCTCATACATATTTTCTGCCGCCACCCTTATTCCGTACCTTTCGCAATAAGGAATAAGCGAACGGTAAAACTCCATATTCATCTCGTAAAGGGCTTCTGCGTTCATATAATACTTCAAATGCTTTATGGGATGAACGACTATAATCTCTGCCCCGAGGAAAGCGGAAATTTCCATTGAACGCGCTATTTTCTCCCTTATCGTCGCATTAAAGCTCTCGTCTGTTGCCGAGCTCGACGGACAGGGCGCGTGTGCCTGTAAAAAGCGAATTCCGTTCTCGTCGGCCTTGTCCTTCATAGCCTTCGCTATGTCCATATAGCCGTCGGCGTTATACGGGCTGTCGTCCTTCAGCATATCTATGGCGTAAAAGTCTATACCGTCGAAGCCTGCCTTGGCTATCGCCTCTATCGTTTTATCCATACCGAGAATAGGCGCTGAATATTTTGTGGTTGTCACTAAACGCATACTTCTCCTCCAAATAATCTAAAATATAATCAAAGCCTGCAAAAAGCCTTATTTATGATTCTTATATCCCTCTATCTTGCTTATAAGATATCTCCCCGTATCGTGCATAAATTTAAGCGCGGTCGAAAGGAATTCGGGAGAATACTGCTTCAAGAAATTGTCTGCCTCGTATGTAAAGTTGCCCTTATAGCCTGTTTCCGCTATCGCCTTACATATCTCTTCCCAGTTCATATTTCTTGTGTAAGGAATCATATGGCTATCCTTTATATAGTCGCAGTCGCTTACGTGGAGCGCAGTTATTCTGTCTGCTCCCACCTGTCTTAACACGTCGTAGGGGGGCTTTCCGCAAAGGTCGGCATGCGCGAAATCGAGACAGCCCGTTATCCATTCGCTATTCAAATCGTCTATATATCTGCAGAACTCCTGCGGATTGGCGCAGACGCCGTCTATGCACAAGCCGCTTGCTCTGTCCGTCTGGTACAGGTTTTCTACCGCTACTTTAATTCCGTACCTTTCGCAGTAGGGGATAAGCGAACGGTAAAACTCCATATTCATTTCGTAAAGGGCTTCTACATTGGTGCTATAATCTAAATGCTGGATAGGATGAACAACTATAGTTTCAACTCCAAGCGCCGCCGAAAATTCCATAGAGTGTACTATTTTGTCCTTTATGGTCGCGTTGTACTCGTCGTTTCCCTCCCAGCTCGACGGGAAAGAGGAATGCGCCTGTACGAAAGGAATTCCGCACTCGTCTGCCTTGTCTTTCATAGCCTTCGCCATATCCAAGGTCCATTCGTACCATTTAACAGGACATTCGGAGCTCGTCTTGTAAAATGCGGCAAAGTCGATAGCATCGAAGCCTGCCTTTGCTATCATTTCTATAGTTTTTTCCATTCCGAAAACTCTCGCGAGATGGTCTGTTGTAGTAACTAAAAGCATGTTTTTCTCCCCCTGAAATATAAATTTATTTAAGTTAATTTTATTATAGCATTTTTTTAATAATTGTCAAGCAAAAAAAGGGGAGTTTTGTCTGATTTATTTATACCTTGTTTTTTATAATTTTTGCTTCGCCGTTTCCGTTTTTACCCCTTACGGAAATTTGCTTTAATATAAAACGGCTTTCATAGACTTTCATATAATTTAAAAAAACTCTTGACTTTTTCTTCTGATTATGCTTTCATTATAGTGAGAA
>JAZOCY010000034.1:0-6385 GCA_045596805.1 Eubacteriales bacterium | reverse complement strand
ATTCCAAGACCCTCAAGCTCGTTTTTAAGAGCGCCAAGTAAAATTTCAAATTTGGTGGCGATTATCTGACCGTGCTTCTTCATAAGCGCGCGCACAGCCTCCGTATTTTGAAGGAACTTAACGTGTCTTAACTGATTTAATTTATCCGAGCCTATAGTCTGTACGGCAATAATGGGCTTTATCTGATCTAAGTTTTCTTTGCTTGCGGCGAACATTGAAATTCCCGCGCCCGGGAACGTGATTTTTGAAGTCGAGGTGAAATAGAAAATTCTATTCTCGTGTTCGTATTTTTTCGCGTATTCAAATATATCTGCAAGAGTGTCGCCCGTATCGCCAAAATCGTGGACTGCGTAAGCATTGTCGAAAAAGATTCTGAAATCCTTTGCGGCAGTTTCCATTTTTGCGAGCCTTTCAACCGTCTCGTCGGAATAGGTGATTCCCGTAGGATTACTGTATTTAGGTACGCACCAAATACCCTTTATGCTCGCATCATTTCTGACAAGCTCTTCAACCTGATCCATATCAGGACCCGTCTCGGTCATATCAACCGTAATAAGCTCAAAGCCGAGAGACTCAGTTACGGCAAAATGACGGTCATATCCTGGCGAGGGGCAGAGGAATTTCAGCTTTTCCTCTCGGCACCAGGGACGCTTTGAGCCGACAACGCCGTAAAGCATTGCACGTGCAAGAGTATCGTACATTACGTTCAGGCTGGAATTTCCCGAGACGATTATATTGTCGCAGGGAATACCTGTAAGATTTGAAAAAAAGCGCTTTGCTTCGGGAAGCCCGTAGCAGATTCCGTAGTTGCGGCAGTCGAAGCCGTCTTCCGATACACAGTCCGCAGAGCCTTTCAATACGTTCAGCATATCGAGACTCAAATCAAGCTGCTCTGCGTTTGGCTTTCCTCTCGAAAGGTCTAAAGAGAGCCCCCTGCTTTTATAATCGGAATATTCGCTTGTAAGCTGTTTTTCGATTTCCTTTAATTCCGATTTGCTTTTTGAAAAATAATTCATCATAAACCTCTGATTTTGACTAACATACATAAAAAACAATGCGTTTTTTAAATGCTAAACCATTTTACACCATTTTGCATGAAAATGCAAGTCTTTTTGCAAAAAAACATAAAAAAATATATTTTTTCTTTTCTAAATTGGATTTTTTTGAAATATTTGAGTCTTTTAAATTCATTGTCGAGCAAAAAAAGCAGTTGAAAACAGATTTTCACGAAAGAATATTTGATGTTTTGCTTGACAATGTCTCTACATTGTATTATAATATTCTCAATGAAGTTTTTTTGATTTTAGGAGTTTAATATGGCAAGTTCTGATAAGAAAATGGTTGAGCAAATTACCTCTATGGATGAGGATTTTGCAAAATGGTATACAGACATTGTGAAGAAAGCAGACCTTATTGATTATTCAAGCGTAAAGGGCTGTATGATCATCCGACCTTACGGATATGCAATCTGGGAGAATATTCAGAAGCTTCTTGATAAAAGATTTAAAGATACGGGACACGAGAACGTTTATATGCCTATGTTCATTCCCGAGTCGCTTTTAAATAAGGAGAAGGATCACGTTGAAGGCTTTGCGCCCGAGGTTGCTTGGGTTACTATGGGAGGCAGCGAGCGCTTGACAGAGCGTCTCTGCGTTCGTCCTACGTCTGAAACCTTATTCTGCGAGCATTACGCGAATATTATTCGCTCATACCGTGACTTGCCTAAGTTGTATAATCAGTGGTGCAGTGTTGTCAGATGGGAAAAAACTACGCGTCCCTTCCTTCGCAGCAGAGAATTCTTGTGGCAGGAAGGACATACAATGCACGCGACAGCGCAGGAGGCGGAAGAGGAAACACTGCGTATGCTCAACATTTATGCCGATTTCTTTGAAAACGATCTCGGAATTCCCGTAATCAAGGGAAGAAAGACCGATAAGGAGAAATTCGCAGGCGCTTTGGCAACCTATACGGTAGAAGCCCTTATGCATGACGGTAAGGCGCTTCAGGGCGGCACCTCGCATAACTTCGGCGACGGATTTGCTAGAGCCTTTGATATTCAGTATCTTGACAAGGACAATCAGCTTAAATACTGTCATCAAACCTCTTGGGGCGTTTCCACAAGAATTATAGGCGGCATTATTATGACGCACGGAGATGATAACGGGCTCGTTCTTCCCCCTGCAGTTGCGCCCATACAGGTTATAATAATTCCTGTTCAGCAGCACAAGGAGGGCGTTCTGGAAGCTGCCGAAAAGCTTAAGGCAAGACTTGAAGGTAAGGTTCGCGTAAAAATTGACGACAGCGATAACAGCCCCGGCTGGAAATTTGCCGAATATGAAATGAAGGGAGTTCCGCTTCGTATAGAGATAGGCCCCCGCGATATTGAAAGCAATCAGTGCGTCGTTGTACGCCGAGATAACAGGGAAAAAATCTTTGCGTCTCTTGACGATATCGAAAGCGTGATAGAAGAACAGTTAAAGGCATTGACTAAAGCGCTTTATGAAAAGGCGCTTGAGAACCGTACAAGCAGAACGTATACCGCGACAGACCTCGACACCCTTATTAAAACGGCAAACGAGAAAAACGGATACATCAAGGCTATGTGGTGCGAGGACCTTGAATGTGAGCTCAAGCTTAAAGAGCTGGCAGACGTAACGTCTCGCTGTATGCCTATTGAGCAAGAACAGATTTCAGATTGCTGTGTTTGCTGCGGAAAGCCCGCAAAGAAGCTTGTTTACTGGGGCAAAGCATATTAATTCAATCCAAAAGGAAAAAATATGGCGAATAATTTTGAACCGTATAAGAGAGCCTCGTTTCGTACAGAAAAGGGAAAAACAATATCTGTGGAAAAATATAAGAGCCTGCCGTTTACTAATGATGCTTTAAAGGTTATGGCTCAAAAGGGCGCCTTTGAAGGAACCGTTATAATTGCTGACAGGCAGACCGAGCCGAGAGGAACGCTTGGAAAAAAGTTTTTTCCTGAGGATACTGCCGCTTTGCATATGAGTATTCTTCTGCGTCCGTCGTTCAGCGTGAGTCAAAGCCTCATGTTAACCTCTATGGCGGCTGTTGCCGTCGCGCGAGCGATAAAAAGCAATTCCGATGCTGAAATCGGAATAAGGTGGGTAAATGACATCTACTTTAAAAAGAAGAAGATAAGCGGAGTTCTGGCAGAGGGCGTAGTCAATAACGAAAACGGATTTGATTACGTAATTATCGGAATAAGCCTCAGTCTGTTGCCCGCAGTTTTTCCTCCAAAGCTTGCCGATATTATAGCAGAGGTCTTTTCAGAGGATAAGGAGGGCACGTCTGACAAATTAGCTCATTCAATTTTGTCCGAGTTTTTCTCTATGTATGAAAGCTTCAATATGGATAATTCCTTTATAGAAGAATACAGAGCCCTTTCTGTTCTTGACGGCAAAAGGGTACACGTTCTGGTAAACGGAGAAAGACAGGCGGCTACGGCTTTGGGAATTACCGAAAATGCTCATTTATCTGTCAGGCTTAAGGATGCTACAGAATACGTACTTAATTCCACCGCCGAATTGTTAGATTAATAGATTGTATTATAATTATGCACCTCATATAGCATCGACTTTTTGAGGTGCATATTTTGAATTTTAAAGCAGGACTCTTACAATAAAACGAGCAAAAAAAGAGAACATAAAAGACATTCGAAACTTGACTTTAAACGTCGTTTTATGCTATAATAAATTGTATGGCTTTTGCTTTTTTATCATCGCTCAAGTCTTGATTTTGACGAAAGAGAGCTGCTTTACGTTCGAGATTTTTACGGAGAAACGGAATGAATATCCAATTTGATGAACAGATAAAAAATTACATTACAAGGATAAAACAAAAAAATACGGAAAATGAAAAAAACGGCAAAATAAGCTACGCTCACATCCTCACCTTTGGCTGTCAGCAAAATGAAGCCGATAGCGAGAAAATAAGAGGACTGCTTCTTCAGATGGGATATCGCCTCACCGATACACCCGAGAAAGCCGATATTTTGCTCTTAAACACCTGCGCCGTGCGTGAGCACGCAGAGCTGAAGGCGCTTTCCGTTGTCGGAGGATACAAGCATATAAAAGCCGTAAAGCCCGATATTTTGATAGGCGTCTGTGGTTGTATGACCGCCCAAGAGCATCGTATTGATGAGATAAAGCATAGATATCCATACGTTGATTTCACGTTGGAACCCTCGCAGCTTCACCGTCTGCCCGAGCTTATTTACAGAAAAATGAACGGAAAACGCAGAATTTTTCTTTCCTGTGACGATAAGGAAGCATATAAAACGGTAGAGGGCTTTCATATAGACAGAGAGCTTTCTCATCGCGCGTGGGTTAGCATTATGTATGGATGCAACAACTTCTGCTCATATTGTATAGTACCTTACACTCGCGGAAGGGAAAGAAGCCGAAAAAGCGAGGATATTTTAAACGAAGTAAAGGACCTGATTTCCAAAGGCTACAAGGATATCACCTTGCTTGGACAGAACGTCAATTCTTATAAGAGTGACTGTGATTTCGCAGAGCTTTTACAGAGGATATGCCGACTTGACGGCGATTTTCTCGTTCGCTTTATGACCAGTCACCCGAAGGACGTGCCCCAAAAGCTTATCGAGGTATTCGGTAAAGAAAAAAAGATAGCGCCTCATTTTCACCTCCCCGTGCAGTCGGGAAGTGACCGTATCTTAAAGCTGATGAACAGACATTATGATACCGAGCATTACCTTTCGATAGTGGACAAATTAAGAGAAGCAAATCCGAATCTTTCTCTTACCTCTGATATTATTGTCGGATTTCCGTCCGAAAGCGACGAGGATTTTGAGAAGACTGTAGAGCTTGTAGAAAAGGTTCGCTTTGATATGATTTATACCTTTTTGTATTCAAAGCGAAAATTCACCCCTGCCGCAAAAATGGAAGAGCAGGTAGAGGAAAGCGTAAAGAGCGAGCGCCTGTCGCGCCTCTCTGATATTCAAGCGCGTATCTGTATTGAAAAGAATAAGCCTTACGAAAATAAGACGGTAAAGGTCTTAACCGATGCGATGTCGAGAAACGAGGGCGTATTAAGCGGCAGAACCGACACGAATAAGCTCGTTCATTTTGAGGGCGATGAAAGCCTTATAGGAAAATACGTGAACGTTTACATCGACAGAGCAGACGCGTATGCGATGTACGGAAAAATCGTTTACGAAAAATAAAACGTAATATAATCTGAAAGGAAATATAAAAATGACAGTAATTGAATATGCAAAGCAATTAGGCGAGGCTATCGCCAAGGACGAAGTACTTCAGAAGTTTAATGAAGCAAAGAAGGCATACGAGGAAAATCTTGAATTACAGCATTTTGTTTTTGAATACAACACGCAGAGAACAATTCTGGGAAATGAATTCAAGAAGGAGTTGAATGAACAAAACGAAGAGCTTATCAAGCTTGTAAGAGCAAAGACCGATGAGCTTTTTAAAGCTATAACCGAGCACGAAATATATAAGGATTTCATAAAGGCACAGGAAGCTGTAAATAAGCTTATGAATGATGTAAATTCCGAAATAAACTTTTACGTTTTCGGAGAACGTCCCTGCACTCACGACTGCAGAACCTGTTCGTCCGCTTGCTCTGAGAAAAAATAAGAAAAGAAATAAAAACGGAAATATCGCAAGAGCATAAATTTACGTTTTAAGGAGTTATTATGCCGCAAAACAAGGATAAAATCGTCGAAAAATTAGAGGATCTTCTCACTGCTACCCCTATGATGCAGCAGTATATTGAAGTAAAGCGCGAGTATAAGGATTATATTCTTTTCTACCGTCTCGGTGATTTTTTCGAGATGTTTTATGAGGATGCCGTAATCGCTTCGGCGTTGCTTGATTTGACTCTTACGAGCAGAGATTGCGGCGACGGATATCGCGCGGCTATGTGCGGAGTCCCCTTCCATAAGAGCGATTTATATATAGGAAAATTGGTGGAAAACGGCTACAAGGTTGCCGTTTGTGAGCAGACTGAGGATCCTTCTGCGGCAAAGGGCCTTGTAAAGCGCGAGGTAATACGTGTTGTAACTCCCGGAACGATTACCGACGGCGAGCTTTTAAACGACGGTAAAAACAACTTTTTATGTACTCTTTATTTTACGCAAGGCGGCGTAGGACTGTGCTTTGCCGACGTTTCGACAGGTCAGATATTTGCCACTTGCATTTCAGGAGAGGGAGTAAACGAGAGAATTAAAAACGAGCTCGGCGTTTATCTTCCGAGAGAAATTATAATGAACGCGTCGAAAGAGGACTGCGAGGATATTTCTTCCTTTCTTAAAAATCGCTGCGCTTGCCTCATCACAGATAAAAGGGACGACCTTTTTGATTCTCGCGAGAGCATTGGACGCGTA
>JAZOCY010000033.1:0-1914 GCA_045596805.1 Eubacteriales bacterium | reverse complement strand
GGAGAGCTTCAGAGCCTATTCGGCTAATTTAGGCTTGGACACTGCGAAAATAAAGGGAGAAAATCCGAGCGCCGCCGAGCTTTCTTCGGTCTTAGAGCAGGCGAAAGAAAAGGGGATAGGCCACGCCCTTTCCACCGTGCTTCTGCGTACAATGTCAAAGGCGAGATACAGCGACGTTCATCTTGGGCATTACGGTCTCGGTATAGAGCTGTACTGTCATTTTACTTCGCCTATAAGACGCCTCTCCGACCTTGCCACTCACAGAATGATAAAGGCTATACTGATAGACGGCGAGGACGCGCGAAAATATCGCTCTTATGCAAAAAGAGCCGCTATAGCGGCGAGTGATTGCGAATTGAGGGCTCTGGGCGCCGAGCGACAGATTGAAGCCCTTTATAAGACCTTATATATGTCCTCTTTTATAGGAGAGACATTCACCTCAGTCGTTACCTCAGTTACGAAATTCGGGCTTTTTGCAGAGCTTGAAAACACCTGCGAGGGACTCATCCCCACGTCAGAGCTTGGCGGATATTATATCTACGATGAAGCTTATAAAACGCTTTCAAACGGCTCTGTCACCTATAGAATAGGCGATAAATTGACAGTAAGAGTTGAAAGCGCCGATATAGCGTCGAGGACGGTCAATTTTTCTATTGTGAAATAAAAAATACAAAAGATAAAGATTACGTGAGAGTTTTTTCCATCTGATACGAATAATTATCAAACAAACAAAAAAAGGAGATTTTGTTATGAAAAGAACACTTTCGCTTTTATTGGTGCTTGTCACTATGCTTGCCCTTCTGACCTCCTGCGGCGCTTCTACCAAAGCCGATATGGCGCCCGCTGAGCGCGACTATCTGTATAATTCGGCGGCAGGCGAAAAGTATTATCCCGAAGCGTCAAAGCCCGACGTTATGTATGATGCCGCTATGACTGAGGCAGTTATAGACAGCGCGTATCCCACAGAAACGCCCCAGACAGAGCGTAAGCAGATAAAAAACGTCCTCTTACGTCTTCAGACGAAGGAATATGACGCCTTTATGGAGTCGCTCAGCGCGAGCGTTTCCCATTTCGGCGGCTACATTTCGATGCAGAGGGAAAGCGGAAACAGCTATAATCAGGTTTCTAACCGCTACTGCAACGTTGAAGTGAAAATTCCCGCTGAAAACTTAAATGATTTTCTTGGCGGCATTTCCGATTTATGCAACGTAACCTACCGTCACGAAAGCATTACCGACGTAACAGAGCCGTATATTGATATAGAGAGCAGAATAGCAGTACTTAAAGCGGAGGAAAGCTCATTGCTTTCGATGCTCGAAAGCTCGCAAAAGCATCTTGACGACGGAAAAATGAACTATTCCGAGATAATAGATACAATGATGTATATCAAGGATAAGCTTCTTTCCGTGCAGAGCGACCTCGCTTCCTACGAGGCTCAGCTTAAGTCTCTTGCCTCAAGAGTTGCCTACAGCACGGTGACGCTTGAGATAAATGAGGTAGAGCGCTTCGTTGCAGTCGAGAAGAAGCTCGGACTCTGGGAAGAAATAGGAGAAAAGCTTTCTGACAACCTTTATTATATAGGCGAAGGCTTCCGTAATTTCTTCGTTTGGTTCGTAACAAGTCTGCCTTACATTCTGATATGGGCAGCGGTAATCGTAATTGTTCTGCTCGCACTCAGAAAAATATTAAAATATATTGAAAAGAAGGATTCCGTATTAAAGCAATCCAAAACCAAAAAGAAAGATGAAGATAAGGGACAGGACGGCGAAAAAACGGAATAAGTAAATATGAAGCTGAAAAATACTTTGTTTGCATCGCTTTTAACCCTTTTTGTCACGCTTGCCCTTGCGTCCTGCGTAAAGGCTCAGCCAAGTTTCGACTTTGTCGCTTCGGGGGCAGATACCGTGTCCCCCG
>JAZOCY010000032.1:0-9561 GCA_045596805.1 Eubacteriales bacterium | reverse complement strand
GGCGGCTTTAATTTACAGATTGCCTTCTCAAGCGCATATATTGCGGGAAAAAATGCAGCTACGCGATAAAGAAAGGATATTATATGATTAAAATTGCAGTTGACGGGCCGAGTGGCGCAGGCAAAAGCAGCTTAGCCAAAGCAGTTGCGGCAAAAATGAACATTGTTTACGTTGATACGGGAGCGCTTTATCGCTCTATCGGCTTATACATAAGAAGAAAGGACATAAGCCCCGACGATTCCGTCTCGGTAATTAACGAGCTTCCAAACATCTCTCTCGACCTTCGCTTTGAAAACGGAGAGCAGCACGTTATGCTTTGCGACGAGGACGTGAACGGACAAATCAGAACCCCTGAAATTTCGATGTACGCATCCAAGGTTTCCGCTATTCCTGAGGTAAGAGCTTTTCTGCTTGACACTCAGCGCTCTATCGCGAAAACGAGCGACGTAATAATGGACGGACGTGATATAGGTACCGTTATATTCCCCGACGCCGACGTTAAAATCTTTCTGACGGCTTCTATCGAAGCAAGAGCGAAGCGCAGATATGAGGAACTCAGGCAAAAGGGCATTGAGACGACGCTTGAGGACGTTTTAAGCGATATGAGAGAGAGAGACGAAAACGACAGCACCCGAAGCGTTGCCCCCGCGGTTGCCGCGAAGGACGCTATAATTCTCGACAACTCAAATATGACCGTCGAAGAAACTATAGACGAGGCTATAAGAATAATAAACGAAAATACGCGCAAAACGACAGAGCAGACTCGCTTTTATCGCAACTTTTACAATTTCTTTTCAAGGATTTTTAAGTTCTGTATGAACTTAAAGGTAACGGGACTCGAAAACGTCCCCGAATATAACGGATACGTTGTTTGCTCAAATCACGTAGCTCTTTTTGACGTTTTAGCAATCTCGGCTTGCTTCCCGAGAGAAAGAAGGCTCCGATATCTTGCGAAGGCAGAGCTTTTCAAAATTCCTCTGCTCAAGAGCCTGATAATAGCGCTCGGCGCCTTCAAATTAGACCGAGGCGGCAGCGATATAGGCGCGATAAAAAAATCCGTAGGTCTCGTTAAAAGCGGTGAGCTTGTCGCCATATTCCCTCAGGGAACACGTCAGAAGGAAAAAAATCCCGCAGAGACTCCTGTAAAAAGCGGCGCGGGTATGATAGCCTATCACGCGAAGGCTTCTATGCTTCCCGTCTGCATTAAAATGAAAAAACAGAAATACGCGCTTTTCCGCCGTGTAAATATTATAATCGGAAAGCCTATTCCCTATAGCGAGCTTGGCTTTGAAAAGGGCGGCAGCAACGAGTATCAGGCGGCTACCGAAAAGGTCTTTAAAGAGATATGCCGTTTAGGCGATTTCTCAGCTGAAAAAGCGAAAACAGAGGATAAAGACTGCTGATGAAAATAATTGTAGCTGAAAATGCGGGCTTCTGCTTCGGTGTCAAGCGCGCGACGAATTTCGTCGAAGAGCTTATAAAAAACAAAGACGACAACACCGAAATTTATACTCTGGGAAACCTCATACACAATGACACGTATATAAAATCACTTGAAAATCAAGGCGTATTCGGGATAAGCATAGAAGACGCGATAGCGCTTTCAGAAAGCGCTTCAGAAAATAAGAACGTATATATAATTATCCGTACTCACGGCATTCCTAAGGAAAGCGAAGAGCTTCTTCGAAGCGCGCAAGCGCAAAACCCGAATTTTAAAATTGTGGATATGACCTGTCCTTTTGTAAAACGAATTCATAAGACGGCAGAGCAAAACACGTCGGAGAATTCTATGCTCGTTCTGCTTGGGACCGAAAATCACCCCGAGGTGCAAGGGATACTGAGCTACGTTAAGGGCGAGTACAAAATAATTTCCTCCGACGAGGACCTTGAAAAACTGATTTCCAATGGTGATTTTACACAAAAAAACCTGGTTTTTGCAGCTCAAACTACACAAAGTTTAAAATTGTGGGAAAAAACACAAAAAATTTTCAAAAAACTATATACAAATGCGATTTTTTTTGATACAATATGCAGTGTGACTGAAAACAGACAGAATGAAGCCGTTGAGCTTGCGAAAGTTTCTGACGCGGTAATCGTAATCGGGGGAAAGACAAGCTCTAACACCCGAAAGCTTTTCGAGCTATGCAAAACGCTTTGCCCCAACACGCAGTGGGTAGAAACGGCAGAGGAAATAGATAGAAGCAAGTTAGGTCACAGCTTTAAAATAGCAATAACCGCCGGGGCATCAACCCCGAACGGTATAATAATGGAGGTTTATAAAAACATGAGCATCGAAAATTTTGAACAGATGTTGGAGGACTCACTCAAAACTTTACATACAGGGGAAACAGTGCACGTTATCGTAACAGCGATTTCAGACAATGAAGTCTACGTCGACCTCGGTACCAAGGTAACCGGTGTCATTCCGCGTGAGCATATCACCGATGACAACTCTGCCGACCTGCGTAAAATGTTTAAGACGGGCGAAGAAATAACAGCTTTCGTTATCAGAGTTGAGGACGGAAAAGGAACTGCTACTCTTTCTAAAAAGAGAGTAGACGCAGACAAGAACTGGCTTGAATTGTGTGAAAAATACAAGGAAAATCCCATTCTTGAAGGCGAAATTACAAAGGCAATCAAGGGCGGCGTAATCATTTCCCTCGACGGAATAGAGGTATTTATCCCCGCTTCCCAGACAGGTCTTGCAAAGGACGCTGACTTCTCTGCCCTCGTAGGAAGCACGCAGCGCGTAAGACTTATCGACATTGATGAAAAGCACAAGAAGGCAATCGCTTCCATAAAGGTTATCCTTAACGAAGAGCGCAAGGAAAAGGAAGCTGCTGCTTGGGCTGAGGTAGAGGTCGGCAAGCACTATATGGGTACTGTCAAGAACTTCGTAAACTACGGCGCTTTTGTTGATCTCGGCGGAATCGACGGTATGGTTCATAATACCGAGCTTTCCTGGAAGCGTATCAAGCATCCCTCACAGATTCTTGAGATCGGTCAGCAGATCGACGTATTCGTAAAGGAATTTGACGTTGAGAAGAAGCGCATTTCTCTCGGCTACAAGACACAGGAAATGGACAGCTGGTATCAGTTTACCCAGAAGTTCCAGGTGGGCGACGTATGCAAGGCTAAGATAGTAAACGTTATGCCCTTCGGCGCGTTTGCTGAGGTTTATGAGGGCGTTGACGGTCTCATTCATATTTCCAAAATCTCTCACGACAGAATTGAAAATCCCAAGGACGTTCTTTCGGTAGGTCAGGAGGTTGACGTTAAGATTACCGAAATCGACGACGAGAATCGCAAGCTCAGCCTTTCTATGAAGGCGCTCGTTGAAAATCCGAGAATTGCTGAGGAAAAGGCTCGCAGAGAAGCTGAAAAGGCTCAGAGAGAGGCTGAAAGAGCTGAAAGAATCGCGGCGCAAAAGGCAGCGGCTGAGGAAAGAGCTCAGCTTGAGGCTGAAATGGCTCCCTATATAGTTAAAGTTATCGACTAAAAGCTCTTTAGCTTTCACGCAAAACCATTAAAAAAGTGAGAGCCGTTGCACAAGCAACTGTGCAACGGCTTTTATATATCTTCTATATATTTCCGATTATTCGTAAATCGGGAATTTCTCGCAGAGCGCGATGACCTCTTCTCTTATTCTGTCACGATTACCCTCGTAATCTGTGGCGATATCGCGCATCCACCTTGCTATCTTACGCATTTCGTCTTCCTTGAAGCCTCTCGTGGTAACAGCGGGTGTTCCTACACGGATACCGCTTGTGATGAAGGGACTTTCGGGATCGTCGGGGATAGCGTT
Source organism: Eubacteriales bacterium (assembly GCA_045596805.1). Taxonomy (GTDB): domain Bacteria; phylum Bacillota; class Clostridia; order Oscillospirales; family CAG-272; genus UBA1740. Next base: position 5,756 of record JAZOCY010000032.1, on the reverse strand, counting down.
CTTGTTTACGGTAATATGCACGTCGTCGAGTCTCTTTTCAAATTCCTTTCCTGTAATCTTGAAGGGTCTTAAATCTATAAGGCTCAGGTGATTGTCTGTACCGCCCGAAACAACGCGGAAGCCCTCTGCGATCAACGCCTGGCTGAATGCGTTTGAGTTCTTCACTACCTGCTTCTGATACTCTTTGAATTCATCGGTAAGCGCTTCTCCCAAAGCAACCGCTTTAGCGGCGATTATGTGCATAAGAGGGCCGCCTTGAGTACCCGGGAATATCGCCTTATCTATCTGCTTGGCAAGAGCTTCACGGCACAGAATAAGTCCGCCGCGAGGACCACGTAGGGTTTTATGAGTCGTAGTCGTAACAACGTCTGCATAGGGCACGGGATTAGGATGCAAGCCTGCCGCAACAAGACCTGCGATATGAGCCATGTCTACCATAAGATATGCGCCTACCTCGTCTGCTATCTCTCTTATTTTTGCGAAATCAATCGTTCTTGAATATGCGCTTGCGCCCGCGATAATCATCTTAGGCTTACATTCAAGCGCTATCTTACGCATTTCCTCATAATCGAGAGTTTCAGTCTCCTTATTAACGCCGTAAGGAACAATGTTAAAATACTTACCCGATATATTTACAGGCGAGCCGTGTGAAAGATGTCCGCCGTGCGCGAGATTCAAGCCCATTACAGTATCGCCGCATTCAAGCAGCGCAAAAAACACTGCGAGATTTGCCGAAGCGCCGCTATGAGGCTGAACGTTCGCATGCTCAGCGCCGAAAAGCTTCTTTGCTCTTTCCCTTGCGATATTTTCAACTATATCCACGCACTCGCAGCCACCGTAATATCTCTTTCCGGGATAACCCTCAGCATACTTGTTCGTAAGAACACTTCCCATCGCAAGTAATACTGCTTCAGAAACTATATTCTCAGAAGCGATAAGCTCAATGTTATGCTTCTGTCTTTTAAGCTCAAGAGAGCAAGCATCGAAAACTTCACTGTCATATTTCTCTAATTCATTAAAAAAATCCATTTTCTTTCTCCTTATTTTTCATAACGCTATTATTCTATCATATTATGAAAAATAAGTCAATAGAAACAAAATGTTTTTACAAAACATGCTTATAAAATGCTATAATTATAAAGGCGAATTTTTCAAAGCAAAAACCTTATATTTCCGCTTGTAGCTCAGCCGGATAGAGTACCGGATTCCGATTCCGATGGTCGCAGGTTCGAATCCTGTCAAGCGGGCCAAAAAAATCGACTTGTTAGAACAAGTCGATTTTTTATTCAGGTCGCAGACTTGGTATGGAATCACGCGACTGCGTGTATGTAATCACCGTGTGGTATGGAATCACGCGATAGCGTGCTTCTTTTCTGCTCCTTGATGCCATTTTCATTCCGTCTTACGACGGATTCCATACGCGCCTTCGGCGTGATTTGCATTCAAACTCATGAAAAAACGAAAGGCAGAGTCTTAAAAAGGCTCTGCCAAATAAAAAATATTATTAATTTACGTGCTCTAATACGACGTCGTTTTCTCTTGCGTCGGGGTAGTAGGTATCTACCTTAATGTTCTCAAGAGTCAAGCCGTTTATATATCTAAAGTAGATGCCCTTTGCGGGAAGAATGCGTCCGTAGCACATTACCTCAGGGTATTCGGGAGGAACGTCGTAGACGTTTTTGTTATATTCCTTTACTCCACCTGCCAGCTTAAGATTGATGTTACGCAGAGTGATATTTTCAAGAGGCTTTTCACGAACACCACAGCAGTTAGAGGTGAACTGCCAAGGCATATATCTGCCTGAAAGCTCCTGGTCATCAACCTTCTTGTCTGATTCGTAGTAGATCCAAGGATAAACTCTGACAGGGCAGGTACGGCTCCAAGGGGCAACCATATAGGGCTCGTAAGGACCGTCTGCGTTTATGTTCTCAAGCGTAACGTTTCTGATACTGCCTATCTCTCTGTCCGCAGGACCTATATTACGCTTACTTAAATGGATAAAAATAGGCGCGTTTACGTTCTCCATATTCACGTTTCTCACGGTAACACCGTCGATAATGGCTCCGTCAACGCTCTCGATAGCGATGCCCGAAATTCTTATGTTACGCATCTCAATATCTTCAATTAAAATATCTTCAAAGCCGCCGAAGGTTTCTGTACCGAACTTGATGGCGTTGCAACGGCTAGTCAAGCGGCAATTGCGAACCTCGATATTCTTACAGATATCGATTCGTCCAAGATTATAGGTGGACTTGAAAACGATGGCGTCGTCGCCAGATTCAATGTCGCAGTCATAAATTTTGACGTTCTTACTGTTGTCGGGGGAAATACCGTCGATATAAACCCACATCTTGATGCCGTGAATATCAACGTTATTACAAGCAGCAAAGTAGATAGCAAGGTCTGTCGCATTCTCGACAGTCAGATCGGAAATAAGCACGTCGTCGCACTCGCAGAGAGAGATGCACTTAGGTCCTCGACTTGCGCCACTTACGCCTCTGACACGGTCTAAATCCCAGACAGAGCGCATATTTATACGCGCTTTACCTGTGATAGCGATATTCTTAGCGTTTCTGCCTAAGAACATGGCGAGGTTGAAGTAGGTGTGAGAAGCGTCCTGATAATTACAGTAGGGCTCGGGAACGTACTCCTGCTGCTCATAGCTGTAAAAATCGAGGTCTCCGAGAATAATAGCCCCCTCTTCAAACTCGATATGTACGTTGTCTTTTAAGAAGATGGTCGCAAGAACGTACTGCTTTTTAGGGAAAAATACCTTTCCGCCACCTGCCTCGTGGCAAGCGTCTATAGCTGCCCTGACAGCCGCAGTGTCTGAATCAACGCCATTGGCTTTAGCGCCGAAGTCAAGCACGTTGAATATCTTTTCACTCATTTTGATGTCTCCTGTTTTGTTGTTTTTGGGGTATGCCCATCAATTATCATTATACCAACTTCGCGTAGCATTGTCAACAGAAAACATGAAAAAAGTCAAGATTTTCGGCTACTTTTCCGAGAATTTTTAAATGTACGTCTTTTGTAATAAGCAGAGCATTTAAGAAGCAATATATTTGAAGCATACGTCAAAATGGAACAAAAAACGCCGTCAAAAGCGATTTGCATTTGACGGCGCAAAAAGAATACATTCAATTAAACAATGGCCTTGTCAAGATATTCAAGCGACTGCTTAACCATCTCGTCGCCAAGCTCGGTGGAAGCTTCTGCGGCGCTCTTTGTAAACCAGTGATTGATGTCGCCAAGTCTTTCGAGCTTAACAGCTTCGGGGTAAAGAGACATAAGAATCGAGCATTCATACTTACCTGCGTGGTCATAACCCGTAGCGTTCTGAACCTCTGTGCTCATCGTGGGAATAACCTTGATCCAAGAGAAAGGATCGTCTCCGCCGCCGAGATTATCATAATAGCTGGCGTAGTTTTCACTACCCCACCAGCCTCTGCCCTGCGTCTTTTCAAGGTATCTCATAATTGCTCTCTGAGACGCCTTCATATAAGAGAGAGTCATAGGCTTTAAGTTTTCCTGTTCAAACTGATGGTGAATAACTACGTAGATATTACGTAATCCCGCATCGAGCATGTTTGTAAAAATATTCATAAGATACGCTTCAAAGATATCCTCCTCAATATGCACGGTTCCGCTTGTTTCATCAGCTACCGCATAGCTTGAGGGGCTGTAATAGATAGAAGGCGCTATCATAATTTCCTTCTTTTCAGCGAGTTTTTTTATAAGTCCTTCTGCTACAAGAGTGTCGCAGCCGTAAGAGCAGTGAGGGCCGTGATATTCGACAGTTCCGCCACAGATTACAAAGGGTATTCTGTTTTCCTTTACTTCATTAAGCTCTTTCGGAAAGCTCATATTAAATTCCATAATAATTCCTCACAATCGTTAAAAATATAAAGAAAACTGTACGTTTAAAAAAACAATCTTCAAAAGCCCCTTATAGCAAGAGGCTTTTGAATTTAATTTTCAATTAGAAATCGAGCTCGATGATGCCGCGCTTCAAGTAATCGGTCATGGATTTGCAGCCGTCCTTTGTTACTGCAATACCCTTTTCCCATCTTACGCCGAAGCCGTCGCCCGAAATAAAGGTATCAACCTGGAAGGTCATATTCTCTTCAAGAGGATAATCGCTTATTGTTTCCATCCAAGGCGCTTCAACCTCTATCATACCTGTACCGTGGCAAGGACCGTATACGAAGTTGTCCTTAAAGCCGTTGTCTACGTACATCTTGTAGAAGTCCTTTGCGATATCGCTTGCGAGAACGCCAGCCTTGATCTGTTCAACAGTCCAGTCATGAGCCTGCTTACAGAATTCAATTGTTCTTCTTCTTTCGCCCTCAAGCTTGCCCATGATTACAGGCAGACCGATAGCGGGAGAATAACCGTCAATCTTAGCGGAAAGGTTGAGCTGAACGATGTCGCCCTTGTTTATAGTTCTGTAGCCGCTACGGCTTATTGCGTGGCTTGTGGACTTTTCGCTGAATACGTACATAGGAAGGCCCTCATATTCTGCGCCCTCTTCATAAATAACTCTCTGAGCGATACCAACCATCTGAAGCTCTGTTACGCCGGGCTTCAAGTTTCTGATAACCTCATCGGTTGCGATATCAACGATACGGAAGCCCTCCTGGATACAAGCAAGCTCGTTTACGCTCTTTATTTTGCGAAGCTCTACCATGATATCGTTGCACTTAACTATCTCAGCCTTCGGGAAGCTCTCCTTCAAGCCCTCGAAGATGGGAAGTGTACATTCAACGTAGCTTCCGAGACCTATCTTAATATTCTCGCCAGATACGCCGATAGACTTAAATACGTCCTTAAAGGTATCTGCGTGAAGCTCGGGGTAAGAGGGGTCTGCGGATTCTCTGAATTCTCTGAGGCAGAAGATCTTATCAATCTTTGCTACGTCCTTCGCGAAAATAATGCACTCGGGACCTACCATAAGGGCAGCGTCGCCTGTCGCCGAAATTGCAACGCCTGCGCGCTCAAAGAGGGGCCAGAAGCCACTGAAATATCTTGCGTTAGCGTAGTCGGACTCTGTGCTGGACACAACCATAACGTCAAGTCCCTTTTCGCGAACGAGCTTAGCGGCTCTTGCAATTCTTTCCTTGTACTCATAATCCGGGATACAAATTCTGTTTGCCATAATAATTTTCCTCCAAACAAATATATTTTATTTTAAAATATTTTCAATTTTATTTTTCATGCTCTCGCTATCGGCAGGAGACAAAATTCCCGTTGTCATATGATATGTAACCGTCTTGCCCGATTCGAGATATTTCTCATATCCGTGCGCCTTGCAGTAAAGGTATCCCTTATGCTCTGCCGTCGCGGGAAGAACCATACCGAGAGAATCCTCGTCCTTTGTTCTCGCTATCCATCTTACACCGAAGGGCAATTCCTCAGGTCGATGACATACGTAGCAGGAATATCCGTCGGGCAACAGCTGCATTGTATGAGCGTTTCCGTCCGCGTCAGAGTCATATTTACAGGTAAATACGATTTCAGGCGCATAGGACTGTGTCGAGCTGTCTACCGTATTCATTATTGAAGAATCCTTCTGGAGTTTTTCTACGTAATCTATTGTTTTCTGCGCGTCGGGATATCCCTCAGGAACCTCCATATGCGGACAAACGTTTTGGGGCTTTGCCGTATAAATAAGCTTAGAGCCGTCTATCGGACGGTAGTTGATGTGGCAGAGATAGAAATATTCAAGCGGCAGGTCCTTGTTGTTTGTGAAGTTT
>JAZOCY010000031.1:0-14520 GCA_045596805.1 Eubacteriales bacterium | reverse complement strand
TGCAAGGGCTATTGTGGCTGGCAAAACCGACAAATTTTTAAATTTTGTGGGAATTATAGCGTCTTTTGCCGACACTTCCCCAAGCAAAACCTCATAAACAGAGCTTTTAATGCTCTTTTTTGATATTCCTACGCCACTTGTAGCGTTTCCTTGTGGATCCATATCAATTAAAAGCACGTTTTTGCCCCTTTTTCCCAAAGCGGCGGCAACGTTTACCGCCGAAGTTGTTTTTCCTACGCCGCCCTTCTGATTGGCGAACGAAATAATAGCTGACATTTGCACCTCCGTAATTGTTCTGCTTTTCCGCGAAAAGCACAAAAATCCGTCTAAAAAGCGAAAAAACGCATTTTTAGCATATTTTATATAGTATTTAACGTATTTATTATAGCATTTCAACGTAAAAATGTCAATGAAAAAAGCGAACAAATAAGATTTTCGCCGTTTTATACAAAAAACCTCGCTTTTTTCAAGAAAAAGACGCTAAAATCGGGCATTTTGCCTTTTTGTTTAATTTCGCCCCCTCTTTTAAAGGAAAATGTTTCACGTGAAACATCAGATGCCTATTAGCCTCATAAATTTGTTTCACGTGAAACATTCGGCAGCGAGCCCTTAAAATTGTTTCACGTGAAACATTTATTGCTTGCAAACGCATTTTCTTGCTTGTTTTACAAATTTTCTCTTGTTTTTTATCTTTTTGTTTCACGTGAAACATTTGGAAAGCGTTTTTTGCCCAAAACTATTGAAAAAGAGGCGAAAATGTGCTATAATTATACTGTATAAATGATATTTGCTGTTTAAGGGGGAAATCAATGACAAAATTAGTCCTGATAAGGCACGGAGAGAGTCTCGGCAACGCAGAATTGGTATTTCTCGGTCATACAGACTGGGATTTGACAGAAACAGGCTATAAACAAGCCGAATTGACCGCCGATTACCTTGATGATATGAAAATTGACGTTATTTATTCAAGCGACCTGAAAAGAGCCTATAATACGGCGCTCCCTATTGCAAAAAGACGTAATATGGAAATTATTACGTCAAAAGAGTTGCGAGAAATCTATGCAGGGAAGTGGGAAGGGATGAAATTCATTGATATCAAGGAAACTTACCCCGAAAACCACACTCGCTGGATGACAGACGTCGGAAACGCCTTTTGTGACGGCGGGGAAACCGTTTTTGAGCTTCAGCAACGCGTAAAAGAAGAGCTTGATCGCATTGCGAGGGAAAATGAAGGCAAAACGGTATGTATTGCCACTCACGCTACGCCGATACGAACTATGCTCTGTATCTGGAACAACCTTCCCATTTCAGAGGCGAAGAGCTTTGGCTGGGTGCAAAATGCTTCGGTAACCATTATAAATTACAATGATGACGGTACTTATACCATTGTCCTTGAGGCAGAAAGCGCTCATTTGCGCGACGTTCCGTCGGTGGAGTTGAAGAACATTTAAGACATATATATATGTTAAAAAGCCGACATACACCAAAGGCTTGATATGATAAGAACGCCTATTCAAAGAGCTTGATGTGTTGAGGGGATTAATGCCTGACCTTTGTCAAGCTGTCAAAAGCATACTGTCGGTCAGATTATATTTAGTCAAAATCATACGATTATATTAGTATAATAGAAAAAGCCTATAAATTTCGCATTTTAAGCGCTTCAAAAGGGAAGTGCTGAACGGAATTTATAGGCTTTCCTTTTTTTACCTGTTTTTGCCTTTATTTGCTATTTAATTAAAATAATACGTCCTTCGTCCTCATTTAATTAAAAGAATACGTCCTTCGCCTTTGCTTTTATCTCTTGAGAAGCAATAAAGGGAATACGCGTGGTATATCCGTTTCTTGCGGCTACTATCATTTTAGTGGGCCAAGCAAAGACGTCTCTGTTCCAAAGGTTTATCGTGTCGTTGTAAAGCTCGCGCGCGGCGGTTATTTCTCTCTGCAAATACATATTCTGCTGCATAGCGTCTGCTATCTGATCGTGCGCCTCAAGCTCGGGATAATTCTCAAAAGCAACGTTTACGCTGTTTGCGAGCTTGTCAAGCTGCGCGGTGACTGCGTTTCTGTCCTCGTCGGCGCTCGGCGCGCCCGAACGGTAGCGAGCTATGTTCTCATACGTGTCCTTATCAAGCTCAATGGCTTTATCGAGAAGCTTCGCGCAGTTCTGAAGCACTACTACTCTCTGTTCAAGGTAATTGTCGATTTGCGACGCATTTCGCTGAATTTTCTGCTCTAACTGCTGAAAATGATTTTTCGCCTTTATCTTCATAAAGAGGAAGATGACGCCGGGTATTATTCCAAGTATCCAGAGCAGAATTTCAAATACCGTTGAGCCTACGCCAACCTTTACGGGCAATTTCTTTGCGATTACATTGGTTTCCAAGCCTTCTTCTCGGATTTCGGGGTTGAGTTCATCAAGTTGATTTGCCATTTTTTGTCTCCTTTTTATATATTTTTTTATTTGTTTGCAATTTTAGCGCCGAGTCCGTGACAGCGGGAAGAGAAGTCCTTTTTTTCTTTTCCGTCGGTGTCGGGCTCTATTTCTATATACGAGGTTTTTTCTGTGGGAACGTATTCTACCCACGGAACAGGAACGAGATGCATTCTGCCGTCCCCTCCCATTCTCGATACGTATTCTATTCTGTCATACGCAAGATAAGAGTACGCCGTAATTTCTACCGTATCAGAGGTGCCGTTTCCCTTCTTCGCCGCGCCCGACTTTATTATTGAACGGGTGGCGCAGCCCTCGGGAGAGAGCAGAGAAGGCGGCATACGGTTTGCAAGAGATTCATATTCGTCCGACGTATAATTACATTTATATTCCTTCAGCGGCTCTAATGATTTCACAGGCTCGTCAAGGTACATAGGCACAGCGAATAGCGGCGCGAAATCGAAAAATACCGACTTGAAATATTCCTCGTTTTCAGATATAAACTTGTTTTCTATTTCTTTTAAATCGTATGAGTAATAATTTTCGGGCGTGAGCTGCATTTTAAAGCTCTGTGCGTGGTCGGAATGTATAATATTTACTCTTTTCTGCTTATAGAAATCAAAATCGTCTCCATATCCCGTCTCCGAACGCATCAGATCTACCATATTGTTTTGAGCAAGCGGGGTAAACATCATTCGGAACTGCACCTCGTGGTCGCGGTTCAAGGCGCCGAACAGGACCTCAAATTCGGTGTTCGCCATTTCGACGAAGTCGCGTCCCTCCTTTTGCGCCTGCTCCTGCTTCCTTTTCAGCTCTCTTTCGCCTTTTTTGACAGCTCTCTCTATCTGCTTGTCGCTCTTATCGTCGTGATACATCCCTTCGCGAGTAAAGGAAAGCTCCGGTGCGCCCTGACTCACGTATTTAAGAACGGTGTCCTCGCTATAAAAGGGCTTCGGCTTCTCGACTGATGCGTGAAGCGTCTGGGTTCTCACTCTTGTGCGCCTGTTTCCCTTGCTGTCTCTGTAGCTCTCGGTCCAACTGATAGTCAAATGTCCGTGATAGGTCTCTTTTCCCATTTTATGTATGAGACGCCTTTGATACAAAAACGGATTTCCGTTAAATTCGCCTGATAGCACGTCTAAAGTCGATTTTTCTTCATCGTTTTCTTCGGGTATTCCTCCCCGTTCAATATATTCCGTCTCTTTTTGTAAATTAAAGTTTACATTAAATTTTAATTCGGGAAGTGTCTTTTCAAGCAAATCAATCGCGTCTCTTTCCGAAAAGAGAGCGTTCAGCGGCGCCATTTGCTCTTCTGCCTCGCAGAGAAGCGCCTCTGCCTCTGCTCGCTTTTTGGAAACAAGCTCGGAAAAATGCTTTATTTTTTTATTCAAATTCAAAAAGATGACGCAAAGAGAGGAGAGTGACACTACGACTCCTATAATAGCTAAAAGCAGGGAAGAGACAATTCCGTAAATCAAAAGCGCAAGTCCCACAACCGTCGCAATAATCAGAAGAATTCTTGTCGCCTTAAGAGAGCGCGCCTTCTTCTCCGTCTTTTCAAGCTCGGTTTTCTTCGCCCTGTATTTTTCTACCGTGTGCGCGTTTTGTTGCTCTTCTACGCCAGACCTTTTCTTTAGCTCGGAAAAAAAGCTCTCTGCGTTAGCCTTATGCTGCGGTTTTCCGTACGTTTCATAATACTTTAACGGTTCATAAAGTAATTCGTTCATATATTCTCCGTCGGTTTCTTAAATCAAGAGCCGCCAAAATAGCTCTTTATACTATCAATATAGCACAAATCCGACCTTTTGTCAATAAATTTACTCCCTTTGGCTTAAAAAACAGAACGGGGCTCTCTCTTTTTGCATTTGAGACAGCCCCTTGTTTTTTATAAATTTTAATCGAACAATTCCCCGATATCAACTAAGTTGTCTTTTAAATCCTCTAATTCTTTTTCGAGCTCCTCGCCCGCTTTCTTGCACTCCTTGCAAATCAGTATTTCCTTGCCCAAAAACTCTTCCTTATAACGCTTTCCTGTTTTTTCTTCTCCGCAGGTCGCGCATTCAAACTTTCCGCAAGAGCAGAGAGTTAAGAGCATTGTGATAAGCAAAACGGCAACTATAGCTATTTTAAGTACTTTCATCTTTTTTCTCCTTTTAAATATGTTTTTGTTCTCTCAAAAAAATTAAATTATTTCTTTCTTCTTCCGAAAAGACCGCTTACAAAGCCGCCAAACGTGCTTTGGGCTTTCTTTTGCGGCGCTTTAGGCTGCTCTGCGTGAACAGTCTTCACCTCTTCCTTTTTCTCCTCGACTGCAACAGAGGGGAGCTCCTCGCTTGGCGGAGTGACGGTTTCCTTTACCTCTTCTGCCTTTGCCGCCTCGCTCTTTTTCTTTTCCACAGGCTTCTTCTCGATAACTACCTCGTAGCTGTCGTCCAAAAGGTCGTCAATCTTGATTCCCAAAAGCTTTTTGATCTCGACAAGCTTTTCTGCCTCGGGATAGGAAATTCCCGACTCCCATTTGTAAACTGCCTGACGTGAAACGCCAACCGCTTTAGCAAAGGTCTCCTGCGAATATCCGTTTGCCTTGCGAAGCTTAACAATTTTCTCACTGTAAGTCATAGTAATAACTCCTTTTTTGTTGTTCACTTATTTTTTGAGGATTAGTCCTCGCTTTTATTGTATGTCAAAAAGGTTCCGCTGTTAAGAAACCAGCTATCCCCCACTTTAACCATATCGAAGCTCTTCGTGCGCTCCTGCTTTTGCCCTTCAAGGCTTTCTACCGTTAGTTTGACGCAGACTCTCGCATAATCGCCCTTCTTTTTAACTACCTCTATTTCGTCTGTGTGATACGTGAGCTTTCCTTTTATATAATCTATCCTTTGACTATATACCAAAATGCCGTCCTCGCTATCTATATACGACGCGTATGAGGCTATAGAGGTGTCCGTTTTAACAGACGCGAGCATTATACTGAAAATATATTCGCTGTATGAGTCGCTGTAGACCTTTCGTGTCATTTCTCTTAAGGTCTCCGTGCTTTGTATGCCTCGCTCTTCAAGCCAAGCCTTGTCGGCTTGCTTATAGCTTTCCTTTCCCTCATCGGAAAAGGGAATACCCGAGCCGAAGAAAATCTGATTTATCTCTTCGGCATCGGTTATAAGAGCTGCCGCCGCCGTTTTTATCTCTTCGTCCGTAAACTTTTCTTTACAAGAAACCAGTGATATAACGGTTAAAAGCAGAATCGCGAGGAAGAGAAGTCCTTTACTGCTTTTTCTTTCTTTCACTATTAAGACTCCTCCGACTCACCGTCATCGAAGCTGCCTCGCTCAAGGCTTTCCGCTATAGGCTCGCTTTGAGCCTTGCTTTCCTCCTCTTCGGCTAAAGCCTCTATTTCCTCTTCCTTTTCGACTCTCGCGAAGTTTACGATAGAGCAGCCCTCGTCGAGCCTCATTGTGATTACACCGCCCGCAGTCCTTGAATAAACGGGAATTCCATCTACAGGCGTTCTTATTATGATACCCTCGTTTGTAATTATCATAATATCGTCGCTTTCATCAACCGTAGCAACCGACGCAAGATGTCCCGTCTTTTCGCTTATCTTGTGGCACGCGACGCCCGAGCCTCCTCTGTTCTTCATCTGTCTGAAGTCCTCAAACGGCGTTCTCTTTCCGTATCCGCCCTCTGTCAACGTGAGCAGGTATTTGCTCTCGTCTATCATACAGAGACCGACAACGTAATCGTCACCTTTGAGTCTGATTCCGCGCACTCCTCTCGCGAGTCTGCCCATACATCTGACATTTTCCTCAGTAAATCTTACGGCAAGACCGTTTCTCGACGCGACAAGTATATCCTCGCCGCCCTTCGTATGCTTAACGAACAGAAGCTCGTCGTTTTCATCAAGCGTGATTGCTATCTTTCCGCTTCTTCTCTGATACTCGAATTCCGAAAGAAGAGTACGCTTCATTATACCGTTCTTCGTTACCATTGTCAGATATTCTTTTTCGGCAAATTCGTTTACGGCTATCAACGCGGTGACCTTTTCATTTTCCGAAAGCTCTATTATGTTTACTATATTGCTACCCTTTGCGGTTCTTGAGGCCTCGGGAATTCTATACACCTTTTTGGTGTGAACCTTGCCCTTGTTTGTAAACATAAGTAGGTATGAATGGCTGTTTGCAACTATTACGTTTTCTATAAAGTCGGTTTCCTTCGTCGTCATTCCTATAACTCCCTTGCCTCCTCTGCGCTGAGCAGAATAGGTGGTCGCGGGAAGTCTCTTTATATAACCGTCCTTTGTAAAGGTCAGAACGCAGGTCTGTCTCGGAATTAAGTCCTCGTCCTCGATTTCCTCCTCAACCTCTATAATAGCGGTTCTTCTTTCATCAGAATAGAGTCTCTTTATTTCTGCAAGGTCATCCTTTATTATCTGTAAAATTTTGTTGTCATCCGCCAAAATGCCGCGAAGCTCTTCAACTATAGCCGCGAGCTTTTCTATTCTGTTTTCTATCTTCTGTCGCTCAAGTCCAGAAAGACGTCCTAAGGTCATTTCGACAATGGCCTGAGCCTGATAGTCTGTAAAACCGAAGCGCTCTGTAAGCTTTTCCTTTGCGTCGGGAATAGATTCGCTCTTTTTAATTAATTCTATTATCTCATCAATGTGGTCAATAGCTATTTTATATCCCTCAAAGATGTGCATTTCGTGCAGAGTCTTTTTCAATTCATACTCTGTTCTTCTACGGATAACGCTGTTCTGGAATGATATATAGTTATCTAATATCTGAGGAAGCGTCAACAGCTTCGGCTCTCCGTTTACGAGCGCTATCATATTTATAGCGCAGGTGTCCTGAAGCTGACTGTACTTGTAGAGCTGATTTAAGATTACCTCTCCGTTCGCGTCACGCCGATAGTCAACCACTATTCTCATTCCCGCGCGTCCCGACTCGTCGCGAAGTCCCGTAATTCCGTCTATCTTCTTATCGTTTACAAGCTTTCCTATACTTTCGACGAGCTGGCCCTTTCTTACCATAAAAGGTATCTCGGTAAAGATTATCTGCTTTTTCTCATCGTCTATATGAGCCTTTGCCCTGACGCGAACACGGCCTCTTCCCGTGCTGTAGGCATCGTAAATTCCCTTCGTTCCGTAAATTGTCGCATAAGTCGGGAAGTCGGGGCCCTTTATAAACTGCATAAGGTCCAAAACCGAGCATTCGGGGTTGTCCATACGGTAAATGATACCGTCAATGACCTCGCCCAAATTATGCGTCGGGATATTTGTCGCCATACCGACGGCAATACCCACAGAGCCATTTACCAAGAGGTTGGGGAAGCGAGAGGTAAGAACCTTAGGCTCCTTTCGGCTGTTATCAAAGTTGGGTGTAAAATCCACCGTATCCTTTTCAATATCCGAAAGCATACTGTTAGCCATTTTAGCCATTCTTGCCTCAGTATATCGGTAAGCGGCAGGTCCGTCTCCGTCAACGTTACCGAAGTTACCGTGTCCCTCTATAAGAGGATAACGAAGAGAGAAGGGCTGCGCCATCCTTACCATCGTTTCATAAACCGCTGTGTCTCCGTGAGGATGATATCTACCCAAAACGTTACCGACGGTTGTCGCCGATTTTCGAAAAGGCTTTTCGTGCGTCAAGCCGTCCTCGTACATTGCGTAGAGAATTCGTCTCTGTCCCGGCTTCAAGCCGTCGCGCACATCGGGCAGGGCTCGGCTGGTTATAACGCTCATGGAATATTCGATAAAAGAGGTCTTTACCTCCTTTTCCATATTGCGCTCTTCTATTTTCTGATTAGGGAACTCGATGCTGCCCTGAAAATGATTTAATTCTTTCTTACTCATAGTTACTCCTGATTATATATCAAGATTTTGCGCGTATTTCGCGTTTTTCTCGATAAATTCCCTTCTCGGCTCGACCAAGTCTCCCATAAGCACGGAGAACATCTGGTCACAAGCTATAGCGTCCTCTATCTCTACCTTAAGAAGCGTTCTTCTCTCGGGATCCATTGTGGTTTCCCAAAGCTGCTCGGGATCCATCTCACCAAGACCCTTATAGCGCTCGGCTTCTATGTTTCCGCCCAATTCTTCAATTATAGCGTCTCTTTCGGCATCTGAAAATGCGTATCTCTCCTGCGCCTTTCCCTTTTTTATCTTATAAAGCGGGGGCTGCGCCAAGAATATATGTCCCTCTTCAATAAGCTTTCTCATATGTCTGAAGAAGAATGTGAGAAGCAATATACGGATATGCGAGCCGTCAACGTCGGCATCCGCCATAATTATTATCTTTCCGTAGCGAAGCTTCTCCATATCGAAGTCCGCGCCTATTCCGCAGCCGAGAGCCTGAATTATCGGCTTTAACGACTCATTTCCGAAAACCTTATCTGATCCTGCCTTCTCTACGTTCAAGACCTTTCCTCGCAAGGGAAGGATAGCCTGATATCTGCTGTCTCGTCCGTCCTTTGCCGAGCCTCCCGCAGAGTCTCCCTCTACGAGATAAAGCTCTGTTAAATGTACCTGTCTTTCCTGACAGTCGCTCAATTTTCCGGGCAAAGTAGAGGACTGCAATACGTTCTTTCTCGTAAGCTCTCTCGCCTTCCTTGCCGCTTCTCTTGCGCGGGAAGCCGAAAGCGCCTTTTCTATAATAGTCTTTGCCTGATTCGGATTTTCTTCAAGGTATTCCTCTAACTTCGTGCCTACTATGGAATCTACCAGCACTCTTATTTCCGAGTTTCCTAATTTTGCTTTTGTCTGGCTTTCAAACTGCGCGTCGGTCAGCTTTACGCTTATTATAGCGCAAAGTCCCTCTCGCACGTCGTCTCCCGACAGGTTCTTATCCTTTTCCTTTAATATTCCTTTTTTTCTCGCATAGTCGTTTATTACCCTTGTCAGAGCGTTTTTAAAGCCTGTTTCGTGCGTTCCGCCCTCTATCGTCGCCATATTGTTGGCAAAGGAGACTATAGCCTCGTTATAGCTGTCGTTATACTGCATGGCAATCTCAGCTATCGAGCCGTCCCTTTCGCCTTTTATATAGATAATGTCGTTTGTTAAGGGATTTACGTATCTAGTCTTGTTAAGATAATCGACATAGCTGACTATTCCGCCCTCGTAATGAAGAACGTCCTCAACAACCTTTTCTTCCCTTAAGTCTCTCAATACTATTTTTATTCCCGCATTAAGAAACGCCTGCTCTCTCATACGGTTCAAAAGCGTCTCATATTCAAATACGGTCTCCTCGAAAATCGTGCTATCGGGCTTAAATCTTACGTAGAGGCCGTGATTTTCACTTTCTCCCTCGCATTTAAAGGGACGGGCTACCTTTCCGCGCTCAAATCTCTCGGTATATTTTTTCCCGTCTCGGCAGTTTTCTACCTCTACCCATTCGGAAAGCGCGTTTACAACAGAGGCGCCGACTCCGTGAAGTCCGCCCGCTATCTTATAGCCCTCTCCTCCGAATTTTCCTCCCGCGTGTAAAACGGTGTAAACTACTTCAAGGGTAGGCAAGCCTAATTTTTCATTCATTCCCGACGGGATTCCTCGTCCGTCGTCCTGTACGGAACCGAAGTTATTCTCATGGATAGTAACGGTAATACAGCTACATTCGCCCGCAAGCGCCTCGTCTATAGAGTTGTCCACTATTTCGTAAACCAAATGGTGAAGTCCCTTTATAGAGGTCGTGCCTATATACATGCCGGGCCTTTTTCTTACCGCGTCAAGTCCCTCTAAAACCTGTATTTGACTGTCGTCATAGCCATTTTTTTCGGGTAAATTTTCCATTCTTCTTTTTCCTTTTCTTTATATTGTCTTTCATTCTTCTGTTATTTCGCTATTCATTCTCGCGTTGAGTCCAACGGCTGAAATTTTAGAAATATATATCTTATAATTCTCTTTCTTTTTTTCGTCGCACAAAATAAAGGAACGGGGTATGTCAATTTCGGTATAGGACACTCTTTTTTTCTTTTCCATAGCAGAGAGAAACGCTCTCGTGTTATGTGATACCGTCGCCGTATCCATATCGAAAATTCCTATTATTTCTTTCTTTTTAACGTTAAAGCCGTTACCTATATGAAGATACATATCTTCCCTTTTCCACCTTTATTATATTTACCTCGCTTGAGTCAAAGCTCTGCTTTTCGCAGGAGGTAATAAGTATTTGTCTATCCTGCTTTTTTTCGAGAATATAGGCGCGTCTCTTTTCGTCAAGCTCGCTTAAAACGTCGTCAAAGAGAAATACGGGGTATTCGCCCGAATACTCGCGGCAAACCTCTCCCTCCGCCATTTTTAAAGCTAAAACTATAGAGCGCTGCTGTCCCTGTGACGCGTACGCGCGAGCCGAAATTCCGTTTATTTTTATTTCAATATCGTCTCGGTGAATTCCAAAAAGAGTACAGCCCGCAGAAATCTCTCTTTTTCTGTCTGTCTGTAAAAGCTCTCTGTACTGCTCTTCTATATTCAAAGAGTCCTCTATATCGCTTTTATATTCAAGAGAAAGCTCTTCGCGTCCCCCCGACAGCTCATATAGTATATTTTTTGCGCTTTGTGCTATTTTTTTTATATACTCGCTTCTTTTCTCATTTATATAAGCGGCTCTTTTCGCAAGAGAAGACGACCAGATGTCAAGCTGCTCCTCGCTGTAATAAAAGCCCTTTTGCGCATTTTTTAAAATTGTGTTTCGGTTTTCAAGAATTTTATTGTATTCGCTATATATATTCAGATACATAGGCTTTATCTGGCTTATTCCTATATTCATAAAGTCCCGCCTCATAGACGGTCCCTCTTTTACAAGAGTCAGATGCTCGGGAAAAAAGAGAACAGCCCTGAAATGACCTATCATATCGGTAATTCTTTCCTCTTCTCCGCCGTTTCTGTACTTTTTCTTTTCTTTTCCGTATACTCTGTAGGCGAGAGACTGACTTCTTTTCTGTCCTTCAAATTCCATTTCAATAAAAAATCCGTCTTGTCCGAACTTTTTTAACTCTCCGTCGCTTGAGCCTCTGAAGCTCTTTCCCCTCGCAAAATAATATACGGCCTCTAAAATATTAGTCTTTCCCTGCGCGTTCTGTCCGTATAAAAGATTTACTCCGTCAGAAAAGGTAAGAGACGCGCTTTCTATGTTTCTGAAATTTTCTGCCTTCAGCTTTTCTATTTTCATACTTTCCGAGCTTTTCTTTTCTTCTAAAAAAGCCTTTTATTCATTCATTCTGACAGGCTGAACCATATAGAAGAAATCCTCGTCCTCCTTTTTCTCGCGAGGAGAAACGGTTACGCTCTGCGTAGGAGATTTGAACGAAAGAATTATTTCCTCGCTGTCAGCAGCTCTTATGCTGTTTATAAGATAACGGCAGTTAAAGGCTATCTTTATCGATTCTCCCTCGTGGACACAGGGCATTTCGTCGTAAACCTCTCCGCTTGCCGATTTTGAAGCGAGAGAAAGCTTATTTCCATCAACGATTATCTTAACATACGAGCGAGAGCTTTTTTCTTCGGCAATAAGATTTGCTCTTTCAAGACCTGCAAGAAGTCTTTCTCTTTGTAGTGTAACATAAATGTCATTGGTTTTGGGTATAATTCTGTTGTAATCTATATATTCCTCATCTATGAGACGAGTAAAGAAGGTAAGGTCCTCAAAATTGAATATAGCGTGCTTTCTCGTGAGCATAACCTTTATATTTCCGCCCTTGTCAGACAGAATTTTTACAAGCTCGTTCAATGCGTGACCCGGAACAATAAAGGAAAAATCCATATTTTCCTTTTTTGAAACGTCGGAAATATCACTTTCTATCTCACATTTTGAAAGAGAATAGCTATCGCAGGAAATTATTTCAAGCTTGTTTTTCTTTATTTTGAAAAAGGCGCCGCAAAGCATTGGTCTCGTATCCTGCTCTGCTATAGAGTGAAGCACCTTATTTATCATCTTTTTCAAAACAAAGGAATCAGCTATAAAGCCGTTTTCGCAATTAAGCTCGGGAAGCTTCGGAAAATCCGAGCCCTTTAAAGCAAAGAGAGAAAAATTACTCGTACCGCAGGAAATAACCGTATTGAAGCGCTCGTCAACCGTTATGTTTATAATATCGTCGGGCAAAAGGCGCAAAATCTGCATAAGTCTCTGCGCGTTTATTATATAGCTTCCGCCCTCAAGTATTCTTTCTGCCCTTACGTACGCGACAACGCCCTTTTTCATATCGTAGGCGGAAAGCTTTATCATAGAGCTCTCCTTGTCCGCTTCTATAAGAACTCCTTCTATTGACGTTATGGTGTTCTTACTTGATACGCTTCCCATAGCGGGCGCAAGCTTTTGTGTAAATTCTTCTTTTTGAAAGGTTATATTCATTTTTTTCTCCTTTGCTTTTCTCTCCTTTTAAAAGGAAAGAAAAAGAAAATAATATAGTATATATAATAGTAGTAATAGTAGGGGGTGTTTAAAATGTTTAAAAGTCTCAAAAGTCCCTTAAAAAGCCATAATTTTCATTTTTTTGATGTTTATAAAAATTAGAGTACGTACCTAATCGCTGTTGAAGGTTTGTAACAAAGCTTCAACGTTTGAATTGTTTAAAAATTTTCTCATTTTTTTAAACAGCTTTTTTTATTCTTTTCAACAGTAATTTGGTATGTAAAAGCAAATGATTGTTGAAAACTTAATTTTTAATTTCCTGTAAAAGCGATTCTATATCGAATTCGTAATTTTTGTTTTCCTTCATTTTCTTTTCTACCTTTTTAAGAGAGGCGATGACGGTGGAATGATCCTTGCCGAAAAGCTCTCCTATAGAGGTCTGGGGAAGGTCTGTCATGGTTCTTATAAGATAAATACAGATGTGTCGCGCATTTGCTATTATTGCGTTTTGCTTCGTGCTCTTTATATCCTCGACGGATACGTTATATTTTTCCGAAACCGTTTTGAATATTCTGTCAAGGGTTACGCTTACTGAGGTCGAGCCTGAAAGAAAGTCGGAAATAGTTCTTTTACACATATCGAGCGTAATAGGGGTTGCCGTCAATATGTTAATAGCCGAAATTCTCTTTATCGCGCCCTCAATCTGTCTTATGTTGTTATTCAGCTTTTCGGCTAAATAATTTACTATTTCGGTGGAAATATTTATATTTAACGCTTCCGCCTTTTTCATTATAATAGCCGTCCTCAGCTCAAAGGTAGGGGGCTGAATGTCAGCCATAAGTCCCCACTCGAATCGGGTGCGTAAGCGGTCCGAAAGATGAGCAATTTCCTTCGGGGGTCTGTCGGATGTAAGTATTATCTGCTTTCCCGTCTCGTAAAGAGAGGTAAAGGTATGGAAAAATTCCTCCTGAGTCGATTCCTTACCCGCGATAAACTGAATGTCGTCTATAAGTAAAACGTCGGCGGTCCTGTATTTTTCACGCAGAGAGGCTGTCGTATAGGTTGAGATAGCCGTTATAAGCTCGTTTGTGAATTCCTCGCATTTCTTATAGATAATTTTTACTTTAGGGTTGTGTCTTTTTATCTCGTTCGTTACGGCATAGAGAAGGTGAGTTTTTCCCAGTCCGCTTTGTCCCCATATAAAGAGGGGGTTATATTGAGGGGAAAGCTGACTCGCAACCGCAGTACAGGCGGCGTGAGCAAATTTATTGGATTCTCCCACTATGAAATTGTCAAAGGTGTATTCCTCGACTATCATATGGCTTTCGATTGCCGAGGCGGTGTCGAGCACCTGCTCGTCCTCATGATTATATACGGGGGCAAGAGGCTTTTTCTCCTCCTCCTGAGTGTATTCCGAATCCTTTGAATAGAGGTCGGGAAGCTTGAAGCCGTTTTCCGCCTGCGTAGAAATTATAGAGCAGGATACCTCAAAGCCGAGAAGCTCGGAAAGACAGGAAGAAATAAATTCGAGATGCTTTTTTTCTATAATGTCCTTTTTGAAGTCGCTGTTGATAGAAAAGACTGCCTCTCTTTCGGAAAGAGATTCTATTTTAAGGTCAACGTACCAGAGATTGTAGATAGTAGAGGAGACCTTCCTTCTTATATTCTGCTGTAAGGATTCGCAGAGCTGTGTTAATGAGTCCATTTCATTCTCCTATAAGATTTTAATTTATCCGTTTAAAAAAGAGAAAAAGA
>JAZOCY010000030.1:0-2354 GCA_045596805.1 Eubacteriales bacterium | reverse complement strand
CGTATTTTTTAGAGCAGGGCTTTCCGTTAAGCAGAATATTCTCTTCTTCTATGAGCTTGGCAACGGCGGAGCGCGAAAGCTCGCTTTTTGAGGCTATAAACGTGTCAAGACGTGTAACGCCATCAGTCTGCTCTGCTATCAGTACCATCTGCGCTATCATCCGCCTTTTCACTGAATTGTTCGCTGTAAAGCTCTGCGGGCAGGTCTTTTTCTTTGTTTGCGCCGTTACCCGACGGGTCCCTTATAAAGTCATATATAAGGTCAAAGAGTAAAAGGCCCGAGCCTATGCATACAAGGCTGTCCGCCGCATTGAAAACGGCAAAATTTATGAGGGTGAAATCAATAAAATCGGTTACGTAGCCAAGACTTATACGGTCTATCATATTACCTATCCCGCCCGAAACGATGAGAGCAAGAGAGTAGAGCCAGAGAGGTCTTGAATTTTTCGTAAAAATTATATAAGCGCTCATACCTAAAATGGCAACGCTCGATACGACTAAAAATATCCAACGGTGTCCCGAAAGCATACTGAACGCCGCGCCCTCGTTTATAACGTAGGTTATGTGTAATACGCCCTCCCACAGAGGTATGGACTGACCTAAGGTCATATTTGCTATTATAGCCTGCTTTGTTAAGTAGTCGAGAATTATTCCCAGGATCACAATAGCGAGGCAAATAAATTTTTTCTTTAAAAGAGACAGCTTCATTTTTTCTCCGTGTGTGTTATTTTTTTATCTTATTACGGGCAAAAAGCTTTCAAGCAGTGAAAGCAGAATAAACGTCAAAAAGAATGACAGGTCAAAGGGGAGTCCCTGCGTAAAGGAAAAGTGAGAAAGCATAAAGCGAACGGGCGCAATAAATGGCTCTGTCACCAGCGTACAAAATTGAGCTATCATAGATTCCTGAGTCGCGGGGAACCAGGAAAGAACGGCTCTTATGAGCATAACAAATTGCAGTATTCCGATAAACGCATAGATCGTGGCCGCAATAATTTGAAAAATAACGGGCAAAATTACAACTCCTTTTTAACGGACCTGTCTAAAGGACAAGACCGATAAGATTAAAAAATCAAACTGTCTCATTTTGCAAAAAGCGCGTGAGACAGTCTGAATAATTACTCGTCGTCCTCGTCGGTAGTGAAGCCGACAGGCTTGGGCTCGTTGCTCTCTTCATTTGAAGCAACCTGAGCGTCGCTTATAGACACGTTGTGGGGGGTTATAATGAAGGTGTCGTTCGCAACCTTTTTAATGTCTCCGTCAAGGGCGTATACAACTCCACTCAAGAAGTCGATGAGATGACGGGAGGTGTCCTTGTCGGTGTTCTCCAGATTGAGAACAACGGTACGGTTGCTGAGAAGGTGGTCTGCTACCTGAGGCGCGTCGCTGAATTTCTCGGGGCGTACTACCTTAAGCTCGATGTTTCCTCCTCCTATGTTGAGTCCTCCGAATGCTGATGCGTTGTTCGCCTCTTCTTCCTCTTCGTAGGTGTTAAATTCCGTTTCCTCTACTTCGGGTTCAATCTCGTAGAAAGATTCGGACTGCTTTTTGAACAATGCCATTTTAATATCCTCCGTTTTGTGATTTGTATGTTATTATAATAAAGCTCTTTATGAATTCAAAAACAGGCGTCTGCCTACTCTTATAGCCGTCGCGCCCTCTTCTATAGCAACCTCAAAGCTGTCGCTCATTCCCATTGAAAGCGTGGGGGCGTCCGTATCAAAGCCGCCTTGCGCCTTTATGGCTTCAAAGGTCTTATAGGTTTCTCTGAAGCAAGGACGATAGTCCTCTTTGTTTTCAAAGTCGGGCGCCATAGTCATAAGACCGCAAATGCTCAAATGCTCAAAGCCCGAAAGAGAATCGTGAAAGGAAAGAACGTCTTCGGGAAATACTCCCGATTTTGCTTCCTCTCTGCCACTGTTTACTTCGATAAGCACGGGGATTTTTATTCCGTGCTTCGCGCCCTGCTTTTCAATTTCCGACGCCAGACGCAGACTGTCAAGTGAGTGAATAAGTGTGGCTCTGTTTGCTACGTATTTGACCTTGTTGGTTTGCAGATGTCCTATCAAGTGAAACTCAATTTGAGGAAACTTGTCCTTAAGCAAATCATAACGCGAATTAAAGAGGGAAGTGCGATTTTCGCCTATAGCCTCTATTCCAAAGCCTGCAAGCGCCATAACCTCTTCGTCGGACGCGCTTTTCGTAACTGCTATGAGCTTAGGCATTTTAACGCCTGCGCGAATAGCCGCGCCTTCGGCAAGAGAGCGAACTTTATAAAGATTGTTTTCGATATAGGTATAATCCTGCACGGCCTTTTCCTTTGAATATATAATATACAAATATAGTATATCATATATT
>JAZOCY010000029.1:0-2746 GCA_045596805.1 Eubacteriales bacterium | reverse complement strand
CATTGTTATAAAGACAAAAAAGCATTCGCTAAGACGTTTTATCCGTAGAGGATATTTTGTCAAGCGAATGCTTTTTCTGTTAAATTTAGATTATTCTTTTATTTCGGCGAGCTTTATGTGAACGTCTCTTAGCTGACTGTCCTCTACCGTAGAGGGAGCGCCCATCATAATATCCTGCGCCTTTTTATTCATCGGGAACGGAATGATTTCGCGGATACTCTCCTCGCCCGCAAGCATCATAACCATTCTGTCAACACCGGGGGCGATGCCCGCGTGAGGCGGCGCGCCGTAGCAGAACGCGTTATACATTGCGGGGAATTTGGACTTAACGTCATCCTCGCCCAAGCCGACAAGCTCAAACGCCTTCTTCATTATTTCGGGGTTGTGGTTTCTGACTGCGCCTGAGGAAAGCTCTATGCCGTTACATACGAGGTCGTACTGATACGCATTGACTTCAAGCTCACGTTCAATGTCGCCCTCAGCGTCAAGAAGTGCCTGCAAGCCTCCCTGAGGCATTGAGAAGGGGTTATGGCAGAATTCGAGCTTGCCCGACTCCTCGCCTATTTCATACATCGGGAAGTCAACTATCCAACAGAATTCATAGCATTCCTTATTTATATGTCCCTCTGTTGAATATCCGATAATCTTTATCATAGCGCCTGCGGTTTTCTGCGCCGATAATTTTTTGCCTGCCGCAATAGAGACGAGTGTATTAGCTTCAAGCTTAAGAGCAGAGATAATATCTTCTGCCTTATCCTGCAAGAACTTCGAGATTCCGCCGACAAGCTGACCGTTTTCGTCAAGCTTGAACCAATACGCCTTATTACCCGTCTGAATTTCGACGTCGGACATAATCTTGTCTATTGCTTTTCTCGTACCGTTAAACTTGTCAACGACAACAGCCTTTACAACGTTATCCTTGAAGGGCTCAAAGCCGCAATCGCCTATAAGATCCGTCACGTCGGTCACTGTGAGGTCGATTCTGAGGTCGGGCTTATCCGAGCCGTATTTTTCCATAGCCTCTTTATAAGGAATTCTCTTAAAGGGGGCAGAGGATGCTTTGTTATAGATACCGAACTTGGAGAATACGGGGGGCAGAACGTCCTCGATTACCGCGAACACGTCCTCCTGTCCCGCAAACGCCATTTCCATATCAAGCTGATAAAATTCTCCGGGAGAACGGTCTGCTCTCGCGTCTTCGTCACGGAAGCAGGGCGCAATCTGAAAATATCTGTCGAAGCCCGAAGCCATCAAAAGCTGCTTGAACTGCTGAGGCGCCTGAGGCAATGCGTAAAACTTGCCCGGATGATTTCTCGACGGAACAAGGTAGTCACGCGCGCCCTCAGGAGAAGAGCTTGTGAGAATAGGCGTGGTAATTTCCAAAAAGCCCTTCTCTATCATACTGCTTCTCAAGGCCGCAACGACGTTGCATCTCAAAATTATATTGTTCTTTACTAAAGGATTTCTCAAATCGAGATATCTGTATTTCAAGCGCAAATTTTCGTCTGCCTCTTTTGAGTGGCTGATAGCGAAAGGAAGCTCGTTATAGATACATTTTCCGAGAAGCTCTACCTTTTCGGGAACTATCTCAATTTCGCCCGTAGCCATATCCTTGTTTTTGGACGAGCGTTCTCTTACGATTCCTTCAACCGAGATAGTGGATTCTACGTTTATGGTGTCTATGACACTCATAATTTCTTCGTTTTCAACAACCACCTGTGTCTTTCCGTAAAAATCTCTCATAACCAAAAACGCAAGATTTTTGCTGACCTTTCTCACGTTGTCAAGCCAGCCGACGAGCTTTACTCTTTGTCCTACGTTTTCAATTCTTAACTCATTTAAATTATGCGTTCTGTTCTGCATAATAACATCCCCTTTTTCTAATCAATTTCCTGAAAACCAAATTAAGATTTTATAACGCACCTGAGTCTTTTATTATTCCAAAAAGGCTCGGCTTTTATTTTATTACGTAATGTACGGGAAGCCCGTCCTTGAATTTAGTCTTCAGCTCGCCCTTTATCAAAGGCAAAATATACGCAAGACATTCGTCTGTCACATAGTTTCCTTCTTCGTTTATATAGTTATCGGGCACGCTTTTTACCTTGTTCGCAATTTCGGAAACGTTCTTCGGCTTTACTATAATGTGATACGGTTTGTTTTCTTCTCTTATCATACACATCATGCAGCCGCTTTTTCCACTGATTGCCGCCTTTACTGCGTTTTTGCCGACGCTTACGGATTCCGTTATATCGGTCTTTGATGCTATGTGAGAAGCGCAGCGCTGTGAAATGTTAACCTCTACCGAGCGTACCTTGCAGCCTAATTCGTTTTTCACAGCCATTTCAAGAACCTTGCCTGCGCCCGAAAGCTGCTTATGGCCAAAGGCGTCCACGCCTCCGTCGATGCCCTCGCCTACGTATCTTCCGTCTGCAAAGCGAATACCCTCAGACACCGTAACAACAACGTTCGGATGCTCGTCAAGCTTTCGTCTGACATCGGCAAAGAAGCTCTGTAAATCAAAATCACGCTCGGGCAAGTAAACGAGGTCGGGGCCGTCTCCCGAAACGAGCTGAGGCAATGCGGAAGCCGCCGTCAGCCAGCCTGCGTCGCGTCCCATAATCTCTACTATGGTAACTGCCTTCTTCGTATAAACGGCGCAGTCTCTGATTATTTCCTTTATTGTGGCAGCTATGTACTTCGCGGCAGAGCCGAAGCCGGGTGTGTGGTCTGTGCCTACCAAGTCGTT
>JAZOCY010000028.1:0-1891 GCA_045596805.1 Eubacteriales bacterium | reverse complement strand
GCTTTTTCTCGTTTTCCTCTATTTCAAGCATTGCCTGCTCGTAAAGAGACTCATACATCTCTTCAAGCCCTTCCCTTTTTGCCCGATTTCGAGTAGAATAATTATTCAGCACCCCAACCAAACCGATCAAGAGCAAGAGGCAGACTGAAATGAATATTACAAATTTTTTATTTTTTAGCATATACATTATTCGTTATCAACAAACTCGCCGCCGCAAATATTACGAAGCAACACGTCAAGGTCGTCATTATCCTCAAAGAAAAGCGTAACGGTTTTCTTGTTCTTCCCCACGTTTATTTTTACTCTGCGTCCGAGATGTCTCTGTAGCTTCTTTTCAAGCTCGCCTACGTAATCTACTACAAATTCAGCCTTTTCCCCGATTTCTTGTTCTGCTTGCTTCTTTTTCTTAAGATATCTTTTTACCTCTTCCTCCAAAGCGCGTACAGACAGCCCGTATTCCACCGTTTTTTTGCCCAAAAGTATGATATCGTCGACGTCTCTCAAGGTAAGAAGCGTACGGGCATGACCTGCCGAAAGGTCCTTGCTCGCAAGCATTGACAAAATTTCATCGGGCAAATCCAAAAGCCTGAGCGCGTTTGCTATCGCGCTGCGGCTCTTCCCTATTTTCTCCGAAATTTGCTCCTGTGTCATATCGTATTCCTCGCCAAGCGAGCGATACGCCATAGCCTCCTCAAGCGGATTTAAGTCCTCGCGCTGAATATTTTCGATGAGGGCTATCTGAGCCGCCTCAGCCTCGCTTCCGTCGAGGATAATCGCGGGAATTTCGTTGAGTCCCGCCATTTTTGACGCTCTCCAGCGTCTTTCTCCCGCAACAATCTGATATCTGCCTCCGCCTATTTCTCTGAGAAGGATAGGCTGAAGCACTCCAAATGCCGCAATAGAATCTGCAAGCTGCGCCAGAGGCTCGCTTTCAAACGTCTTTCTCGGCTGTCCGGGCTTCGGCTCGATGAGCGAAATTCTTATATTTGTTTTCGCGTTCTTCGCGCTCTGCTCCTCTGCAGCCATATTCTCAATGAACAGACCGTCAAGGCCCTGTCCTAATCCTCTTTTCGCCATTTTATTTTCTCCTTTTTATGTACGGCTCTTGTGTTGTTAAATATTGCCATTGGTATATTTTACCATTTGTGCTTCCCTATTTACGCCGTTTTTGCTGTTTTTTATCATTTTTTTGCTATTTTTGACGCTTTTTGATTTAAAAAACCGTGCTTTTCAACATTTTCAACATTTTTGAAGTTGAAAACTATCAAATTCTGAGCATTAGCTCCTTCGCTATGTCGTTATACTCTAACGCGCCCTTGGAATAAGGGTCGTAATAACAGATGGGCTCGCCAAAGCCGGGCGCCTCGGAAAGCTTAACGCTTCTCGTTATAGGCGTCTTGAAGAGCTTGTCCGCATAATACTTTTTGAGCTCCTCTATTACCTGATTTGTCAACACTAATCTGCCGTTATACATAGTAAGAAGTATTCCCGTTATCTCCAAGCTGGGATTATAGGACTGTCTTACCCTTTTTATTGTCAAAATAAGCTGAGAAAGCCCCTCAAGCGAGAAAAATTCGCATTGCATCGGTATTATTACGCCGTCAGACGCCGAAAGCGCGTTGATTGTAAGCAATCCAAGCGTGGGCGGACAGTCTATTATAAGGTAATCGTAATCGTTTTTGATTTCCTCTACGGCTTTAACCATACCTTTTCCCTTTTCTCCCAGCTCATTGAGGTCTAATTCTGCGCCTGCAAGGGCTATTGTGGCTGGCAAAACCGACAAATTTTTAAATTTTGTGGGAATTATAGCGTCTTTTGCCGACACTTCCCCAAGCAAAACCTCATAAACAGAGCTTTTAATGCTCTTTTTTGATATTCCTACGCCACTTGT
>JAZOCY010000027.1:0-18596 GCA_045596805.1 Eubacteriales bacterium | reverse complement strand
ATTTTTATGAATATTTTTTTGTCTTGAAAAGCAAATTATAATTATAAAATACAGGGAGAATCAAAATTGTCTAATTTTAAAAAAAATATAATTATATGCTTTCTGCTCGTCGTTTTGCTCTGCCCTTCTGTCAGCGCATTAGCAAAGGGAGACGACGGAGTCCTCGCTCTTTCGGCTCAGCACGCCTGTCTGTATATTCCCGAAGCGGAGATAACCGCTTACGATAAATCGGCAGACGAGCGTCATTCCATGGCAAGCACGACGAAAATAATGACAGCGCTCATAGCGCTTGAAAATTCAGAGCTTGACCGCATAGTTACCGTGTCGGAAAAGGCAGTGGGAATAGAGGGGTCGTCTGTATATTTAAAGGCGAACGACCAATATACTATGGAAAGCCTTCTGTACGCCCTTTTACTTCAAAGCGCTAACGACGCGGCCTCTGCTATTGCTATCGAGCTTGGAGGCAGTATTGAGGGCTTCGCCGAAATGATGAATGAAAAGGCTGCTTCAATGGGACTGACCGATACTCATTTTGAAAATCCTCACGGATTAGACAGTGAAAAACACTACACAACGGCAAAAGAGCTCGCCTTAATTACTGCGGAAGCTCTTAAAAATCCTGTCTTCAAAACCATTGTATCAACCTACAGAAAGACCATCTCGACAGTAGACGGAGAAACTGCACGAACGGTGGTAAATCACAACAAAATGCTATTGCTCTATGAGGATGCGATAGGCGTAAAAACGGGCTTTACCAAGAAGACGGGGAGATGTCTTGTCTCTGCCGCAGAGCGAGACGGATTAACTCTTATTTCGGTAACACTAAATGCGTCAAACGACTGGAGTGACCATAAAAAGCTCTTGGACTACGGCTTCGGCGAATACGAGAAAAGAGTGTTATCCAAATCAGGCGAGCTTGTTTTCGACGTAAATATTTTAAACGGAGAAAAAGAGACCGTAAGATGCTCTAATCCGAATGAAATCTCACTTATCGTAAAGAAAACGCAGGGCGAAATTAAGACGGTAACAGAGCTTAACAGAACGGTAAGCGCCCCCATAAAAAAAGGTGACGTTCTTGGGCAGGTGTTTTTTAAATCGGGAGAAACTATACTCGCTTCTTCCCCACTCATAGCCGAGAGCGACGTAGAAGAAATAAAAATAAAAAAAGGACCTTTCGGATTTTTAAAATAAATCCGACACAAAGATATGTCAAACAATTCTGAACTTATAAGACTTCAAAAATTCTTTACCGATTGCGGAATAATGTCAAGGCGCGCAGCCGAAGCGGAGATAGCGGCAAAAAAGGTTAAGGTAAACGGGGCTATAGCTACGGTAGGTACTAAAATAAATCCGTATAAGGATATTGTAACCTATATGGATAAGCAAATAAAGCCGAGGGGAAAAAATAATTTCATCTATATTATGATGAACAAGCCCCGCGGCTACATAACAAGCACGTCTGACCCTCAGGGCAGAAAATGTGTCACTGACCTCCTTGACGGTGTAAATGAAAGAGTATATCCTATAGGAAGACTCGACCTTTGCTCAGAGGGGCTGCTCTTGCTGACTAATGACGGCGTGCTTGCGAACCGCCTCACGCATCCAAAGCATACTATACCAAAAATCTACCGAGTAAAGATAGGCTCGGCTATTACGAACGAGCAGCTTGACAAGCTGCGTTCAGAGCTTGTCATAGACGGATATAAAATTCAACCTGTTGGAGTTGATATTACCGACATAGACGAAAGCGGAACCGTATTAAAAATGACTTTATTTGAAGGCAGAAACCGACAGATACGCAAAATGTGTGAGCTTTGCGGTCTTACCGTGAAGCGTCTTAACCGAATTTCCATAGGCTCACTGAAATTAAATAATCTTCCCGTAGGCAAATGGCGTTATCTTGAACAGGCTGAAATAGATTATTTATACAAGAATTCAAAATAACATTTGAGGAGGGGCAATGCTTACAGTTAAACCGATACGCTCAAAAGCAGAGCAAGAGCTGTTCTGCGCTAAATGCAATATTCCGTATGACGTTGATATGCTTGCATATTCTGCTCACGTCGATGATGCTTTTGTGGGAATGTGTCAATTTGCCATAAAGGGAGAGCGAGGCTATATAAAAAATATTGTCTCATACGAAAACGTAAATGACTTTGAAGCAATGTTCATTATGGGAAGAGGAACTTTGAATTTCATCGACCTTTGCGGAGCGCACGAGGCTGAATGCGAAAGAAACGCAGGGGACGCAAGACTTTTAAAGGCGCTCGGCTTTAAGGACACTGGAAAAGAAAATTTATATGCGGACCTTCACGGAATGTTTGACGGAAAATGTTCCAATCATAAATGATTCTGCCTTGATATAAATGCAAAAAATACGCTAAACGGTTCTAAAAAACTGCTTAGCGTATTTTTATTTTCATTTTATGCCAAGCGTCTGCCGAGCAAAACGCCCATAACGGATGCCATCATTAAGCCTCTTGTCCAACCGCTTGAATCTCCGAGACAGTAAAGTCCTTTCAAATTGGTATTGAATTCAGCATCCATTTTTACACGGTTACTGTAAAACTTCAATTCGGGGGAATAAAGAAGTGTTTCCGTCGAAGCAAATCCCGGAACAACGTGGTCAAGCGCCTGAATGAAGTTAATTATATTCATCATTGCTCTATACGGCATCGCGGCAGTAATATCTCCCGCAACGGCATCGGGCAGAGAGGGCTTCAAGTTAGACTGCGCAAGCTCCTTTGCCCAAGTACGCTTGCCGTCCAGAATATCGCCGAAGCGCTGAACGAGAATGTGTCCCGCGCCAAGCATATTTGCAAGCTCTCCCACCTTTTGAGCGTATTCTATAGGCTGGTTAAAGGGGGTATTAAAGTTATGAGACACTAAAATAGCAAGGTTTGTATTATTGCTTTTCAGTTCTTTATAGGAATGACCGTTTACCACCGCCAAATTATTATCATAGTTTTCCTGACTTACAAAGCCGCCTGGATTCTGGCAGAAGGTTCTCACCTTGTTTTTAAAGGGCTTCGGATATCCTATGAGCTTAGATTCGTACAAAACGCGATTGACCTGCTCCATGACCTCGTTACGTACCTCTACGCGTACGCCTATATCAACAGTACCAGGCTCGTGAGCAATATCGTGTTCTGTGCATATGTGCTCAAGCCATTCGGCGCCCCTTCTTCCTGTCGCAACAATTACGTCGGTAGCGAAAACGGTTTCGTCGGCGCATCCGTCTCTCGAAATAACAGCGCCTATACAAGCGTCATTCTCTATCAGAAGGTCCTTACATTCACATCCGAAAATAATTTCTACTCCGTGAGTTATAAGATACTGCTCGATAGAGTAATAAATATCCTGAGCTTTTTCAGTTCCCAAGTGTCTGATAGGACAGTCAACGAGCTTGAGTCCCGCTTGAATAGCTCTTTTTCTGATTTCCTTGACCTCGTCATCATTGCCAATACCTTCTATATGGGTATCCGCGCCAAATTCGAGATAAATTTTATCGGTATAATCAATGGTCTGTTGCGCCAAATCAAAACCGATAAGGTTAGGAAGGTCGCCGCCGACGTCTGCGCTCAAGGAAAGCTTACCGTCAGAAAACGCGCCTGCGCCCGAAAAGCCTGTCGTGATATGACAGTAGGGCTTGCAGTTTACACATTTTTGAGTTTTTGATTTAGGACAGCTTCTTTTCTCGATAGCCGCGCCCTTTTCAACTATAACTATCTTTTTTTCAGTGCCCTTCTTTAACATTTCGATGGCGGTAAAAATTCCCGCAGGGCCTGCGCCTATTATTAAAACATCTGTATTCACTTCTGTACTCCCATATTTCTATGTAAAATTATTTGCGAAAAGTAATAGAGGTATCGTCCATACTGTCAACAATAGCGAGTGACTCTACTCTTACGCCGTCAAGGCGAAGCTGGTCTCCGCCGCCCTGAAAGCCCTTCTCTATAGCGACAGCGCAGCCAACTGCTTTTGCGCCTGCCTGCGAGACAATGTCCATAAGTCCCCTTATCGCATTTCCACAGGCGAGAAAATCATCAACTATAAGAACGTTTTCATCAATATCAATATATTCGCTTGAAACAACTATCTGAAAGGTTTTTCCGTGCGTATAAGACGCAACCTCCGAGGAATAAACGTTTCCGCTGACGTTGTTAGACTTATTTTTCTTGGCAAAAACAACAGGCACGTGCATATAGCTTGCGGCGGCAAACGCCAAGGCTATACCCGACGCCTCTACAGTGAGAATTTTTGTGACGGCGCTGTTTTTATAAAGTCGCGCTATCTCCTGCCCCATTTTCATAATAAAATCCACGTCTAATCGCTGATTTAAAAAGCTGCCCACCTTTAAAACGTTGCCGGGAAGAATTTTCCCCTCAGCTTTTATTTTTTCTTCCAGTTCTCTCATTATTTATCTCCTTCTGCCGTTCGCTTTTCATTGAGCTGCGATTGAAAAGGCATTTTAAGTTTATAAAACCACTCTTTCATTATACTATATATACAAACAATAATCAATAGATAAAATCAAAAATATACAATACGTAATATTTTTAAACAAAATTCTCTCAAACTCTTGCTCTTACTTTCTTTACAAGAGAAATAAAAAAATGAAAAAGCGCTACGTGTATAAATATCACAAGCGCTTTTTTTGCATATATCAGTCAATTATCGATTCTTCCCACATATCGGGGGCCTCGTAACCGAGCATTTTTACGGTTGTAGCCGCAAGGTTAGCAAGTCCGAACTCGCCTTTATCTTCCTTTATTCTGTACTTATCATTAGTAAAGTTATCATAAATGATACACGGAACGGGGTTAAGAGTATGACTTGTTTTAGACTTGGGTGTGCCGTCCTTTGAGAGCTTGGGCTCGCCTGTCTTTTTATCCACCTCGTACATTTCATCGGCGTTACCGTGGTCGGCGGTGATAATAGCCGCGCCCTCTAATTTATCAATTACGGGCAGAATTCTCGCAAGCTGAAGGTCGAGAGCCTCCATACTGCATTCTGTCGCCAAGAAATTACCAGTATGACCTACCATATCGCCGTTAGGGAAATTAACGCGCAGATATTTATATTTTCCGCTTTCAAGACATTCGATAAGCTTATCTGTAATTTCAGCGCATTTCATCCAAGGGCGCTGCTCAAAAGGAACTACGTCAGACGGAATTTCGATATAGGTCTCAAGCTCATCCGAAAACTTGCCGCTTTTGTTTCCGTTCCAGAAATAAGTAACGTGACCGTATTTCTGTGTCTCGGAAATTGCGAGCTGAGGAATGCCCGTCGCGCAGAGATATTCGCCCATAGTATTAGTAATTTCAGGGGGATTTACAAGATAGCGCGAGGGAATGTGAAGGTCTCCGTCATATTCAAGCATACCCGCGTAAAGAACGCTCGGAACTCTCTTGCGATCAAATGCCGAAAAGCTGCCGTCTGCTTCAAATGCCTTCGAAATTTCTATTGCGCGATCTCCTCTGAAGTTATAAAAGATTACGCTGTCGCCATCAAGAACAGTCCCTAAGGGCTCTCCGTTTTTGGCAATTACAAAGGGAGGAAGGTCCTGATCTATCACGCCAAGCTCTTTTCTATAGGTGTTGACAGCCTCTTCAGCCGAAGCAAACTGTCTGCCTTCGCCCAGAACGTGTGTCTGCCAGCCTCTTTCAACCATACTCCAATCAGCTTCGTATCTGTCCATTGTAATTTTCATTCTTCCGCCGCCCGAAGCGATTTTCGCATCGAAGTCTTCGTCACAAAGAGAAAGAAGAAATTCCTCAAAAGGCAGAATATAATCCAAAGCAGAGGTTTCGCCAACGTCTCTTCCGTCAATGAGGATATGAATTCTTACCTTTTTACACTTCTCTTCCTTGGCTCTTACGAGCATGGCCTTCAAATGATCTATGTGAGAATGCACGTTACCGTCGGAAAAGAGACCAATAAAATGAAGTGTTGAATTGTTATTTTTTACGTTTGCCACTAAATCCTGCCAGGATTTTGACGCGAACATTTTTCCGCTTTCTATAGACTGGGAAACGAGCTTAGCGCCCTGCGCGAAAATCTGACCAGCCCCAAGCGCATTGTGTCCTACTTCGGAGTTACCCATATCATCGTCGGAGGGGAGACCTACCGCCGTTCCGTGCGCCTTCAATTTAAGAGTTGGATATTTTTCCATAAGATAATCAAGTGTGGGCGTGTGCGCTGCATAAATTGCGTTTGCCGCTCCGTTTTTGGCAAGTCCGACGCCATCCATCACTATTGTGAGAAGCGGGCCCTTTACCCCTTCGAATTCAGAAGATTTTTTTAAACTTGTTGCCATGATATTACCTTTCATATACGTTGTTGTTTATTTTTGATTTAAATATCTGCATCGGCTATATATTTATATTTGTTTTTTGAAATGAATTTTTTTTGTTTGTCTATTGCATCGCCCAGAAGCGTCTCGAACATACGACAGGTCTCCTCTGCATCCGCAGGGCTTACCGCTATAAGTCTTCTCGTCGCGGGGTTCATTGTCGTCTGCCACATCATTTTCGGTTCGTTTTCACCTAATCCCTTTGAGCGCTGGAGAATATATTTCTTGTCGCCTAACTTTTTCAGTATTTCTACCTTCTCCGCTTCGTTGTACGCAAAATAAGTATCTGAGCCCGAGGTTATTTCAAAAAGCGGGGATTCGGCTATAAACACCTTGTTTTTCTGTAGCAAGGTGGGCAAAAGCCTGTAGAAAAGCGTGAGAAGCAGAGTTCTTATCTGAAATCCGTCCTCGTCGGCATCGGTACAGATAATTATTTTGTTCCAGCGAAGCGAGGAATATTCAAACGCGACCAGGTCGCCCTTAACCTTTCCTTCAATTTCAACTCCGCAGCCAATTACACGCAAGAGATCGACGATTATTTTACTCTCAAAAATTCTGCTGTAGGTGCTTTTCATACAGTTGAGCGTTTTTCCTCTTACGGGGATAATAGCCTGAAACTCGGAGTCTCTTCCCAGCTTACAGGAGGTAAGCGCGGAATCTCCCTCAACTATATACAGCTCTCTGCGTTCAGGATCCTTAGAACGACAGGCAACGAATTTTTCCACTCTGTTGGCTGCATCTATTGTACCCGAAAGCTTCTTTTTAATATCTATGCGGGCTTTTTCCGCATTTTCGCGGCTTCTCTTATTTACAAGCACCTGATTTGCAAAGGTGGCAGCGCTTGTAGGATTCTCCAAAAAATATATCTCAAGCTTTTGCTTTATAAAGTCGGTAAGAGCCTTTGCAATAAACGTATTATTTATCGCTTTCTTCGTTTGGTTCTCATAAGAGGTCTGCGTAGATGAGCTGTTTATGATAACCGTAAGACAGTCGGCTATATCGGCAAAGCTTATTTTCGACTCGTTTTTCGTATATTTCCCCTGAGCCTTAATATATTGGTCAAGCGCTGATGTAAAGCCCATCTTCACTGCCTTGTCGGGTGAGCCGCCATATTCCAGAAAGCTGGAGTTGTGATAATATTCAAGTCGGTTCGTAACGTTGGAAACACAGAAAGCGATATCGGCTTTAAGCTTATAATCCTTTTTGTCCTCGCGGTCACGTCCCAGTGTTTCAAGATGCCAGCAGACAGGCTCGGTCAAGGAATTTCCCTCTGTAATTTCTTCTATATAGTCGGCTATTCCGTTCTGATATAAAAAATTATGCTCTTCAAATTTTCCGTTTTCTTTTTCTATTTTGAGCTTGAAGGTAATTCCCGCATTTACAACAGACTGACGTCGCATTGTGGCAATAAAAAATTCTTCGGGAATGCTTATATCTGTAAACACCTCAAGGTCGGGCTTCCAACGAATAATAGTTCCCTGTTTTTTCTTATCCTCTTTTGTGAGGTCGCGCACAGAAAATTCAGACGCGGGATATCCCACCTTAAAATCTATCTCGGAAAGCTGACTTCCGTTATAGGATTTCACCTTCATATATTCAGAGGAATACTGCGTAGCACAAGCGCCGAGACCGTTCAAACCAAGGGAATATTCGTAGGCAGAAGCGCCATCGTTGTTTTCATATTTGCCACCCGCATAAAGCTCACAATAAACGAGCTCCCAGTTGTAACGCTTTTCTTTTTCGTTATATCCCAGAGGAACTCCTCGCCCGAAGTCTTCGACCTCGATGGATTTATCCTTAAAAGCGGTAACTATGATAAGGTTTCCAAACCCTTCTCTCGCCTCGTCAACAGAGTTCGCAAGTATTTCAAAAAAGGAATGCTGGCAGCCTTCAAGTCCGTCAGAGCCGAATATAACGGCAGGGCGTTTTCTAACTCTGTCAGGACCTTTAAGCATTTTTATACTTCGATCATCGTACTCTTCTATTCTTTTCTCTTTTTTAACAGCCATTTACTTTCCTTTCCTCTATTTATATTATTTATCAATTCTATTTATTTTACCATAAAGTGAAGATATTTGTCAACAGAACAATTGAAAATAATCTTTTAAGCAACATTACATTTTAGAGGTAAATAAATATTTTTTTATAAAAGTGTTGATATAATTGATTTTTTATTGTATAATCTATGTGACGTTAATTTCACCGAATATGAAATTAACTGTGCTGACTTGCGTCATTGCACGAAAACCTGTCGGTTTTCGCACACGTCTTGAAATATGGTCGCCCGTGCTTGACCCCAAGCAGACAGACACGGGCTTCATATATTACAATTTAAGTGTAGCAATTTTTCATCTTAAGTAGAAGAGAGAGTCAATATGTTTAAATGTAAAATCGCCGATTTTATTATTGAAATTGATAACAAATACGAATATTCGGAAAACGCCTGTCGCGACTATTTATACGCGGGCGTCGAAAAGGCGGATTTACGCATATCTCTTTCAGAGGAGGAAATAGAATGCGAGAAAATTCCCGAACAGAATTTTTCTCGCGCTCTTATGGAATTTACAGGTATATACAGGAAATTCCATAGCTTCCTTTTGGATAACAACGCCTGCGTTATGCACTGCTCTCTTATCTCTCTTGACGGGAAAGGAACTGCATTCCTCGCCCCAAGTGGAACGGGAAAAACCACGCATACCGCCTATTGGAAAAGCCTATATAAGGAAAAGCTTGTCGTTGTCAACGGAGACAAGCCTATAATACGAATTATAAATGGGAAAATAATTGCCTACGGAACACCTTGGAGTGGTAAGGAAAGGTGGCAAACGAACACTTCTGCCGAGCTTTATAACCTTGCTTTTATAAAACGCAGCGAAAGAAACTTTGTCGAAAAAATCAGCGCAGATGAGGCGCTGCCACTTCTTATGCAACAGCTGCTTGTGCCGACAGAAAAAGACAAAATGCTTACGTTTTTAGATATAGTAAATCATTTGCTTTCAAAATGCAATTTATACAATATATACTGCAATATGAGCGAGGAAGCGGCAAAAATCGCCTGCGAGACTTTATATTCATAATAATTTTTGCGAGGTAAGGAATATGAAATTCAACGGAAGCTTTATTTTGAAAAAAATCGGGGAAACTTATTATGCCGTTCCTCTCGGAAGTATTTCTAACGAAATAAAAGGAATGATAAAATTAAACGATACAGCCGCGTTTATATGGCAAAAAATCGAGAGCGGCGCGCAAGAAAATGAAATTGTAACCTCTGTGTCTGAGAAATTCAACACCGAAAAAGAAATCGCGCAAAGGGATTTTGATGAATTTATTATGGCGTTAAAGGAGGCAAAAATCCTTGCTTGAACGCTTGAAATCAGATGAGATTGCGCCTTTGATTTCCGAAGCCGTAAAGGACGGCGGGTGCTTCTATCTTTCGCCGAGAGGAAAAAGCATGCATCCTACGATTCGCGAAGAAAGGGACAAGGTTGCACTTGTGGAATTTGTTTCTTTTAAAAAGGGCGACATACTTCTCTATCGCAGAAAAAACGGACAGGTTGTTCTTCACAGACTTGTCGGCTTTAAACGCGGAGAGCCTGTCATGTGCGGCGACGCGCAGTTTAGCCTTGAATACGGGATTACAAAGGAAGATATTATCGCAAGAGTATCTGAGATAGTAAGGAAGGAAAAGCTAATAAACGTAGATAGCGCTTCTTTTAAGTTTTATTCAGCCTGTCTTTCCTTTCGACGAAATTCAGTGATTTTTTTACGTAAGCTTTTGCGTCCCTTCAAAAAATTCTTTAAGCATAACTGAAAAGAGTCTGACCCAAATGCAAAATTACATTTGGAAAGGCTCTTTTTTTAGAGCTATATTTACTTTTATGAATACATATTGTAAACATATTTGCAATATGTTGACTGTCATTTGTTTTTAGTATATAATATAGATGAAAAAATATTATTATCAGATAATTTGCAAAATAAAAACAAAAAACAATTTTCTCGGTCACCTTTTTGACAGTGAATCGGTATTAGAAGTAAAGGAACATCAAAATGACAGAAAAAGACTTTTATGAAAGCCCTGATGAAGAAATAGACGAAGGTCTGTCCAAGCAAGCCGACGAAGGCTTCGCTTTTGAAGGCTCTGCTTCTTGCGAGAATTTACCCGCAGACGCAAGTGACGAGGTAATTCGCTACTATTCATCTATGGTCTATCGTATTGCGCTTACAAAAACAAAGTCCTCGCACGATGCCGACGACATTTTTCAGGACGTGTTTTTGAAGCTTGTCATGAATAAAAAGCCCTTTGAAAGTGAAGAGCACCGTAAGGCATGGCTCATTCGGGTAACTATCAACTGCTGTAATTCACATTTCGTTGCCCCTTGGAAAAAGAACGTAAATTCACTTGATGACGCTATGCTCGCAACTATGCCCGATGAAAGCTCGGAGATTCATTCCATCGAAAATCAATCGGACGTATATGCTCAGATTTTGAAGCTGCCGCAGCCCATGCGAGAGGTCATTTTGCTTTTTTACTACGAGGATTTGTCGATAAGAGAAATATCGAATATCCTTCACACGTCGGAAGCAAACGTGAAAAAACGTCTTTCTCGCGCAAGACAAAAGCTTAAGCTTCAATTAGATGAAAACGATGTATTTTGACCTTAGTGTTTTTTACACGAGAATGAAAGAAAGGAAAATCACCCCATATGAACAAGCAGGATTTAAAAGCCGCGCTTAACAAAATAAAGCCGAGCGAAAGTCTTGTCGAATCCACCTTAAAAAAAGCGAACGAGCTTCGTTATAACAATGAAAGAAAACGCTCGGCATTTACCTTTGAAGGCTTTAATTTCAAGCTCGCCAGCGCTGTTTGCGCTTTCGCTATTGTGTTGAGCTTGGGAATTTTTGCAGGCTCAAACGGATTTTTCACCGTAGAAAAAAATCCCCCTATAGAGGAAGTAAATTTCCGTCACGCAGAAGAGATGAATGACACACAGCAAAAAAACGATTCGAGCTCAGACGCTGCGCTTATTATGATAGAGGATGCAAAAAAGGAGAATTCCTCTTGGGCAGTTATTGAAGGCGTTGTTTCGGGCGCTTACCCCGCTTCTTCAAACGAAGGTAAAATTCATTATCTCGTTCAGATAGATGAAATCAAGCTGTGCGATATTGCCGACAAGTCGCTTGAATCTGTTTTTGAAAACGGCCTTGTCGCCGCCTTTGATACCGAAGTGGGAGATGAGAAGTTCGGAGAGCTTCTAAATTTTATGTCGTCGCCGATGTATATAAGAGTTGAAAGAGACAGTATGAGCGAGGAAACGGACTGGAAAATCGTCGATTTTGCGTCTTTGAATTAATTTTTGAAAAAAACAAAAAAACCTGTCACCTTTTCCTTGACAGTTTGTATTATAGATGTAAGTCAAAAAATCACTTGGCAAAAAAACAAAACATATAAAGAAAGAGAGAAAAACCAAATGAAAAAACTTCTTGCACTCACACTCGTATTCGTTATGTTATTCACACTCGTTGCTTGCGGCAACAATGAAAACCCCAACACAACCGAACCCCCTGTTGTTAATCCCGATGTCACAGACGCGCCAGACAGCACCGACGCGAGCGTTATCGCGCCTGAGGTTGGCGAGGACACGCTTCCCTTCCTCTTCTGGGATCTTTTCAAGAGCTTAAAGGAAGAGGCTCCTATGATGAGCGCGCTTGATATTGCCACCAGCATTGTAAATTCTCAGGCAGGCAGAGTTTGCATTACGATGGGCGGAGCAATGCCCGTTGAAGCAGGTTACCTTAACGGCTTTGGCAACGCTGAAATCACAGGTTTTAAAGAGGGCGCTTCGTTTGTTCCCGGCATGATGGGAGTTCCCTTTATCGGATATATATTCGAATTGGAGGAGGGCGCTGACGTCGCATCCTTTATGAAGACTCTTATGGACAACGGCGACCTTGTGTGGAATGTCTGCACAGCCGCAGACGTGAAGGCGGCAGGCGCTTACGAAAACACGGTATTCTTCATTATGTGCGCTAAGGACGTACCCCCCGCGCTTTCAGGCGAAGCTGTAATAATTGAGCCTTCTGTAGAGAACGCGCCTAACGGCGAGGCTCTCTTTAACGAGTTCAAGGCAATTATGGAGTCCAGCCCCAACGGTGCAGAGGACGTTTGCTACCAGCTCACTATGGGCGCCGCTTTTACATACGGCGACGGTGTTGTTACGGCTGCAACAGATGAGACTCTTGAGGGCTTCTCGGGAAGCATCTTCCAGAGCGAGGACTCTTACAAAATCAAGGCTGAAGGAAGCGACTTTGTAGGATACGTATTCTCCTTTGAAATGGGTATTGACGTTGCTAACTGGATAAGCTATGCTACGAGCATGATAGAAGAGGGCACTCAGTTTATCTGCGGCGCTTACAATACCACGGTTATAATTCTTATCAACACAGACGCAGAATAATTTAATAGGTCTGAAATTCGGGGCGGACGCCATGCGCCGTCCCGAATTTTATAAAGCATCAAAGGAGGGATTTTTCTGCTTTTCTCAAGTATAAGCTTCTTATATTATTTTTTGGTAGCAGTCCTCGTTATCTATTTTATAGTACCCTTTAAATTTAAAAATCTTGTGCTCCTTATAACGAGCCTTGTGTTTTATTTTTACGGCGAGCCTGTTTATACCCTACTTATGCTTGGCGCAACCTTATCAAGCTATATTCACGGACTGCTCATTGACAGATTCAAGGGCACAAAATGGTCTAAGGTATTTCTTTGGTCAAGCGTTATAACGAGCTTGGCGCTTCTCGGGTTCTTTAAATATTCCGATTTCTTTATCTCAAATATAAATTCTGCTTTCAAAACCGATTTTGCGCTTCTGGGAATCGCGCTTCCTATCGGTATCAGCTTTTACACCTTCCAGTCGCTCAGCTACACTATAGATGTATACAGAGGTGAAGCGAAGGTACAAAAGAGCTTTATCCGACTTGCAACGTACGTGGCACTGTTCCCGCAGCTGATTGCAGGACCTATTGTAAGATACACTACGGTAGAGGCTGAGCTTGCAAATAGAACGCACAGCTTTGAAAACTTCTCCTACGGTGTTACGAGATTTTGCATAGGCTTAGGAAAAAAGGTCCTTTTGGCGGACACCTTTGCTGCCTGCGCGATGAGCATAAAGGGCGCTGAGGGAGTATCCACCGTCGGAATGTGGGTATATGCTCTGGCAATCTTTTTACAAATCTATTTTGACTTTTCGGGATATTCCGATATGGCTATAGGTCTCGGACGCATATTCGGCTTCCACTTCCTCGAAAACTTTAACTATCCCTTGATTTCAAAAAGCGCGGCTGAATTCTGGAGAAGATGGCATATGTCTCTCGGCACGTGGTTCCGCGATTACGTATATATTCCCTTGGGAGGAAACAGAGTTTCCAAATGGCGCTGGCTCTTAAATACCCTGATTGTTTGGTTCCTTACAGGCTTTTGGCACGGCGCAGACTGGACTTTTATCATTTGGGGCGTTTACTTTGCAATTTTCCTTGTACTCGAAAAGTTCGCTTTGAAACACTTCTTTGAAAAAATTCCCTCTGTTTTCTCGCATATATACGTTGCAGTCGTTGTTCTTGTCAGCTTCGTTATTTTCAATGCAAACGGAGCGTCGGGAATGCTTTCAGACGTCGGAGGCTTGTTCGGATTAACAGGGCTTCCCTTCTTTACAAGTGATACGGCATACTATATTTCGGGATACGCGCCCATTCTTATAGTCGGAATAATAGGCGCGACGCCGCTTGTAAAAACAGCGATACTGAAAATAAAAGAAAACAAAATAGGCGCGCGTATAATAAATGTTTTAGAGCCTGTATTTGTAGTTCTGATTTTACTTGTAGGCACGGCATACTTTGTTGACGGATCGTTCAGCCCGTTCCTTTACTTCAGATTTTAATTACGGAGGTAGATAAATATGAATAATAAGACAAAAAATATAGTTGTTACCGCCGTTTTTGTTCTGTTTTTAGCTTTTATCGTTATAATGTCGGGCTTCAAATACGCCAACCCTACCGCTGAGTCGGAAAGTGAACGCAGACCTCTCGCGCAATTCCCCGAAGAGCTTACCATACACGGAATTATCGAAGGAATGGGAATGAAAGAGGGAGTGGACTACAGCTTTGGCGAAAAAATGGCGCTTTTCAATAACAGTCTCGGAAAATCCTTTAAGCTTATCATAGACAAGACGGCGATAAAGGAATTTGAATCGTACACGGTGGATCAGTTCCCCTTCCGTGAATTTTTCAGAAGCGTTAAGGCTAAATTCCAAATGAACGTCCTTAACTTGAAGGAAAACAACGGACTTGCCGTCGAAGACGGTCATATAGCAAAAATCGAGCAGGATTTCAACGACGATATGATGAACTTTTCAATCGGCAGGCTTGAATACGTTTACAACACGTATTTGAAGGGCAAGGTGGAAAACGCGTACGTCGCTCTCATTCCCGACAAAAACTATTTCTTCGCCGAGGACTACGGTTACGTCGCGCCCGATTATGCGGAAATGGCAGAGCGTCTGAAGGAGACGCTTCCTCATATGGAATATATTGATATTTTCTCATCGCTTTCGCTTGACGATTATTATAGAACGGATACGCACTGGAGTCAGGATAAGCTTGAAGACGTTATGCACACGCTTGGAAGCGCGATGGGCTTCGAGTATCGCATTTCTTATAAATATGATTCTCACACGCATTATCCGTTTTATGGTGTTTATTACGGTCAGAGCGCGTTGAAGCCTAAGCCTGATACGATAACCTATCTTACCAATGACGCAATAGACGGTATGAGGGTTTTCGACTACCTGACCAATACTGCATATTCCGTATACAATTTTGAAAAATTGACGGACAAGGACGGGTATGAATTCTTCCTTTCGGGAACGAAGCCGTTGCTTCGCATTGATAACCCGAACGCAACTACGGATAAAGAGCTTGTTCTCTTCCGCGACTCTTTCGGCTCAAGCATTGCGCCGTTACTTGCGGAGGGATATAAGAGCGTATATGTTGTTGATATTCGCTACGTAGCGCCTATGATAGTCAACAATATGATCAGCTTTGAAGGCAAGGACGTTCTTTTCCTGTATAGCGCTTTGATCCTCAACACAAACGCATTTACTACACAGCCCTAATATGCAAGAGGCTTCTTTTAAAAACCAAAAAAGCCCCGAGCTATAAAAAAGTGAAAAACGGAGACCTTTGAAACAAAGGTCTCCGTTCCTTATTTAGTCAGGTTTTAAGCATTATTTGCGTTCTTGACTATCTGGTCGGTGATATAAGAAGGAACTTCTTCATATCGAACGAAATTGTAATTGAATCTTCCTCTGCCCTGCGTGGTAGCGCGCAAGAAGATTACGTAATCGTTCATCTCAGCCTGAGGCACTTCCGCAATTACTGTCTGATATCCCGCTTTCTTTTCATAGGCCTCGATACCGAGAACGCGTCCTCTTCTCTTATTAAGGTCACCCATAACGTCGCCCACGTAATCATCGGGAACAATCACCTGCAATTCTCCGACGGGCTCAAGCAAAACGGGATTAGCCTTCGGGATACCGTCCTTATACGCAAGGTTGGCGGCAAGCTTGAAGGAAATTTCGTTACTGTCCACGTCGTGGTAGGATCCGTCAAAGAGGTCTGCCTTGAGCTTAACCATAGGATATCCTGCAAGAACGCCCTTCTGCATAGATTCCTGCAAGCCCTTTTCAACCGCAGGATGATACTGCTTCGGAACAGAGCCACCAAACGTGCTTTCCGTGAAGGTAAGTCCGTCCTCTTCACCTGGGGAGAACGTAATTTTTACGTGTCCGTACTGTCCGCTTCCGCCCGACTGCTTCTTATGCTTACCCTCTGCCTGAACGGTCTTCTTGATAGTTTCTCTGTACGCAATAACGGGATCGCCGAGAGTTACCGACGTATTATAGCGGTTTTTGAGCTTATATACGATAGTGTCTATATGAATATCGCCTATACCGTAGAGCAGCATCTGCTTACTTTCGGGATTAACCTCATATTTCGCCGTACGGTCCTCTTCAAGCAGCTTTGAAATACCCTGTGAAATTTTATCCTCATCGCCCTTTGCCTGCGGCTTTACAGAGCGAATCATATACGGCGTGGGATAAACAATGGGAGTATATTTGACGTTTTCGACAAGCGTTGTCAGGGTATCGTTCGTATTAGTATTCGAAAGCTTTGCGGTTACGCCTATATCACCGCAGGCGAGAACGTCAGCGTCTATCTGCTTCTTTCCACGCATGGTAAAGATACGGTTGAACTTCTCCTGTACGCCTGTTGTGGTATTACGAAGCGCCATATCCTTTTTAAGCGTTCCGTTCATTACCTTGAAGAACGAGAGCTTACCTACAAAGGGATCGGCTACCGTCTTGAATACGAACAGCGAGGTGTTGGGGCTGTCCTTGTTGATAACAGTTTCTTCGATCTCGCCGTCTGCGCCTACGATATGCTCGCAGCCTCTCGCGGTAGGTCTCGGGAATGAATCAACAATAGTATTTATAAGGGATTTTACGCCCCACATCTTCGTAGCAGCGCCACAAAATACGGGAACTATTTCACCGTGAATAATTCCATCGTGAAGGGCTTCAATTATTTCTTCGTGCGTTATTTCTTCTTCGGCGAAGAATTTTTCCATAAGAGGCTCGCTTGTGGTTGCGACAGATTCAAGCAGCTTGTTACGGTATTCGTTCGCAACATCCATAAACTGATCGGGAATGGGGCAGGAAACGTATTCGCCCGACGCCGAATCAAAGGTATAAACCTGCATATCTATCAAATAGAGGAAGCCTATAACCTTATCTACGTCAATACAAGGAATGAGGACGGGACACAGGGTCTTTCCGAATCTATCTCTCAATGCCTCAAACACCTTATAAAATCTGGCTTCGCCATCGTCAAAGCGATTTATAAAGAAGGATTTCGGAATTTTAGCCTCTGTCGCATAATCCCACGCGAGCTCGGTGCCTACCTGTACGCCCTCTTTACCGTCAACAACTATAACGGCGCTGTCGG
This sequence comes from Eubacteriales bacterium, assembly GCA_045596805.1. Lineage (GTDB taxonomy): Bacteria > Bacillota > Clostridia > Oscillospirales > CAG-272 > UBA1740. The sequence continues at coordinate 1,180 of JAZOCY010000027.1, read as the reverse complement.
AAACTCTTACGCACTGCTTAGCTTCGCCTTCAAAATCGAAGTAACCGGGCGTGTCCAAAATATTTATCTTCACGTCGCGCCAATTTACCGATGCGAGTGAAGCGGAAATTGAATATCCTCTTTTTATTTCTTCGGGATCAAAATCGCAGACGGTGTTTCCGTCGGTGACCTTCCCTAATCTTTCGGTAGATTTTGTGATGTACAGAAGAGCCTCTGCAAGCGAGGTCTTTCCTGCGCCTCCGTGTCCGAGAAGACAAACGTTTCTTATCGCTTTTGTTGAATAGTTTTCCATTTTTAGAGTTCTCCTTTACTTATACTGAATGTCAGGACAATAAATGTTACCTTACAAAAATAAGTATACAACATATAAAGCGAAATTTCAATAGTTTTTTACATTTTCCACATAAAATACATATTTTGGTCTATTTATATGTTAAAGATGCACAAAAATGGCTTCAAAGCAGTCTTCCCTGCCAAGTGTTTTGCGAAAACATCATTTTGTCTATCGTGTTTATAACGACAAATTTCTTTTTACTCCATTCAGGCGCTAACAGATCTTCGCTTTTTCCGTCTCCTGTGATACGCCCTATTACGATATCCGAAGGAATGACCTCGAGCTGTCGGCAAATTACCTTCGCGTACTCTTCCATTTGCATAGGAGTATATTCCCCGTTTTCATACATTTTTCCAAGCACGGTACCTTTTAGCACGTGAAGCATATGAAATTTTATTTGATCGGGGCGCATTTTTCCGACTACCCTTGCGCTTTCTATCATTCGTTCGCTATCCTCTCCAGGAAGTCCGTCTATCAGATGTACGCAGATTTTTATTTTGTCGGACGCCCGACGTAAGCAAAGGAAGCCGTCCGAAAACTCTTCAAACGTATGTCCTCTGTTTATAAGACGCGCAGTATCGTCAAATATGCTCTGCAAGCCGAGCTCTACGGTGAGATACGTTTTCTCGGCAATTTCGGCTAATAATTCTATCGTCTCGCTTGGCAAGCAGTCGGCTCTTGTAGCAATATTGAAGCCTGCCACGTTGGGAAATTTGAGTATCTGCCCGTAAATATCTCCCAATTTATCTATGCTTGCATAGGTGTTTGTATGAGCCTGAAGGTACGGAATAAATTTTTGTGTCTGCCACTTTGAGCGCATAAGAGAGATCTGTCGCTCATACTGCT
>JAZOCY010000026.1:0-6302 GCA_045596805.1 Eubacteriales bacterium | reverse complement strand
GTCAAGATAATTTCCGCATTCCTTGCGGCTCGCGCCGAAAACCTCTCCCTCGTACGAAATAATTTTTTTAAGCGTGCTTTTTATTATTGAAACCGCCTCTTTTACGTCGGTGTCTCTTACTAATAGGTAAAAGCCCGTCCTACAGCCCATAGGGCCGAAATAGATTACCTTATCGCCTATTTCGGAATTTCTTACGAAGGTGGCGAACATATGCTCTACCGTATGCATAGTTGTGGAATCCATATAACTGCCACAGTTTGGCCTTCTTGTCCTCAAATCAAAGGTCGTAATATCTCCGTCAATGCGTGAAACGTAGATTCCGGGTAAAATTTTATCGTGGTCAACACAAAAGCTTTGTATTCTTGAAATTTCTTTCATTTTTTCCACCTTTTTTCGTCGTTTATTATATTCTATCACAAACGAAGGAATTTTTCAATAAATTATATAAAAAATAAGTCGCAGATTTAAAGTATTTACTTTTAGTTATTTACATTTTTTATTTTTTGTGATAAAATATTCGTAAATATAAAAAAGGTGGGCTTGTTTGTGCAGTTTTCGAGTAATTTTTCGGATTTCCTTTCTATTTACGACAGCATTATCGTATTTGATACCGAAACGTCGGGGCTTGATTTCGTTAAAGATGAAATAATAGAGATATCTCTTTTGCAGATAAAGGGGCGCGACTGCCCTAAAATAAGCTGCGAGCTTGACAGATATATTTATCTCGGCAGACCTCTTGACACGGCAGTCGTTGAGCTTACGGGAATTACGGACGAGAAGCTCAATGAATGTGGTCTTGACAGAAAAGAGGTAGCGCGCGAGGTCGCGGATATTTTCAAAGGACGCAATTTAGTAGTGGCGCATAATGCTAACTTTGATTTACACTTCTTGACGCAAATGATGAAGAAGACAGGAGTGTATCTGGATACGTCCTCTCTTGACTTTTTAGACACATTGACAATCTACAAGGACAGGCGGTCCTTCCCTCATAAATTGTGTAACGCCATAAGCGAATATGCTCTTGAGGACAAGGCTGTAAACTCGCATACGTCAATAGACGACGCGTATGCCGCTTTGCTCGTCTTAGACGCAATGACAGAGGAAAGGGACGACATTGAGTGTTACGTCAACCTTTTCGGCTACAATCCTAAATATTCTTTTTTACCCGTCCCCGAATTAAGTAAAATTACATATTGCCCACAGCCGTATGGGGCGAAGCTGCCCGTATATTTTGATACCGCGCATTTTTGCAAAAGCCCAAGACTCTGATTAAAAGAGGAAACCGATGAGAAAAGATGAATTTTCCAATCCCCCTATAGATGAATCGGGCATAAAAAAATATATGCATACGTATGCGAACGAGCTTTCCGTATTCACCTTTGAAAAAACCGAATCGACCAACAGTTTGGCAAGAGAATACGCTGAAAAGGGATACGGGCAGTTTACCGCAATTATAGCCGATGAACAGACGAAGGGACGCGGACGTCTCGGACGGAGCTTCTATTCGCCCGCGAATAGCGGAATTTATATGAGTCTGATTCTTCGTCCTGCCTTTCCACCCGAAAAGGCGCTGTATATAACTACTGCCGCGGCTGTCGCCGTCTCTGAAGCAATCGAAGCCGTCTGCCATAAAAAGACCGAAATAAAATGGGTAAACGATGTTCTCTGCGAGGGCAAAAAGGTGTGCGGAATACTTACTGAGGGCGTTTTTGACCAAAACGGCTGCTTTCGTTACGCGATTTTAGGCGTAGGCGTAAACGTCTATCAGTCAAAAGAAGGCTTCCCCGAAGAAATAAAAGACATAGCCTCCCACCTCGCAGACACTCCTCTTTATGAATTGAGAAGCCGTCTTGTAGCAGAAATTCTCGAGCACTTTATTTCCTATTATAAGGAAATAGAGGATAAGCCTTTTATGAAAGGCTACAGAGAAAGGCTTTGCTTTGTAGGCGAAAGAGTGACAGTCATATCAGGAGATTCGCGAACACCCGCCACCGTCATAGGACTCGGCGATAATTTTGAATTAGAGGTCGTCCTTGATGATGGAAGAAAAAAGCTGCTCTCTTCGGGAGAGGTAAGCATTCGACCTACTTAAAAAGCAAACTATTGTTTGCTTTTTAAACAAATAGCAATAGAAGTTAATTAAAAAAACAGTTAGAAAGAGAGATGTTTTTATGGTATCTGAGAAAATGAAGGCGTTAGGCGTTAAAAAATCTGTTATAAGAGAGATTTTTGAATATGCGAAAAAGAGAAAGGCGGAGATAGGCGAGGACAAGGTTTTTGACTACAGCATAGGAAACCCGAGTGTACCCGCGCCCGCAATTGTAAATGAAACCTTGAAAGAGCTTATAGAAAGCAGAGAAAGCACAGCGCTTCACGGATACACGTCGGCGCAGGGAGACTTCGGCGTTCGCGAAGCGATTGCGGATTATATAGAGAAAACCTATAAGACCGAAGCAGACCCCAACCTTATATATATGACGGTTGGCGCGGCGGCTTCTCTTACAATATCCTTTAACGCGCTCATCACTCCGAATTCGGATGAGGAAATTATAGCCTTTTCGCCCTTTTTCCCCGAATACAGAGTTTTTGTCGAAAAGGCGGGAGCCAAGCTCACAGTCGTTTCTTCTCCCGCGCCCGATTTTCAGGTTGACCTTTGCGCCCTTGAAAACGCGCTTAACGAAAAAACGAGGGCAGTTATCGTAAATTCTCCCAATAATCCCACAGGCGTCGTTCTTAGCGAAAGCACGGTTGCTTCTATGTGCGAGATTTTAAAAAGGGCAGAGGAAAAATACGGACAGCCGATTTATCTTGTATCTGACGAGCCCTACAGAGAGCTTGTTTACGGCGGCGTCAAGGTGCCCTATCTTACAAATTATTACGATGATACTATAGTTTGCTATTCGTTCAGCAAGTCTCTGTCTTTGCCTGGAGAAAGAATAGGCTATATTTCCGTTTCTCCCAAAGCGAAGGATGCAAAGGACGTTTATGCCGCTATTCTGGGAGCAGGCAGAGCGCTCGGCTTTGTGTGCGCGCCTGCGCTTTTCCAGTACCTTATACCTAAATGTCTTGGAAAGACTGCGGATATTTCCGTATATGACGCTAACCGTACCTTGCTCTACGAGGCTCTTACGTCCTACGGATATACCTGCGCGAAGCCCGACGGCGCATTTTATCTCTACGTCAAGGCGTTAGAGGATGATGCGTACGCATTTTACGAGAGGGCTAAAAAATACGAGCTTCTTTTAGTTCCCGGTGACGATTTCGGCTGCAAGGGCTATGTAAGAATAGCCTACTGCGTAACTACAGAGCAGATTAAAAATTCGTTGCCCGCGTTTAAAAAATTAGCCGAAGACTATAAAACGGGAAAATAAAACAAAAAAATCGAAAAAACGATTGATTTTTAGAGAGAAAGGTGCTACAATAAAAAACTGTGCGATTTAAAATATAACTTGAATACGGAGTAGCATTTTATGGTTGCAAGTATAGCGATAGTTACAATCACCTGTATCGACGTAATCTATACGGTAATTAAGGGCAGTGTCCTGCCTAAGTGTAAATTTCCGCTCTATCCCTTGATAACGGCGCTCGGCGCGATAATAGTCTTGCTCACGGGAGTTCTGCCGCTTTCAGAGGCAAAAGCGCTCTTATTTACGCAAAGCGCGGTGAATCCGCTGAAGATTGTAGCTCTCTTTTTCTCGATGTCCGCTTTGTCGGTCTATCTTGATGAGGCGGGATTCTTCAATTATGTTGCTATAAGGATGACAAGGTACGTGAAGCGCAAGCAGATATATCTCTTTTTGCTTCTGTACGCGCTTGTTTCCGTGCTCACCGTTTTTACCTCGAACGATATAGTAATACTCACCTTTACTCCGTTTCTCTGTTATTTTTGCAAGAGCGCAAAGATTTCCCCTATCCCGTATCTTTTTTCGGAATTCGTTGCTGCCAATACCTTTTCTATGCTGCTTATAATAGGAAATCCGACTAACGTATACCTTTCGCTTGCCTCGGAAATAGGTTTTATAGAATATTTAAAGGTTATGTATTTACCCTCGCTATTTGGCGGCATTACAGCGCTTTTGGTCATGCTTTTAATTTTCAGACGTCAGCTTAAAGATGAAATAAAGCCCGAAAAAAAGGAAACTGCGCTCGATATGCCGAGAGCGATTATCGGAGGCGTCTGTCTTGCCTTGGCGACTGTCACCCTTGCCTTTTCCGACTTTCTACCGTTTGAGATGTGGCATATAGCTACCTTTTTCGCGCTTTTGCTCTTTTCTTCGGCGCTCGTCTATAAGATTTTTACAGGCAGAAAATCGGGCGCTCTGAACACGCTATTGCGTATTCCGTGGTCGCTTTTGCCCTTTATGCTTTCGATGTTTATTCTGGTACAGGCGCTCAGCTATAACGGTGTCTCTGCCGCCGTCGCTTCGCTTTTGGAGGGGCAAAACCCAATATTTACATACGGAATTCTTTCCACCCTGTTTGCTAACCTCGTCAATAATATTCCTATGAGCGTTTTGTTCGGCTCGGTATTAAACGCTTCAAGCGCGGGAATGGGCGGCGCTTACGCTACGGTGATAGGCTCGAATCTCGGCGCATATCTTACTCCCATCGGCGCTTTGGCGGGAATTATGTGGGGGCAGATATTAAAAGAGCAGAACGTAAAATTCACTTTTATTCAGTTTTGCCGAAATGGCTTGCTCATCGTAATTCCGACCTTGACGGCAGCTCTTTTGGGCTTGGCAATACAGTTGCGCTGATGAAAAAACACTTGACACGCAGTCGTCCTGACGCGCGCCAAGTGTTTTTTTAGCTTTGTCTGTATTGCTTGGGGGTTATTCCCGTGTCATTTTTGAATATTCTGTGGAAAAAGTGAGAATCGGAGTAGCCGCACTCGCGGGATATCTCTACGACTGACAGGTCGGTGTTTTTTAAGAGATATTTCGCTTTTTCTATTCTCAGCGAGGTTACGTATTTCAAGGGAGAAACGCCTATGCTTTTTTTGAAAACGTAATTATACCTTGACACGCTCAGATTTTCAGCGCGCGCAAGCTCTAATATAGGTATATCGGAGGAAAAGCTCTCGTTTATTATCGTAAGACTTTTTATAAGGCTCTTTTCATTCTTGTCCGTTTTCAAGCATTTAGCTATCTTTATCAGCATATCGTTTATGAAAAGGGAAAGCTCGTCTTGGAGAAAGTAACCTTTTTTTAGGGTAAGCTCAAAAGCCTTTTCAAAGGCGTTAAGCGCAGCCCCGCAATCAACGTTTTCCATAATAGTATTGAGTGGCAAGCCGAGTTTTTTCATAAGAGAAGCGACGTGCGAGCCTGTAAAATGCGCCCATAAATAATATACGTTTTCCTGTGTTTTTTTTGAGTATATATATTCCTCGTCGGGCGGGAAAATTATTGCGTTTGTCGCGGAAATGGTTTCATTTTTGCCGTTAAGATATACCTGAAAGCTTCCTTCTATCGGAATAAGCAGATAGAAATCCTTTCGTGTATTCTTCGTGTTGAATTTGTGATTTCCGCAAAAAATTCCAAAGCAGTTGACAATGAAGGGCGCTTCCTCGCTTTTTCTGCTGCAGGCGCTAGTAGGATTTGTAGTCGCGTCGGTATAAGAATAATAATTTTTAGCTTCCATTTTCCCTCCACACAGTTAAAAAGTACACAAATCAATTAAAATATCCACTTGAAAAAGCCCTATTATATGATATAATATAATCAGAGTTTTGTCAATATACACAGTAAAAAAATTAACAAAATGTTTTTTAAGGAGTGTGCTTGAATTATGAAAGACGTTATACTTATAGGCGCAGGCTTGCGCGGTACGGGTTATTCCAGATTGGGTAAGGCGATGAAGGACGGAATAAGAGTTGTTGCCGTCGCTGAGCCGATAAAGGAGCGCAGAGAGAATATACAGAAAATGTTCGATATTCCCGACGAGCTTTGCTTTGAGAGCTGGGAAGGCTTAATTGCAAAGGGGAAAATCGCTGACGCCGCTATAGTTGCCACAATGGACAGAGACCATTTTGCGCCTGCCCTTGCCGCTATACGCGCAGGATATAATATTTTGCTCGAAAAGCCGATTACCCCCACCCCTGAGCAATGTATGATAATAGACGAGGAAGCAAAGCGCGCGGGCGTCTTCGTTCTCGTTTGCTTCGTTCTTCGCTACGGTGCTTTCTTTAACGGACTTAAGGCGCTCATTGATGAAGGCGCTGTCGGAGAGGTGATAAACATTCAGCACGCAGAGGACGTAGGAAACACTCATCAAAGCCATAGCTTTGTAAGAGGTAACTGGGG
>JAZOCY010000025.1:0-3027 GCA_045596805.1 Eubacteriales bacterium | reverse complement strand
ATATTAACATTTAATTAAATAATAATACACATTTTACGGGTATACTTTTCATTGCATATGACATATGCGCATATTATATAGGGGAGGTATGTTCGTGAAGCAGATATTCAAAAGCGTTTGGTTTAAGATTTTATCGGCTTTGTTTTTTATGGGTTTCGCGCTGAATTTTGTCCTTTCTTTTTTCGTTCTTGCTTCATTCGGCTTTACCCTTACGGCGAAGATAACCTCTTTTTCACTTCTCTTTCTCTCCTCGCTTATAATTTTCTTTATTATACTTTTTTCTTATCTCGTTGCGACGAAGAGGATAAAAAACAACTGAAATAAAAATCCCCGAAAAGCAGATTTTCCTGCGATTCGGGGTTTTATTTTTCAAGATTAAAGCTCTTTGCCCTCTGCGTCAAAAAGAGGGAGTTTCTGGAGATATGTGATATCCTCTCTGCCTATAGCGTCTCCTTCGGCGAGTACAGCCATTTTTCCGACTATTTTTCCGCCCGCGCTTGTGACAAGGCTTTCAAGCGCGCGAAGGGATTCGCCTGTGCTTATTACGTCATCTACGATAAGAACTCTCTTGCCCTTCATAAATTCAACGTCATTTCCGTCAAGATAAAGAGTCTGGTGCTTGACTGTGGTTATTGAATCAAGCTCGTACTTGATTACGTCGCGCATATAGAGCTTGGGCGCTTTACGGGCCAATATATACTTGTTTTCGCCCATTATACGCGCCATAGCGTAAATAAGCGGAATGCCCTTAGACTCGGCTGTTATCATAATATCATGCTCGGGCGCTATTTTGCAAAGCTCGGCGGCGCAATGCTCGGTAAGCTCAACGTCTCCGAAAAGAACGAAAGCGCCTATTTTCATTTTTTCATTCAAGGGGCAAAGGGGCAGGTCGCGGCAAAGACCCGCAATATTGATTTTATAATACATTTCTACACCTCTTTTATTTTTATTCCACAAAAACATTATAGAGTCTTTTGAAGAATATTTCAAGAGGTTTGACGTATTTTCTTCGATATATTATCTATCACAGTAAAAATCGTGATTTCCTATACCGAACGCAAAGTCGCAGTTCTTCACTATCCAGAAGCTCGTCGCTATTTTCGCGTCAAGGAAATAGAGAACGTCGGGAGAAACGGTCTCGCCCTCAAGGCAGATTTTCGCCGCGATGACGGAGAGATAATAGGGGCTCTGATAGATAGTTCCGTTTGCGATGGGGGTAAACTGAACGCCGTACTTTCTGTCGAATATTACCCCGTAAATAGTGTTGGGGTAATGGGGACTTCTTACACGGTTCAGGACCACGTTTCCAACGGCTATCTGTCCGAGCAGGGGCTCGCCTCGGCTCTCTGCCGATATAATTCTCGAAAGCCAATAGACTTCGTCGGGATTGTAGAAGCTGTCGCCGTGCTCTATTATCTTAAGAGGGCCCGAAACGCTTACGCTTCTCGTTGCGTTATCCCACTTTACCTCGACTCCAAATACCTTTGCTAATGTGCGAACGGGCACGTACATTCTGCCGTCATCTAAAATTGTGACTGCCGTATCGGTCCATAAGTATCTTCCGTTCGCGCATATGTAATTGCACTTGTCGGTCGCAGTAATCGTAAGACCGTTCGCTTTTACTGTCGCTGTTCGGGTTGCGCTCGAATAGGTCGTCGTACAGTATGTAAGCGCTTCGCAAAAATATTTTAAGGAAACGTATGTAGTGGAATATATCAGTTTACTCGGCACCTTTATCGAAGCGCTTCCGACACGGACAGTCGGCGACTCATAGCGAGACGTTCTCACGTCATAAACGGGCTTTACCGAATTTACGTTTATTGCCGCGCTATGTAAACAAAAGACGGGAGAGACTGCCATACAGGCGAGCAATACAGCGAGCAGCTTCTTCGTCCTACTCTTCATTCTGCGTTTAATTTTGTGTTTCATTCAAATTCTCCTTTTCAGTGATGAAATAATTCTAACACAGGAAAAGAAAATATGCAAAGCACAAAAAAAGGAAGCGCTTCCATAATAATACAATATTTCTGTTTTATGGCGGTTTTTCCTATGAAGAGAGGTGTTTTTTACATAAAATATGGAAGCCTTTCCTGTATTTTTCATACATAAAAGGCGCATTTTTTTGTTTTATGTGTCACCTTTTTTCAATTATGCATTTTTCGGGTGACGCATTTTTGAAGATTTTTACAGTCCCTGCCATATCCGCGCGAATATCAATGCTATAAAAGGAGCGCGGCTCTGCAATTTCTATGAGATTATAATTTTTTTGCATAAATCTCTTTTTAACTATTGACAAGCAACCGTATTAGTGTTATAATACAGTCGAAGTGTATTAGTTCTGTAATACAGTTTTAAAATAAAGGGTGTATAAGGTATGATTTCATTTGAAAACTACAAAAACGAAAATGATATTCCCATATATCTTCAAATAGTGAGGCATATTAAAAGAGGAATAGTCTCTATGTCGGTCTTAAGCGGCGACGAGCTTCCGTCGCGCCGTGTTCTCTCAGCCGCGCTCGGAGTAAATCCAAACACAGTACAAAAGGCGTACGCCATTCTTGAAGAAGAGAGACTGATAGAATCGCATACGGGTGCAAAAAGCTATATGTCCTTTTCGCGCGAAAGAGCCGAGCAGGTAAAAAACGAGCTTTTGGAAAATGACGCCAAAGCCATTGTAAATTCACTTAAGCAGATGGGCTTTTCCAAAGAAGACTCGCTTGTTCTTATCGACAAATTCTGGAATTGAGGTACTAAAATGAACGCAAAAAAATATTTATCCGTATTCGCCCTGTACGCCAAAAGCTCTCTTTTAAAAATACTCGGCGTCATACTGTTGACCTTTGCTTTAGAGGGATTTTTCTTTCTGCGCGTCACGGACAAATCGCTTCATACGCGTAATCTTGACATGATTTTTGAGTCCTCGCATACTGCTTTAATATTTGCCGTCTCGTTCTTACTTATAACGGTTCTGCTCTGTATTCCCGGCTGTCAGTTCCGTTCGCAGACGGGATATACGCTAAAAAGGCT
>JAZOCY010000024.1:0-1796 GCA_045596805.1 Eubacteriales bacterium | reverse complement strand
GGGGGGGGGGGGGGGGCGTTACCGTGACCTTTGAAAGCGGCGCTGTCGCGTTCGTAGAGGTAGGTACATACAACTTTATCGCTCTTCCCCGCTTCTATATGAAAGCCGAAAAGGGCTCTGCAATAATAACAGACTGGAGAGAGAAAGCAAAGGTCGTTTTCTGCAAGTATTGGCACGAAAGCGAGGTTATCCCCGTAGAAACCGCCGCAGGACTTACAAAGACTATGGCGCCTCGCGACAGTATCACGGTGGACGAATACGAAGTAGAAAAGCCGAAGTCGGACGTTCACGATTTCTACCGTAACGTTTGCGCCGCTATTGACGGCAAGGAAGAGCAGATAGTCAAGCATAGTGAGCTTATGCGTGTTTTAAGAGTTATGGAAGCCGCATTTGAAAGCGACAGGACAGGACAGCCCGTTGCCTTTATTGAATAAAAATAAAAAATAGAAAAAACGCCGTTTTTTACGGCGTTTTTTCTATGCCTTGACGTCTATTTAAAGTGCGAGAGTCAAAAAATGCGTTTTTTATTTAGCGGTTAAAATGCCGCTTTCATAGTCAATAGTTACCGTGCTGTCGGGGGCTAAATCGTCTGCGATTATTTTTCTCGCAAGCAAGGTTTCGAGATTGCTCTGCAAAAATCTCTTTAACGGACGCGCGCCGTAGTTAACGTCGTAGCCACTTTCAATGATATAGTTTTTGGCCTTTTCGGTAACGCTTATAAACAAGCGCTTATCCTCAAGACGATTTTGCAAATCGGATATGAGAAGCTCGACGATGCTCTTTATATTCTCTTTTGTCAGAGGCTTATAGAATACGGTTTCGTCAAGTCTGTTAAGAAACTCGGGACGGAAGCTGCGCTTTAAAAGCATAGAGACGCTTTCTCTTGCCGCTTCGCTTATTTCACCGTCCTCTTTAATACCTTCAAGAATAATGTCCGAGCCTAAATTGGAGGTCATTATTATTATGGTGTTCTTAAAATCGACGGTTCTTCCCTGACTGTCTGTAATTCTGCCGTCGTCCAAGACCTGAAGCATAACGTTAAACACGTCGGGGTGCGCTTTTTCCACCTCGTCGAAAAGCACAACGGCATAGGGCTTTCTTCTTACCGCCTCGGTAAGCTGACCTCCCTCATCGTATCCTACGTATCCGGGAGGGGCGCCGATAAGGCGTGAAACCGAATATTTCTCCATATATTCGCTCATATCAATACGCACTATATTATGCTCGACATCGAAAAGCGCCTCTGCCAGCGCCTTAGCAAGCTCGGTCTTGCCGACGCCTGTAGGTCCTAAAAACAGAAATGAGCCTATCGGACGCTTCGGGTCCTGTATTCCCGCGCGTGAGCGCAGAATTGCGTCGCAGACCTTTTCTACGGCTTCGTTCTGCCCTATTACTCTTTTATGAAGAATTTCATCAAGGTGCAATAGCTTTTCACGCTCGCCCTCCATAAGCTTGGCGACAGGAATTCCTGTCCAGCGCGCGACTATTTTAGCTATTTCCTCCTCGCTGACCTTGTCGCGTAGAAGAACGTTATTTTCCTCTGCCTTGTCGGCAACAGCCTCCGCCTCCTCCAAGTTCTTCTGAAGCTGGGGCAGCTTCCCGTATTTCAGCTCTGCCGCGCGTGTCAGGTCATAATTGTTTTGCGCCTGTTCTATTTCTGCGTTTGTCTTTTCGATTTCTTCACGGATTTTTTGAAGTCTTTCTATCGACTGCTTCTCGTTTTCCCACTTTACCTTCATGCTTGAAAATTCGTCGCGAAGCTCGGAAAGCTCTTTTCTTATAAGTCGGAGGCCAAG
>JAZOCY010000023.1:0-4908 GCA_045596805.1 Eubacteriales bacterium | reverse complement strand
CGAACTGGATTCGCGCGTTGCGCGAAGCCCACCTCGAATTAGGAGTGACAGGTCCAAAGAAAAAGACACACCCCACCACAAGGGTAGGCTGTGTCTTTTTGGAGCTGCTACCCAGATTCGAACTGGGGACCTCATCCTTACCAAGGATGTGCTCTGCCGACTGAGCCATAGCAGCATACGTTCTGTTAACTTTATGCGATAGTTATTATAACAAATACTTTTCGGTTTGTCAATATCAAAACCGAAAAAAAAGGGATAAAATTTTTACTGACTTATTTATTTTCTGATTAACAGAGCGAATCCTATTGACAAAAAAACAAAAACGCGGTATAATCATATTACGAAAAAAGGTAGAAATATTATTTTTTTGGCACGAGGTGTTTATGCGTATTAATAGACAAAGCTATTTGAACAGGCTCATAAATAAAAAAGGAAATGGACTTATTAAGGTTGTAACGGGTGTCAGACGTTGCGGAAAGTCTTATTTGCTTTTCAATCTTTTCCGTGAACATTTGTTGGACGAGGGGGTAGATGAATCGCACATTATGGAAATCGCCCTTGATGACAGAACAAACATCAAGCTTCGCAATCCTGACAACATGCTTGAATACGTAAAGAGTAGAATTGCAGACAAGGATATGTATTACATCATTCTCGATGAGGTGCAGCTGCTTGATGAATTCGAGGATGTGCTCAACAGTCTTTTGCATATCGGAAATGCCGACGTTTATGTTACGGGCAGCAACTCAAAATTCTTGTCAAGTGACGTTATAACCGAGTTTCGTGGCAGAGGAGATGAAATCCGCGTCCACCCCTTGTCTTTTTGTGAATTTATGTCGGTATATGATGGAACTGTGGATGAAGGCTGGGACGATTATTTCAATTATGGCGGGTTGCCTCTCGTTCTCTCTTGCCCGACGCCCGAAGAAAAAGCAGAGTATTTGATTTCCCAATTCAAAAAAGTATATTTGTCGGATTTAATTGAACGTCATAAAATCAGAAACGCAGACGAGTTTGATGAGCTGATTGATGTTTTGGCATCTGCTATTGGCTCGCTCACCAATCCTCTAAAGCTCGCAAATACCTTTAAGAGTGTAAAAGGAAAGACAATCAGCGATAAAACGCTCAAAAAATATCTTGATTATCTCATTGCCGCTTTCCTCGTAAGCAAGGCAAAAAGGTATGATGTAAAAGGGAAAAAGTATATCAATTCCCCTGCGAAGTATTATTTTGAGGATGTCGGACTTCGTAACGCGCGACTTGGCTTCAGGCAAACTGAAGAAAATCATATTATGGAGAACATCATTTATAATGAGCTTCGTATCCGCGGTTTCCGTGTGGATGTTGGACTTGTTGAGCATTACGGAAAAGACAAAGAAGGTAAGTCCACCAAAAAACAGCTTGAGGTTGATTTTGTTGCAACCAAAGGAAGCAGAAAATATTACATTCAATCTGCGTTTTCAATGTCTGATCCTGAAAAAACAGAGCAAGAGCAGCGCTCTCTTAAAAGCATAAACGATTCCTTTAAGAAAATTGTTGTTGTACGTGATAACATTAAGGTTAGACGAAACGACTACGGCATTGTTACAATGGGAATCTGCAATTTTCTTCTTGACGAGAACAGCCTGGATTTGTGACAGTCATCAAAATAAAATATAAAGAGCGACGCCGAGAGAGCAAAGGAGAGTGGCGGCAGTGAGAAGCAGCGCGACACTTTGGGGGTGGGAAAAGCCCTTTCTTATAAGTCGGTGGTGAAAATGCTTCGCGTCTGATGAAAAAATACTTTGTCTGTTATACAATCTTCTGATTATGGCAAAGGCAAGGTCGGAAAGAGGATATGCGAATATAAGAAAAAAGGGAAGGGCTGACAGAAAAGCCCCCTTGTTTGACATACGGGCGACGCCCTGATAGGTGGCTATGCATAGCGTCGCGAGAGTATACCCGAAAAACAGAGAGCCGCAATCCCCCATAAAAATTTTCGCTTTATATTTGTTGTAAGGCAAAAAGCCGAGCGCGCTTCCGCAAAGCGCGGCGCAGAAAAACGCGCATTCGTAATTGCGCGAAAAAGCATTGCAAAGAAAAAGCGAAAGCGACGAAATAAATGAAAAGCCCGCGGCGAGTCCGTCAAGACCGTCTATAAAATTCAGGGCGTTAATGACCGAGACGGTCAAAAAAAGCGTCAAAGCAGATGAAAAGAGTCGGGCAAAAACCGTTTTTTCTCCAAAAAGCGAGGAGACGTCTATGCCGAGAGAAAAGGCAATAGGTATAAAAGAGACCGTAAGCTGTGAAAGTAGCTTTGTCTTCGCAGACATTTGAGAAACGTCGTCGCAAAGTCCTACGCCGACAATTAAAGCGCCACCCGACAAGAGAGCGCCGCTCAGGTCCGAAAAGCCCTCTCCGTATTGAGAGAGCGCAAAGAGCGAGGCGACAAAAAAAGCAAAAAATAAGGAAAGACCGCCTCCTCTTACGACGGTTTCTCGGTGCATTCGCCGCGAGTCTTTTGGAATATCGAGCGCGCCGAGCGAGATTGCCGTTTTCTTTACTGGAATGACCGAGCAGAGCGCGAGCGCAAAGGCTATAACAAAAACAGAAAATGTATACATAAAATAAAATTCGGGCATAACGAAAGCTATAAAAGAGCCTTCAGGTTATTGCCCGATTTTTCCTTTTTCAGTTTATAATTCAATCAGAGAGCGACAAAGCCGAGCTTGCGCTTGACCTTTGACATAGTCTTTCGCGCGCAGTAGGCGGCCTCGTCCGCGCCTTTTTTCATGATTTCCTCAAGATACGCCTTATCGTTCATAAGAGAATTGAATTTTTCTCTTACGGGGGCGAGCGAGTCTGCGCAGGCCTCTCCTACGGCAAGCTTGAATTCTCCGTAGCCCTTGCCCGAAAATTCCTTTTCTATATCTTCAAAGCTCTTGCCCGTAAAGCAGGAGTAGATAGTCATAAGATTGTTGATTCCGGGCTTGTCGTCCGACATGCGAACCTCGCTGCCCGAGTCGGTAACGGCGCGCTTGAACTTACGGATTATATCGTCCTTGCCGTCAAGAATATAGACGACGGCGTTCTGATTTGTGTCGGATTTTGACATTTTGGAAAGCGGATCGGCGAGAGACATTATCTTCATGCCCGACTTTGCGATGTAGGGCTCGGGGACTGTAAAGGTGTCGCCGTAGATTCCGTTAAAGCGTTGAGCTATGTCACGGGAAAGCTCTAAATGCTGCTTCTGGTCAATTCCGACGGGAACTAAATCGGTTTGATATAAAAGAATATCTGCCGCCATAAGCGCGGGGTAGGTGAAAAGACCTGCGTTTATGTTGTCCGAATGCTTGGCGCTCTTGTCCTTGAACTGTGTCATACGGGACAGCTCGCCGAACATCGTGTGGCAGTCGAGAATCCAGCCGAGCTCTGCGTGAGCAGGGACGTGCGACTGTACGAAAAGCGTATTTTTC
The DNA here is from genome assembly GCA_045596805.1 of Eubacteriales bacterium. Classification (GTDB taxonomy): domain Bacteria; phylum Bacillota; class Clostridia; order Oscillospirales; family CAG-272; genus UBA1740. The sequence goes on along the minus strand of JAZOCY010000023.1, from coordinate 1,453 downwards.
TCGGGATCGAGACCGCAGGCGATATAAAGGGCGAGTGTCTCATAGGTACGGCGACGAAGCTCAGACGATACCTGACGCACGGTTATCGCATGCAGATCGACTACGCAGTAAAAGCATTTGTATTCCTCCGAAAAGGCGGAGAAATTCTTGATTGCTCCCAAATAGTTGCCTATAGTTAAATTTCCCGACGGCTGAACGCCCGAAAAAATGATTTTCTTGTCTCCCAACATAGTATATTCCTCTTATTATTCTGTAGCTTTTTTAATAAAATATTCGAAAAGGCTAATGGGCCAAAAAATTCCTTATATAATTATAGCTTTAAAACACAGTTTTGTCAAGCAAAATTTGACGTATTTATTAATTGGTTAAAATTAAAAAGAAAAATATTCGAAAATCTATTTACTTTTTTGTTTTTTTGTGTTATCATATGGGGTGTTAAATCTGTATTATTTAAATTAGGTTTCAATTAAAATTTATTATAAAAACGGAGGAACAAAAGATGGAAAGAAAAAAGCTTTCTATGGACGGTAACACCGCCGCGGCTACAGTCAGCTACGCGTTTACGGAAGTTGCCGCAATTTACCCCATTACACCCTCAAGTGTTATGGCAGAGCTGACCGACGCTTGGTCGGCGACAGGACTTAAGAACATCTTCGCCGACAACGTTAAGGTTATGGAGATGCAGTCCGAAGCAGGCGCGGCAGGTACCGTACACGGCAGCCTTGCGGCAGGCGCTCTTACAACTACTTATACGGCATCACAGGGACTTCTCCTGATGATTCCCAACATGTACAAGATAGCAGGTGAGCTTCTCCCCTGCGTAATTCACGTATCTGCTCGTTGCGTTGCTTCTCACGCGCTCAATATCTTCGGTGACCATTCCGACGTATATGCGTGCCGTCAGACAGGCTTCGCTATGCTCGCTGAATCCAATCCTCAGGAGGTTATGGACCTCGGCGCTGTTGCTCACCTTGCAACAATCAAGGGCAGAGTTCCTTTCCTTAACTTCTTTGACGGCTTCCGTACTTCTCACGAAATTCAGAAGATAGAGGTATGGGATTATAAGGACCTTGAGGAAATGGTTGACAAGGATGCTATCGCTGAATTCCGTAAGCGTTCTCTTAACCCCGAATCTCCCGTGCTTCGCGGCTCGGCAGAGAACGGAGATATCTTCTTCCAGCACAGAGAGGCGTGCAACAAGTATTACGACGCGTTGCCCGCTATAGTTGAAGAGTATATGGACAAGGTTAACGAGAAGATAGGCACAGACTATAAGCTCTTTAACTACTACGGCGCGCCCGACGCTGAGAGAGTTATCATCGCGATGGGCTCTATCTGCGACGTAGCTGAAGAGGTTATTGATTACCTTATCTCTCAGGGCGAAAAGGTCGGTCTCGTTAAGGTTCGCCTTTACCGTCCCTTCGTTGCTGAAAAGCTCGCTGAAGCAATTCCC
>JAZOCY010000022.1:0-4141 GCA_045596805.1 Eubacteriales bacterium | reverse complement strand
GCTCATCTATAAAGAGGATAATGTCGGTGTTTTTCGAGACCTCCTCCATTACGCTTTTCATTCTTTCTTCAAATTCGCCTCTGTATTTTGCTCCCGCTATCATAGAGGAAATGTCGAGAGTTACTATCGTTTTTGATTTTAAATTTTCGGGAACGTCTCCTTTTGTTATCCTTTCGGCTAGACCTTCGACAATCGCCGTTTTTCCGACACCGGGCTCGCCTATAAGGCAGGGATTGTTTTTCGTTCTGCGAGATAAAATCTGAATTACTCTTTCAATTTCCTTTTCTCGCCCTATAATAGGGTCTGTTTTTTTCATTTTTGCCAGTGCGTTAAGGTTTCTCCCGTAGCTTGACAACGCGGGAGTGTCGCTTGAATTATTTGCATTCGATGAATTTTTATGACTTTTCTGCCTCAAATTTCCGCTTCCCGTGAAGAAAGCTAAAAGCTCAGATCTGAGATCGTTTATATTGATGCCTATAGAGTTTAAGATTTTCAAGCCTACGCTGTCAGGCTCTGAAAGCATTGCGAGTAAAATATGTTCTGTGCCAATATATCGGGAGGAGGTATTTGCCACCTCGTATGCCGAAAGCTCGATTATTCTTTTGCTTCTCGGCGTCAGATCGTCGGCAGAAAGCTCGGTCCTTGTTCCAACGCCCGCGTAATCCGATATTATTTCCTTTACCCTTTCGGCATTAACCCCCTTGCTTTCAAGAAGCTTTGAGGCGACGCTGTCCTTTTCGTTTATAAGCCCGTATAAAATATGCTCGCTGCCTATATAGGTGTGTCCCAATTCGGAAGCGATTTTTTGAGCCTCGCTTAGTGAATTTTGGGCCTTTTGAGTAAAATTATTATTCAAGATGCATCTCCTAAACTGTTTTTGATAGCATTATTAGTTTTATGATATTTTTATCATATATAATTAATTTTATTCAAATAGGCAGTCCATTATTGCTACGCTTTTCTTTTTTCGCTTTCGTAAAAATCAGAAAAAATACGGTTTAATATCTGTCGGTCCAGCACCCCCGTTTGCGGAAGCCTGTAGATTCTTTGAAGCTCTCTTACAGAATTTGACGTGGCATAGGAATAAATTCCGTTAACTTGCGTTGCGGGAAGAGTGTTGTACTTTTTAGAGAGACGGTTTATTATCGCCTGTATGATTTCTACGTCGGAACCGCTGCTGCCGATGTTTAAAGGCAGATTTTCTTCAAAAACCAAGAAGCTCTCGCCGCGGCGACGTTCCGAATTCAAGAGGTACTGTTCGAAAAGCAGTACCCAGGTGGCGTAATCTATTTCCCCTGTAATCGGTAGCCCGTTATATCTTTGAAATATTCTTACTGCATTTTGTGTTTCTTCTCCGTATATGCCGTCAATCGCTACGTGAGGATACCTTTCGTCTGCATAATGAAGCTCAAGCAGAAACAGCTGAGAGCGCCTTATTGCGTTGCTTTTATCACTGATATCGTACATATATAACCCCCTATGAAACGGTATAACCGGGAAATTGCCCGGAGCTTGCCCTGTTTCCTCTGTAAATATCCTCATACACGTCCATAAGTGCGTCCCAGGTAACGCTTCCGACCACTCCTCGACGGCCTACCTCAAGCCCGAAAAGCTCTTGAAATGCAGTTACGGCATTTTCGGTTGCGCTTCCGTAGTTACCCGTTACGCTTGTTTGAGGAATCTGAGTGTAAACGTTAGCGACGTAATTCAGATATTCCTGTAAAACTCTTACGTCATCGCCCGTAGAGCCACGCCTCAGAACGACACCTGGATAGGGAATTGTAACGCCCTCTCTGTATTCAAGCGGAACGGAGGATGCGAGACCTAAATATACGTTATAAATGTCATTCCAGGTAAGTTCTTCAACCACGCCTGTGACCTCAAATCCGTAGGTTCTTTGGAAATCTCTTACAGACTGCTCGGTTTCACTGCCGAAAATTCCGTCTGTTCGGGGAGGAGTAATTGTGTTAACAAAATTGGAAATATAGCTGAGGTAGTATTGAAGCGTAAAGACGCCTTCTCCTGCGCTTCCCACACTCAGCTCGTCGGGATACTGTGAGGATATCTCACCTAAGGTCAATCCCTCGGAGTTAAGCTCGTTCAGTCGCTTTACACTGTTGTATATATACGCAATTCTGTACCATGTGTTGTTACCGACAATTCCGTCGGGAGTGAGATTGAATATTTCCTGAAACGCGATTACTGCCGCCTCGGTCTCTCTGCCGAAAACCCCGTCTGCCGGATAAATTTTAGGAATGGCGGGGTAGTTGTTTGATATTCTGTTCAGGCGTACCTGTATCTGCTGAACGTTAGGTCCAGAAAAACCGTATCTTAAGGGCACGAGCGGCGCGCTTCCGCTGATTCCCTCTACAGGTACGTCGGTAATTATGTTAATGTTGTCGCCGTAGTAATATTGCAGGATCTGATAGGGAAGTAATCCTTCTTCGGCAAGTGAAACGGTGCCCCACTGTGAAAGACCGTCGCAAGTAACTCTTATTCCGTCGCAGTATTGCGCGAAAACAGGCTCAACGTTTCCTTGTCTTTGAATATAGCTGTTGAATATACTGTCCACTATTTGCGAAATGTTTTCAAAAATATCTCTTCCGTAAACAAAGGACTGATCTATCGCCGTTGAATTCGTGATGTCAAATGGATAACCTCTGACTCGGTAGTATTCAGTATAGATTCGGTTAAGGGCGAATGATATCTGCGCGTAAATATTTGCTCTTATCGCATTTTCGGGCCAGGTCGGGTATATTTCGCTCGACGCGACGTTTTTAATGTAATCGGGAAAGCTTACAGTCACGTTGTTCGCGCTTTCATCGGGCGCGCCCAAATGTACTGTCAAGGTTTCGGGGATTACGGGTAAAGACGGTGTTGGCATAATAACTCCTTTTAAAATATTAGCTTTATAGCTCGGCAGAAAACACTTCGTTGACACTCTGCTCGTTTGCGGGATCGAAAAGGCCCGTGTTGTACGGCGCTATCGGTACAAGCAGAACGGGCTGTATAGAGGTTATGCTGTCAAAAACAGGTAAGGCTCGGAAGGTTTGCGTGTAATAGCCGTCCTTCGTCACTATCGCCGTGTATTTTGCGTATCCGTTTGCGTTTCCGGGCGAGAGGGAAAGAGATTTTGGCGGAGCCTTTAATGCGATTTTTTCACTCAGCCCGCTTTCGTTAGTGATAAGACTGTATTCGACGTCTCTGTTCTGTATGTCGGCGCCTGTTATATGTACGCGCGCGTCCTTTAAGGGAAGCGCCCCGCTTGCGCTTGATACGTTCATAATAAGATATCCCTCTCCTGTGTACGGAACTGCCGTTTGTGCCTGTGAGCTATCGTAATTTTCCATATTTCCTCCTCTGTTATTCTTTGGCTTAATAAGTATTAATGGCCATAGTAATAATATATGAAAAGAAAACGTGATTGTTAATGACGAATAACAAAACGCTTTTTATTTCTTTTTTGTACGTTAATTCTATTGACATTTTTTTCAAAGATTGTTATAATATCAGTGGTACATAAAAATTTAATAAAATGGGTGGAAGAAAAATATGAAGGATTCATTATTTGCTGATTTGAGTGTTGTCGGAATGAGAGGCTGCGAGGACTTTGTCTCGCAGGTTGACCAGTATTTGCAGGAATGGCGCCGCCACGATAACGACGGAACGTTTCTTGTTGAATCTGCTTGTCCCAGATTTGGAAGTGGAGAAGCAAAGGGAATTTTACACGAGTCCTTGAGAGGCAAGGACGTCTACATTATATCCGACGTCTTTAATCACGGTGTTACCTACACCATGTACGGACAGACCGTTCCCATGAGTCCTGACGATCATTTTCAAGATTTGAAGCGTATTATCGGCGCAATAGGCGGAAAAGCGCGCAGAATATCCGTTATTATGCCGATGCTCTATGAGGGAAGACAGCATAAGCGCTCAGGCAGAGAGTCGCTCGACTGCGCGCTCGCTTTGCAGGAGCTTATGAATATGGGCATTTCAAACCTTATTACCTTTGACGCTCACGATGCCCGCGTACAGAACGCTATTCCTCTCGGCGGCTTCGACAACGTCCGTTCAAGCTACCAGATGATAAAGGCGCTGGTTCGCGCTTATCCCGACATCACCTTTGATAAGGACGAAATGA
>JAZOCY010000021.1:0-8194 GCA_045596805.1 Eubacteriales bacterium | reverse complement strand
AGCGCTCGGAAGAATGAAAATAAGCATGGATAAATATAAGACCTCCGAGATGGGACGGGCGCTGAAAAAGGTGTATAAGGGCAGTATTGCGGTCTCGGAGAGCGTCGCTCTTGCCGAAAAGGAGATAAGAGAGGTGTTTTCCGCCAATGAAGCGAGCCTTCCGCCCGAAGAGGACGTGAATACGGGCTGCGTCGGTGACGTCGTCGGTAAATGCCCTTTATGTCAGGGGGATATAAGACGCACCACCTTTGGCTACGGCTGCAGTGAATATAAAAATAAGGGCTGCCGCTTCTCCGTGCGCGAGTATATTTGCGGCAGGGCTATCTCGCTTTCAAATATGAAGCTCTTGCTTGAAACGGGAAAAAGCTCGGTAATAAAGGGCTTCGTCTCGCCAAAAAGCGGAAAGAGCTTTGACTCTGCCCTCGCCCTTGATGGCAACGGCGTTAAGTTTGATTTTGAAAGAGAAGCGCCTAAAAAAGCGGAAAACAGAAGCGAAGGAGACTTCTACTCATCTTCAAGACGGTATGAGGCGAACCCCGAGCTTCCTCCCGACTTTTTTGACAATTAAATATAGAATTAACAAAAAATTCCGTATAGGAACATATTTTCGTGGGAAAGCATACAATAGTAATACACAATATGCTTTTGCGAGGTTTGAAAATGTGTTCTATATGCGGAATTTTTGATTTTGAAGATAACAATATACGCCCCTCTTGCGCTGCTATGAGCGAAAAGCTCACTCACAGAGGCCCCGACGGAAGCGGAGACTTTTTCGAGGGCAGCGTTTGCTTTTCGCACAATCGCTTAGCAGTAATGGATATTGAATACGGCTCTCAGCCTATGAGCATTACGCACGAGGGCAAAAAGTACACAATTGTTTACAACGGCGAGCTTTATAATATGCCTGAGTTAAGAAAAGAGCTTGAGGCGCGTGGAATTGAAGTGAAAACTCGCTGTGATACCGAGCTTGTTTTGTGGAGTTATATTATATGGCGAGAGCAGTGTCCGAGAAGGCTTAACGGAATTTTCGCCTTTGCCGTTTATGAAAGCGGAGAGGATAGAATTTTTTTAGCGCGCGACAGATTTGGAATAAAGCCGCTTTTTTATACCTACGTGGGAAAGAGATTTTTGTTTGCGTCAGAGGTAAAGGCTCTTTTGGCGCATAACGGAATAAAGGCGGAGATAGATAAATACGGGCTTTGGGAGCTGCTCTATCTTGCGCCTGTGACGCTTCCGCACAGCGCCGTCTTTCGCGGGATACGTGAGCTTGGCGCGGCGGAATGCGGGTACGTTGACAAAAAGGGCGCGCATTTTAAAAAGTATTGGCGCTTAGAGGCGCGCGAGCTTCACCAAAGCAGAAGCGAGATAATAGAAAACACGAGAGAGCTGCTTGTCGATGCGATAGAAAGACAGCTCGTAAGCGACGTTCCGTTATGCGCCTTTCTTTCGGGAGGGCTCGACTCGTCGATAATAACGGCGGTAGCGTGCGAGGCGTATAAGAGAAGGGGCGAGAAGCTCTGCACGTATTCCTTTGAATATGAGGATAACGAGAATTTTGAGCGCAACCTCTTTCAGCCGAACAGAGACGAGGACTACGCGCTCTGGCTGTCCGAGCAGCTCGGCACAGAGCACACCGTGCTGACGGTGCCGACAGACGAGCTTGTCGAGCATCTTTTTGATGCCGCGAGGGCGAGAGACCTGCCCGGGCAAGCGGATATAGATTCATCTCTCTGGTACTTCTGCCGAGAGGTGAAAAAGAGGCATACAGTGGCGCTTTCGGGAGAATGCTCTGACGAGATATTCGGCGGATATCCTTGGTTTTATCGCCCCGAAATGCTTAACAGAAGCTTCTTCCCGTGGCTACACGAGCCGAGAGCAAGAATATCGCTTTTTGACAACAGTCTGATAAAAGCTGACGAGGGGTATGCGTATATAAGCGAGATATACCGAAAGAGCGTATCCGAGGCTGACACGCTTGAAAGCGACAGCGCGGAGATGAAAAATTCGAGAATAGCAACCTGCCTTTCGGTGCATTATTTTATGAGCAATCTGCTCGCGCGCAAGGACAGAATGAGTATGGCGAACGCACTTGAGGTAAGAGTTCCGTTCGGCGACCACAGAATACTCGAATACGTTTATAACGTGCCTTGGAGTATAAAGTTTGAAAACGGGGTGGAAAAGGCTCTGCTTCGACAGGCGATGAAGGATTATCTGCCCGAAAGAATAATAAACCGAAAAAAGAGCCCCTATCCCAAAACGCACAGCCCGAAATACGAAGCGAAGGTGAAAGAGCTTCTTTTTTCGCGCCTTTCTGATAAAAATTGTCGATTGAGGGAAATCATTTCCGAGAAAAAGCTGCGCGAATTCGCGGACGGAGAGGATAAGACCTGGTTCGGACAGCTTATGTCGAGGCCTCAGCTTTATGCCTGGCTTATTGAGCTTGACGCGTGGTTTGAATATTATTCGGTTGAAATTAAGAATTAAATTTAAGAAAAAACGGGTAAATTGTTGATAAACGCTTGAAATCGTCAATGTTTTGTGATATACTTAAGAGAACTGTTATAAAACATTGAAAAAATGCGGACGCATTTGCCGTCTTTCGCATTGAAGAGGAAAGAAAATGTCGATTGAAAAGGTAAGAGGATATTTCAGAGAGTTAGGCATTGAAGACAAAATACTTGAATTTGAGGTCTCAAGCGCGACGGTTGCCTTGGCGGCAGAGGCTCTCGGCTGCGAGGGCGCGAGAATAGCGAAAACGCTTTCCTTTGCTTTAGGCGAGAGAACGGTGCTCGTAGTGGCTGCGGGAGACGCGAGAATAGACAACAGAAGATATAAGGACAAATTCGGCGCGAAGGCTAAAATGCTTGACTTCGACGAGGTTACCGAGCGAATAGGCCACGCAGTCGGCGGTGTCTGTCCCTTCGCCGTAAACGAAGGCGTCGAGGTTTATCTTGATGAGTCACTTAAGCGCTTTCAGACGGTTTTCCCTGCCTGTGGAAGCTCAAACAGCGCGATAGAGCTGACAATCCCCGAGCTTGAAAAATATTCGTCTTATACCGAGTGGGTTGACGTTTGTAAATTGCCCGAATAAGTTTAAGAAAACAACGAAGATAGAAGGAAGAGCAAATGAAAAGAGTTTTAGTAAAAGACATTTATGCCGATATGGCAAAATATGACGGAGCCGAAATTACCGTCGGCGGCTGGATGAGAAGCCTTCGCGACAGCAAGGCGTTCGCGTTTATAGATTTGAATGACGGAAGCTGCTTCAAGGGCGTACAGATAGTCCTCGAGCGTGAATTCCTTCCGAATTATGACGAGATAACGCGCTTTAACGTGGGCAGCGCGCTTGTTATAACGGGAAAGCTGGTGCTCACCCCCGAATCCAAGCAGCCCTTTGAAATTAAGGCGAGCGAGGTTCTTTTGGAGGGCGCATCTACCCCCGATTATCCCTTGCAGAAGAAAAGACATACTCTCGAATTTTTGCGCGAGATAGCGTATCTTCGTCCGAGAACCAATCTGTTTTCGGCGGTCTTCCGTGTACGCAGCGAGGTAGCCTACGCTATTCATCAGTTCTTCCACGACAGAGGCTTCGTGTACGTTCATACGCCGCTTATCACAGGCTCGGACTGCGAGGGCGCTGGCGAAATGTTCAGAGTTACCACTCTCGATATGGCAAATCCTCCGAAAAATGAGGATGGAAGCGTTGACTTCTCTCAGGACTTTTTCGGAAAGAGCGCAAACCTCACGGTTTCGGGACAGCTTGAGGGCGAGACCTACGCTATGGCGTTCGGAAACATCTATACCTTCGGCCCCACCTTCCGCGCCGAAAACTCAAATACCGCGCGCCACGCGGCAGAATTCTGGATGATAGAGCCCGAAATTGCGTTCGCCGACTTGAACGACAATATGGAGCTTGCCTGGGATATGATAAAGCACATAATAAATCACGTCCTCGACAGGTGCAAGACAGAGCTTGAATTCTTCAACAGCTTCGTTGATAAAACTCTTCTTGAAAGACTTAATTCCCTTGCGTCAAGCGACTATGAAAAGGTGACCTATACGGATGCGGTAGAGCTTCTTAAGAAAAGCGGCAAGGAGTTCAAGTATCCTGTCGAATGGGGCTGCGACCTTCAGACCGAGCACGAGAGATATCTCACTGAGGAAATATTCAAGAAGCCTATTTTCGTCATCGACTATCCGAAGGAAATCAAGTCCTTCTATATGCGCTTAAACGACGACAACAAGACCGTAGCGGCTATGGACCTGCTCGTGCCCGGCGTCGGCGAGATTATAGGCGGAAGCCAGCGTGAGGAAAGAATTGACGTCCTGCTTAACCGTATGCAAGAGCTTGGACTCAAAGAAGAGGACTATAGCTGGTATCTCAACCTCCGTCGCTACGGCGGCACGAAGCACGCGGGCTACGGCTTGGGCTTTGAGAGGATTATAATGTATATTACAGGCGTAAGCAACATAAGAGACGTTATTCCTTATCCGAGAACGGTAGGCAACGCCGAATATTAAAATAAAGAGCGTATCGTTTTGCGATTTTGCCTTTAATTTGTCGCTTAAGGGGAATACTTCTTCTGTCCGACAAAAAGGCATAAAGAGCAAAGCCTACGCTCTTTGCTTTTTTAAGAAAATGTAGTAAAAAACAGGACAAATGGCGATTTTCCCTTATAAGAAAGCAGATTCATTATGAAAAGAGAAGAAAAAATAAAAGAATATTCGCCCTGCCGACTCTGTCCGAGACAGTGCGGCGCCGACAGAGAGGGCGGACGGCTCGGTTTTTGCGGCGTTGGCAGTAAACTAAAGTTAGCAAGAGCCTCTCTGCATATGTGGGAGGAGCCCTGCATTTCGGGAGAGAGGGGCTCTGGCACGGTCTTTTTTTCGGGCTGCTCGCTCGGCTGTGTTTACTGTCAGAACAGGCAAATATCACACGGCGAATGCGGAAAAGAGATAGACGAGGAAAGGCTCGTCGAGATTTTCTTCGAGCTTAAAGAAAAGGGCGCGCACAATATAAATTTAGTCACTCCGTCGCATTATATTCCCTCTGTTGCGAAGGCGATAGAAAGGGCGAAGGCGGCAAATATAGGCGTTCCCTTCGTTTACAATACAAGCTCATATGAATACGCGGATGCTTTAAAGACGCTCGACGGGCTAATAGATATCTACCTGCCCGATTTCAAATATACGGACGCGTCTCTCGCCGAGCGATACTCCTTTGCGCCCGACTATCCCGAAATAGCAAAGGCAGCTATAGGTGAGATGGTCTTTCAGCAGCCGAAAGCGGAATTTGACGAAAACGGACTGATGAAGCGAGGCGTTATAGTTCGTCATCTTATGCTGCCAGGCTCGTATGAGAATTCACGGGCGGCGATAGAGTATCTTTATAAGACCTACGGCGACAGTATTTATATAAGCATTATGAGTCAGTACACCCCCGTATGTGAGGATGACAGATATTCCGAGCTTCAAGAGAAGGTGAGCCCTCGCGAATACGAAAAATTAGTGGATTACGCAGTAAAAATAGGTGTAGAAAACGGCTTTATACAGGAAAATGAGGCTTCAAGCGAGAGCTTCATTCCCGACTTCGACTGTCGGGGAATATGATTAAGCTCGAACGATAAGCTTTCTATCGGCAATATTCGTATATACTTCGGCAAAAATTCTTTAAATACCACCTTGATAATTCCTCGTTAAGAGGAACGAATACATAAGAAAGAAAGAGAAAATGCTATGTATATGGTTCTTTTGACCGCGCTCGGCGTGGGCGGCGCTACAATGATAGGCGCGATTCTTGGCTTTGCGTTTAAGAAAATATCCCACAAATTCAGCGATATCGTTCTCTCGTTTGCGGCAGGCGTTATGCTTGCGGCGGCAGTAACAGGGCTCATTTTACCCTCTCTTGAATACGGCGGGCGCTTTGCTATTCTTATTACCGTAGCGGGCATTTTTTGCGGCGCCATATGCATTAATCTGCTCGACAAATTAGTGCCCCATCTTCATAATTTAGCAGGTATCGACGGAGAAGCGCATCCCGAAAGAACGGCGCAGGCAAACAAGGTATTGCTTTTTGTTATGGCGATAGCGATACATAATTTTCCCGAGGGAATAGCGGCGGGCGTCGGCTTCGGCACGGAGAATACTGCCGAAGCGATAGTGATAGCTATAGGAATAGCCCTACAGAATATACCTGAGGGTATGGTGATAATCGCGCCTATGCTCGCGGCGGGAATGAGCAAAAGGCGAACGCTTATATGCGGACTTGCCACAGGGCTTGTCGAGGTTCTCGGAACGCTTTTCGGATATCTTGCGGTCAGCATTTCCTCCGCTATACTGCCCTTTGCGCTTGCATTCGCGGGAGGAACTATGCTCTACGTGATAAGCGATGAAATGATACCCGAAACTCACGCGCACGGTGAAGAACGGGGCGCGACCTACGCTCTCCTTGTAGGCTTTTGCTTTATGCTTGTCACAAGCTTTTGTCTGGCTTGACGAAAACGAGAGTCACAAAATGTGCATTTTGCACAAAGAAATTTGACATTTTTCATAGCTTGACAAAAAATAGTTAAAAATTTTTAATAAAGTATTGCATTAAAGTGGTAATTGTGTTACAATATCCCATATAAACCTGTTGGTAATTATACAGGTGAAAAGAAATTTATTTTGGCTAAAAAGCCGAAACGGAGGAATTTATCAAATGGATAATCAGCTCAAAAAGAAATATGGCTTGATTACCGCTATCGCGATGGTAGTAGGTACGGTCATAGGCTCCGGCGTATTCTTTAAAGCCGGAAAAGTACTCACTAACAATAACGGAAACATGGCAAAGAGCTTGCTGACGGTTGCTATTGTCGGTCTTATAATGCTTATTTGCTCGTACGTTTTCTCAATTCTTGCTCAGAGATATGAGAAGGTAAACGGTCTCGTTGACTATTCCGAGGCTGCCTGCGGTCCCCGTTACGCATATTACGTCGGCTGGTTTGTAAGCACGATTTATTATCCTACGCTTACATCTACACTCGCTTGGGTATCCGCTCAGTACACCTGTACGCTTTTCGGCTGGGGCGTTACAAGCGACCTTCATCTTGCTATCGCAGGCTTCTACCTTATAGCGGGATATGCGCTCAATGCTCTTTCTCCCAAGCTCGCGGGTAAGTTCCAGGTTTCCGCTACCTTTATAAAGTTAATTCCCCTGCTTCTTATGGCAGTAATAGGAACAGTTGTAGGTCTTATAAACGGAACTACGCTTGACGCTATGACGGCGAACATTCCCGTTATCGGCGCGGATGGAGCTCCTATGAACGGCAGCATCCTTACCGCAGTAGTTGCGTTCGCTTTCGCATATGAGGGCTGGATAATCACGACATCTATAAACGCAGAGCTCAAGAACTCGAAGAAAAATCTTCCTATCGCTCTCGTTTTGGGCGCTGTCATAGTCGTAGGCGTTTATCTGCTCTACTTCCTCGGTCTCACAGGCGCGCTTACCGCAGAAGAGCTTATGGCTTCCTCCGACGTTCCTAAGGATGCGTTCAGCGCTCTCTTTGGAAATCCCGTATTCGGAACTATAGCTTATGTGTTCATCATTATCTCTTGTCTTGGAACAATGAACGGTCTCATGCTCGGCTGCTGCCGCGGTCTTTACTCGGTAGCAATAAGAGGACAGGGACCTGCGCCCAAGGTATTCGCGCAGGTTGATAAAGAGACGAATATGCCTACAAACTCCTCTATTTTCGGTCTTCTTTTGTGCGGCTTCTGGCTTGCTCAGTGGGAGCTCGGTCTCATTCAGGGTAAGCTTCCCGCCATTATCGGCTGGGAGAACGATGAGCTTCCTATCATCACTCTCTATGCGGCATACATTCCGATATTCGTCGTTATGATGGTTAAGTTTAAAGAGCTTAATTTCGCGAAGCGCATTTTGTTCCCCGCGCTCGCTATTATCGCGTGCGTATTTATGGTATACGCGGCAATCTCGGCGTACAAAATTCAGGCGCTCTATTACATCATCGTATTCGCAGTAGTAATGATAATCGGTATTCCTTTCTATCGCAAGGGTGTGAAGAGCGTAGAAGATTTACCGAATAAGGAATAAAAAATCAAATAAAACGTAAAAGAAATAAGAAAGCCCTCGGTCATCGGAGAATTAAATTCCGACAGCCGAAGGGCTTTTTTAGTAATAATGAATGATGAATAA
>JAZOCY010000020.1:0-4026 GCA_045596805.1 Eubacteriales bacterium | reverse complement strand
TAACGTCTCTCTTTATCTTAAGAGAACGCGCCGAAATATCCATCATCTTATCGAGACGCGCGTAGAAATCAGCTTCGTCCGTCGCAAGATATGCAATTCTCGGAATATTTATGGTTACAACACCGACAGAGCCTGTGCTCTCACCGCTTCCGAAGAAGCCGCCCGACTTTTTACGAAGCTCTCTCAAGTCGAGTCTCAAACGGCAGCACATACTTCTGACGTCGCTCGGCTCCATATCACTGTTTATATAGTTAGAGAAATAGGGAGTTCCGTATTTTGATGTCATCTCAAAGAGAAGCTTGTTGTTCTCTGTCTCGGACCAGTCAAAGTTTTTCGTTATTGAATAGGTGGGGATAGGATACTGGAAGCCTCTGCCGTTAGCGTCGCCCTCTATCATAATTTCAATGAAGGCCTTGTTTACAAGATCCATTTCCTTCTGGCAGTCGCCGTAGGTAAAGTCCTGATCCTCGCCGCCCACTATAGCGGGAAGGTCCTTAAGGTCTGCGGGTACGGTCCAGTCAAGAGTAATGTTGGAGAAGGGCGCCTGAGTACCCCAACGGGACGGTGTGTTTACGCCGTAGATAAAGGACTGAATGCACTGCTTAACCTCTTTGTATGACAAATTATCTATCTTTACAAAGGGGGCGAGATATGTGTCAAAGGATGAAAACGCCTGAGCGCCTGCCCACTCGTTCTGCATAATACCGAGGAAGTTTACCATCTGGTTGCAGAGTGTGGAAAGGTGACTTGCGGGCGAGGAGGTTATCTTGCCGGGAACGCCGCCAAGTCCTTCTTTAATAAGCTGCTTCAAGCTCCAGCCCGCGCAATAGCCCGTAAGCATAGAGAGGTCGTGAATGTGAATGTCGCAATTTCTGTGCGCGTTGCTTATTTCGGGGTCATATACCTCGGAAAGCCAATAGTTTGCGGTAATAGCGCCCGAGTTAGAGAGGATAAGACCACCGACAGAATAAGTAACGGTAGAGTTTTCCTTAACTCTCCAGTCAAGCGAATTTACGTAGTTATTGACCGTCTCCTTATAGTCAAGGAAGGTGCTCTTCAGGTTACGAAGCTTTTCTCTCTGCTTTCTGTAAAGAATATAAGCCTTGGCAACTCCGTCGTAGCCGCCCTGAATCAAAACAGACTCAACGCTGTCCTGTATGTCCTCGACAGCAACGTGTCCGTCCTTGATCTTAGGTAAAAAATCTGCCGAAACCTTCAATGCCAAAAAATCAATAATATTGTCAGTGTACTCCGTGTTTGTAGCTTCAAAAGCTTTTTTCATCGCGCCTGCTATTTTCGCAATATCGAATTCCGCGATTTTGCCGTCTCTTTTAATGATCTGATACATCTTTTCTTCTCCTGTTTTGTAGTATTATATTTATTTTTAATTATATTCCTCTTATTTCGGCGCGCTTTACGTACAAGGACGCTGTGTCAAGAAATTCTTTCATTTCCTCGCACGAAAACTCGCTGAGTCCTCTTGGCGCTATGATATCGTCGGTAATCTTATATTGCTGTAAAAAGTACTTCTCCGCGCCTCTTATCCATTCAAAAAGCTCTTTCATGCTTTTTTCTGTATGTATGCCCTTGACGACGGTTGTCCTGAACTCGTAATTCACTACGCCCGAAAGCAAAAGCTCCTTTGAGCGCTCTATCGCGCCCATATCAAGCGAGACGTTTCCCGTCGCTCTCGCGTACTCGAATGGCGAATTTTTAATATCCATAGCGACGTAATCAACGAGATGATCTTCAATAAGCTGCCGTAGCATTTCGGGGTTCGTTCCGTTTGTATCTAACTTGATCTGATATCCGAGCTCTTTTATTTTTCCGAAAAACTCGGGAATATCGCTGTGCAAAAGGGGCTCGCCGCCCGTCACGACAACGCCTTCAAGAATTCCCTTTCTGCGCCGAAGAAATTCAAGAAACTCCCCCTCGCTCAAAAAATCCGATTCTCCGCATACAAGAGAGGCGTTATGACAGAACTGACATCTGAAATTGCAGCCTTTAGTAAATACTATGCAGGCGACGAGTGACGGAAAGTCGAGCAACGTCAGTTTTTGTATTCCCGCGAGCTTCATTTTACTTCTCCTTTTTTGAGGCTGTGAAGCCATTATAGCATATCTTGTTATGATTGTCAATAGGAAATACTATATATTGTGTTTATTTTTAAAACTTTTTTCGAGACCAAGTCACATTCACTTTCTCTATTATATAATAAAATATACTCAGAAAGGGGCTGAAAATATTGAAAATAAGCTTAAATGAAAACGAAGAAATAGTAAAGGCTGTCAAAGAGGGCCTTCTGCGTAATGGCGGGTACTGCCCCTGCGTAAGAGAAAAAAATGAGGACACAAAATGTATGTGTAAACAATTCAAAGAACAGATTAAAAATCCCAATTTTGAGGGATACTGTCACTGTATGCTTTATTACAAATCAAAATAATTGTATAAAAAGGATAAGAAAGGAGCAAAAATATGTCAGAGCTTAAAATAACAAGCGACAATTTTGAAAGCGAGGTCTTAAATTCGGACAAGCCCGTATTGCTTGACTTTTACGCCGACTGGTGCGGCCCCTGCAAGATGATAGCGCCGTTCATTCACGAAATTTCAGAGGAACGTACCGATATAAAGGTGGGCAAGGTAAACGTCGATGACGAAAGCGAGCTTGCCAATATGTTCAGAGTCAGCAGTATTCCCACTATTATTATAATGAAGGACGGAAAAATATCAAATCAGTCGATAGGCTATCGCTCAAAGGATGAGCTTTTGAAGCTTTTGGTTTAATAAAAAATTATATATTATATAATATAAAGGAGAAAAAATGAAAAAATTCAAATGTTTGGTATGCGGTTATGTTTTTGAAGCGGAGGACGGCAAGGAGCCCGAATGCCCGCTTTGCAAAGCAAAAGGCGACAAGCTTGAAGAAATTAAGGAGGATGAAAAAATGAGCAAATACGCAGGCACAAAAACAGAAAAGAACTTGATGGCAGCTTTCTCGGGAGAATCAGAGGCAAGAAACAAATACACATATTTTGCTTCTGTCGCGAAGAAGGAGGGCTATGAGCAGATTTCCGCGCTCTTCTTGAAAACAGCGGAAAATGAAAAGGAACACGCAAAGCTGTGGTTCAAGGAGCTTAACGGAATAGGCGACACGTCTGAAAACCTGCTTCGCGCAGCAGAAGGCGAAAATTACGAATGGACAGATATGTACGAGGGCTTCGCAAAGACAGCCGAAGAGGAGGGCTTTACCGAGCTCGCAAAGAAATTCCGTCTCGTCGCAGCAGTCGAGAAGCACCACGAGGAAAGATATCGCGCTCTTCTTAAGAACGTTGAGACAGCCTCTGTATTTGAAAAGAGCGAGGTCAAGGTTTGGGAATGCCGCAACTGCGGACATAACGTAGTAGGAACAAAGGCGCCCGAAATATGCCCCACCTGCGCGCATCCTCAAAGCTATTTTGAGCTTCACTGCGAAAACTATTAAAAAGCAAGAGGGCTAAATAAACAAAGAACCAAACGTAAACCGTAAAAGGCGCGCGTTTGGTTTTTTACAACGAAACAGACAACGAAAAAAGAGACTCCATTAACAGAACGTACTCTTAAGGACAGTTCTATCAAAGAATTATGCAAGCAATAAAAAAAGAAGCCGTTTCGGTGCAAGTCGGCTCCTTTTGATTATATATTTTTAAATTTAGTTGTCACCGAGACTCTTATTAGAATCTTTGGTACCAGTTGAATTGTTCTCTGCTGATTTTGACTTTTTGAATATTAAAAATAAAAAGACAGCACAAGTAGGAACGGATAAAATCAACCCCAACAAGAAAGAGACAAAAACACACGCGAAAAATCCGCCTATGGCTAAACCTGCTTTTTGTTTTATTGCGCCACATATTGCAGGAACTGCTCCAACAACGGCACCGCTAACAATTGAACCAACAATAGCACCAAATGTAAATGCATCCATAATAAATCCTCCAAAAATTAAAAAGTGCGCCAACCGAAGTCAGCGCACCGAAAAACGCAAACTCC
>JAZOCY010000019.1:0-23630 GCA_045596805.1 Eubacteriales bacterium | reverse complement strand
GTAAAATATGAGTATGAAGGAAAATCTCAAAAAATTTTGCCCATTACAATAACTCAGTTGGAAAACATTTTGTTAACGATAAAACAACTTTCAATACAGGGCAAAAAATTCAAGCATAAGGACATGCAAATCTTATATGAAAGATGTACAGATATTAAAAATGTCAGCAATTCAAACACGTGGCTTGCGCACATAGCTGCTGAGCTTTCTGCGTGGGAGGCTCAGGTTGTAAGCTGACAAATTGATTTGCTACTGTTTAAAAAAATCTTGTATTTGCTTTGAGCTTTTTTGTTGTCTGTTGCAGAGGGGACAGATAATCTGAAGGAAGAGTTTTTATGGAAGCAAGAGGGCAGGATATAAATACTATTGACACAGGCGTTTTTTGAGTGTATAATATTTAGGTATGCTTTTATTTTGAGACAGACAAAGGCAAACGGAGGAAAATAAAATGAAATGGACATCTCTTAATGATTTGAGAGAAAAATATCTTTCTTTTTTTGAAAGCAAGGGACATTTGAGAATGAAGAGCTTTTCGCTTGTTCCAAAAAACGATAAGTCCCTGCTTCTTATAAATTCGGGTATGGCTCCCCTTAAAAAGTTTTTCACGGGAGAGGAAAAGCCGCCCCGTAACCGTGTTACGACCTGCCAGAAGTGTATCCGTACACCCGACCTTGACAGAGTGGGACATACGGCGCGTCACGGTACTTATTTTGAAATGCTCGGAAACTTTTCCTTTGGAGATTACTTCAAATGCGAGGCGATTCCCTACGCTTGGGAGTTTTTGACCGAGTGTCTTGAAATTCCCGCAGAGAGACTTTGGCCCTCCGTCTATGAAAAGGACGATGAGGCTTACGATATATGGAAAAATAAAATAGGCGTTCCCTGCGAGCGTATAGTCAAGCTCGGCAAGGCGGACAACTTCTGGGAGCACGGCTCAGGCCCATGCGGTCCCTGCTCGGAGATATATTTCGACAGAGGCGAGAAGTACGGCTGCGGCTCGGAGAACTGTAAGCCGGGCTGTGACTGCGACAGATATATGGAGATATGGAACAACGTATTTTCGCAGTTCAACAATGACGGAAACGGAAACTACACCGAGCTTGTCCAGAAGAATATAGATACGGGAATGGGCCTTGAGAGACTTGCCTGCATAATGCAGGGAGTTGACAATCTCTTCGAGGTTGATACCGTAAGACGCATACTCGATACCGTCTGCGAAATTGCGGGCAAGAAATACGGCGACGACAAGGACGACGATATTTCCATACGCGTTATCACCGACCATATAAGAAGCGCGACCTTTATGATATGCGACGGAGTAATTCCGTCAAACGAGGGCAGAGGCTACGTGCTTCGCCGTATTTTGAGGCGCGCGTCGAGACACGGCAAGCTGCTTGGCATAAACCGTGAATTTCTCCCCGAGCTTTGCCTTGTCGTAATAGGCGAGAACGACGGCGCGTATCCCGAATTACTCGAAAAGAAGGATTATATCCTCAAGGTAATTTCTATGGAGGAACAGAGATTTGACGCCACCATAGACGCAGGCTTGAGCATTTTGTCTTCAATAATTGAAAAGGCGAAGGCAGAGGGGGAGAGTGAAATTTCGGGCGAGGACGCGTTCAAGCTTTACGATACCTTTGGCTTCCCTGTGGACCTTACGAGAGAGATAGCAGAGGAAAGCGGTCTCGGAATTGACCTTGACGCCTTTTCTTCGCTTATGGACGAGCAGAGAAAGCGCGCTCGCGCCGCGCGTGGAAGCGTCGGCGGCTGGGACGATAGCTCGAAGGATATCCTTGCGGGAATTGAAAAAACCGAGTTTTTAGGCTACACAGACAGCGAATGTACCGCTAAGGTGTTGAGAATTATAGCCGACGGCGAGGAAGTCGAGCAAATAAGCGAGGGCGAATGCTCGATTATATTTGACAGAACGGTATTCTACGGCGAGGGCGGCGGTCAGGTAGGCGACACGGGAGTAATTGAAGGAGAACTCGTTTCGCTCACCGTAACCGACACAAAAAAGACCGACGGAATTTATATTCACGTTGTCAGCATAAATAACGGATTAGTTAAAAAGGGAGATACCCTTACACTTAAAATAGATAAAGAGAGACGCGAGGCGATAAAGAGAAACCATTCGGCGTGTCACTTGCTTCAGGCGGCTTTGAGATTGCATCTCGGCTCGCACGTTGAGCAGGCAGGCTCTTACGTAGATGAAAAGGAATTGCGCTTTGACTTTACGCACTTTGCGCCCCTTTCTCCCGATGAGCTTAAGCGTGTTGAAAGAACGGTAAACGAAAATATTCTTCTGGCAGAAAAAGCAACCGTCAAGGAGACGAATCTCGAGGAAGCAAAGGCGATGGGAGCGATGTCGCTCTTTTCCGAGAAATACGGAAGCACGGTAAGAGTCGTAAAGATAGGCTCGTCATCTACAGAGCTTTGCGGCGGAACGCACGTTGAAAACACGGGAAATATTGGACTTTTCCGCTTTGTTTCGGAAAGCTCGGTAGCGGCAGGCGTACGCAGAGTCGTGGCAGTTACAGGTATGGGAGTTTTGTCGCTTATAGACGAAAGAGACGGGCTTATTGCCAACACGGCGAGAGAGCTTAAGGCGGCGAACGTAAACGATATCTCAAAGAGATCCGCGTCGCTTCAAAACGAAATAAAGGAACTCAAGCGCGAGCTTGAAAGCGCAAATGCAAAGCTCTCGCAAGCGCAGCTTTCCTCGCTTATAGGAAGCGCGAAGCAGCTACCCAAGCTGAAGCTTTTGGCGCTTAAATTGGAGATGAGCCCCGATGCCGCAAGAAGCGTATGCGACACGATAAAGGCAGAGCATAGCGACACGGTTGCAGTATTGGCTGTCGTAAACGAGGGCAAGCTCAACTTTGTATGCGCCTGCGGCGCAGACGCCGTAAAGGTCGGCGCTCACGCGGGAAATCTTCTTCGTGAGGTAAGCGCTATAGCGGGAGGAAAGGGCGGAGGCCGTCCCGACAGCGCGATGAGCGGCGGTAAGGACCTCGACAAGATACCCGAAGCGCTTGCAAAGGCAGAGGAAATTCTCTCAGCGCTTTGATATAAAAAAGCAAAAGGAAAGAGATTTGTTATTTTCTCTTTCCTTTTTTATTTGTGGCGCTAAATATATTTGCGTTTTCTCTTTACAAAGGCGAAAAATAATGGTATAATTAAGTATTAAAGGTAAGATTTTTTATTAAAGGGGGGCTTCGGTATGCATAAGGGCTATAGAGTCGGACTTTATACGCTTGGCTGCAAGGTTTCGCAGTATGAGACTGAGGCCGTCTGCGAGGAATTTGAAAAAAACGGATTTGTACGCGCGTCCTTTGAGGATTCTTGCGACGTGTACGTTATAAACACCTGTACCGTTACTGCCGAAAGCAACCGAAAGTCGCGCCAGATGATTCGCCGCGCGATAAAGAGAAACCCCGACGCTGTCGTGATGGTAATGGGCTGTTATTCGCAGACCACGCCCGACGATATTATGAAGCTTGACGGAGTCTCTTACGTTTCGGGCACGAACGATAAGCTGCTTCTGCCGAAAAGAGCTATAGAGCTTTTAAACGCGAAAAAGACAAAAGAAAAGCGAGCGCCCGTTTTGGAGGTATCCTCGCTTGAAAACGCGCGCTTTGAGGATATGCGAATAGAGAAGACCGAGAGGACGCGGGCGTACGTCAAAATAGAGGACGGCTGTGACTGCCGCTGCACCTATTGCGCCGTGCCCAACGCGAGAGGGCCTGTCCGTTCCAAAGCCATTCCCGATATTTTAGAGGAGATAAGGGCGCTTGCGGAAAAGGGAACTAAAGAAATAGTGCTGACGGGCATAGAGATAGCCTCTTACGGAAAGGACTTGGGACGCGAGCGTCTTATTGACCTGCTTGAAGAAATAGAGCGGGACGGCTCTGCCGAAAGGCTTCGTCTCGGCTCGATAACGCCCGAGCTTCTTACTGAGGAGTTCATTTTGCGCCTGAAGAATATTTCCTGCCTTGCGCCTCATCTTCATATCTCGATGCAGAGTGGCTCTGATTCTGTTCTGCGAGCGATGAAAAGGCGATATAACGTGAAAATGGCGGAAAACGCGCTCTCGCTTCTTCGAAAGAATATTCCCGACGTTATGTTTACTTGCGATATGATAGCGGGCTTTCCCGGCGAGACGGAGGAAAACCACAAGGAAAGCGCCGATTTTATGCGCCGAGCTCAATTTCTCGACGCGCACGTGTTCACCTATTCGAAAAGAGAGAACACCCCCGCCGCGTATTATGAGGGACAGCTTGACGAGCAGACGAAGCACGAGCGATGTCTTGCGCTTTGCGCCTTACAAAAGGAGATAAAAAACGGAATTTTAAAGCGTTTGACAGAAGAAAAAAGAGTTATGTCGGCGCTCTTTGAAACGCTTGATAAAAATATGATAACGGGGCATACGGACTCATTCGTTGAAATCAAAGCCGAATGTAATTCCGACCTGCGAGGGCAAATCCGCCCTGTACTTCCCATTTCTTATGAAAACGGAGGCTTGCTCTGCAAAATTCTGTAAACTTAACTTGTCAAAAATAAATAAAATATAGAAAAAACAGGAGACAGAAAAATGGACAACAAACAGAAAACAATGGACAAAATCGTAGCGCTTTGTAAATCGAGAGGCTTTATCTTCGCAGGCTCTGAAATTTACGGCGGACTTGCTAACTCTTGGGACTACGGACCTCTCGGCGTAGAGTTCAAGAACAACGTAAAAAAGGCTTGGTGGAAAAAGTTCGTTCAGGAAAATAAATATAACGTAGGTCTTGACAGCGCAATTATCGTAAACCCTGAGGTTTGGGTAGCGAGCGGACACGTCGGCGGATTTTCCGACCCTCTTATGGACTGTAAGGCTTGTAAGACACGTCATCGCGCGGACAAGCTTATTGAAGAATACGTAGCTGAAAACGGTCTTGACGACAACCCTGCGGGCTGGACTAACGAGCAGCTTGCGGCGTATATCAAGGAAAAGGGCATCGGTTGCCCCGATTGCGGCGCGCACGATTTTACAGACGTGCGTAAATTCAATCTTATGTTCAAGACCTATCAGGGCGTAACTGAGGACTCAACGGCTCAGCTTTATCTGCGTCCCGAGACCGCGCAGGGAATTTTCGTAAACTTCCCCAACGTAGCGCGCACGACCAGAAGGAAGCTGCCCTTCGGTATTTGTCAGATAGGTAAGTCCTTCCGTAACGAGATAACCCCCGGTAACTTCGTGTTCCGTACAAGAGAGTTTGAGCAGATGGAGCTTGAGTTCTTCTGCAAGCCCGGCACAGACCTTGAATGGTTCAAATACTGGAAGGATTATTGCGCAGAGTGGCTCTATAATCTCGGTATGAAGAAGGAAAATCTTAAGCTTCGCGACCACGACCCTGAGGAGCTCTGCTTCTACTCAAAGGCGACAACCGACTTTGAATATCTTTTCCCGTTCGGCTGGGGCGAGCTTTGGGGCGTTGCTGACCGTACCGATTACGACCTCACTCAGCACGCTAACCATTCGGGCAAGGCAATGGAATATTTCGACCCCGAAACCAATGAAAAATACATTCCTTACGTTATTGAGCCCTCTCTCGGCGCTGACCGTGTTGCGCTTGCATTCTTGATCGAGGCTTATGACGAGGAGACTATAGGCGAAAACGACACGAGAGTCGTGCTTCATTTTCATCCCGCGCTTGCGCCTGTCAAGGCGGCTGTTCTTCCTCTTTCCAAGAAGCTCTCTGAGGAAGCGGGCGAGCTTTGCGATAATCTCGCTAAGTATTTCAACGTTGAATATGATGAGTCAGGCTCTATCGGAAAGAGATATCGCAGACAGGACGAGATAGGTACGCCCTTCTGTATCACGTATGACTTTGATTCGAAGGAGGACGGCTGCGTTACCGTGCGTGACCGTGATACGATGGAGCAGATTCGTATGCCTATTTCCGAAGTAAAGGCTTATATCGAATCCAAGCTTGATTTCTAAGTTTTTTGAATATTTTTAGGGGCTTTTGCAAAAAAGCCCCTAAATAAAAGAGGCGTTTTTATTTACAGAGGCGCTTATCCCCCGAAAAATCAAAAAATACTCAAAATATCCAAAAAATGTGAGTATTTTTTTCGCTTAAAGCGAATAATAAAAAAGAAAACAAAAGACAAGGAGAGTAAAATGGGAACAATAAAGGAATTTTTTCGGTACGTTGTTGTCGGCGGAATTTCCGCGCTTATTGATATGGGCGTTTTGTTTCTTCTTACTGAATTTGTTTTCGGCGGGCAGAAAAGCGGACTCGCTCTTACAATAAGCGTGGCGGGGGGCTTTATCATAGGGCTTATCGCAAACTATCTTTTGTCACAGCTTTTCGTTTTCACGACGGACAGTCAAAGAGAAAAGGGCAAGACGACACTGGCCTTTCTCATTTACGTCGCAGTCGGACTTGTGGGCTTCGGTCTTACCGAGGGCCTTATGCATCTTGGAATGATATTTGTCAGTCACGAGGGGCTTTGGTACATAGTGCTTAATTGCTTTGTGAAGGGCGTCGTGCTCATCTGGAACTATCTCGGACGAAAGATATTCGTATATAAAGGAGAATGATTATGAAGGATAATAAAAAAACAGCTATCATAATCGGCGCGGGCCCCGCAGGTCTTACCGCCGCTTACTGTCTTTTGAAGGAGACGGATATAAAGCCTGTAATTCTTGAATCGGAGAGCTTCGTCGGAGGCATTTCGCGCACCTTTGAATATAAGGGCAACCGAATGGACCTCGGCGGACACCGCTTCTTTTCCAAGAGCGAGGAGGTAAACCGTCTGTGGCAGGAGCTTATGCCTATGCAGAGCGAGCCGTCGAAGGACGACATTATTTTAAATAATGAAAAGCCGCTCGCAAAAGAGGGCCCCGACCCCGAAAAAGAGGACAGAGTTATGCTTTTGCGTAACCGAGTTTCGAGAATTTACTATCTTCATAAGTTTTTTGATTATCCCATTTCTCTTAAAGCCGAGACCTTTAAGAATATGGGCTTTAAGCGCACGGTAAAGGCGGGCTTTGGTTATCTCCGTTCAAGCATTTTCAAGAAGGAAGAGGATTCGCTTCGCAATTTCTATATAAACCGCTTTGGCGAGCCGCTTTACGAAATGTTTTTTGAAGACTACACCGAAAAGCTCTGGGGAAGAAATCCCTCCGAAATATCTGCCGATTGGGGCGCTCAGCGCGTAAAGGGGCTTTCGCTTTTCAAGGCGGTTATGTCGGTGCTCTCAAAGCCCTTTAAGAAGGGCGGCAAGGTGGAGACCTCTCTTATAGAGCAGTATTCCTACCCGAAAAAGGGGCCCGGTCAGCTCTGGCAGATAATGGCTGACGAAATTATAAAAATGGGCGGAGAAATTGTATATAACACTAAGGTTGAAGGAATCGTCACAGGAGAGCGCAGGGTAGAAAAGGTCATAGCAAGACAGGGCGACGAAAAAATTGAATTTGGCGCTGATTTGTTCTTCTCGACTATGCCTGTAAAGGATTTGATTCTCGGAATGGGAGAGCGCGTTCCCGAAAACGTAAAATACGTAGCAGAAAATCTTCCTTACCGCGATTTTATCACGGTAGGACTTTTGGTGAATAAGCTCAAAATCAAAAATCAGACAAAGATAAAGACAGTGTCAAATATTGTCCCCGACTGCTGGATATACATTCAAGAGCGCGAGGTCAAATTAGGCAGACTTCAGATATTCAACAACTGGTCGCCTTATATGGTAAAGGACCTCGAAAACACCGTCTGGATAGGACTTGAGTATTTCTGCTCAGAGGGGGACGAGCTGTGGAATATGTCGGACCAGGACTTTATCAAATTTGCGATAGACGAGCTTGACAAGATAGACGTCATAGATAAAGAGGACGTGCTTGACAGCGTTAGATTGAAGGTGAAAAAGGCGTACCCCGCATATTTCGACACCTACGGTCAGTTTGACTTGGTACGCGAATATCTTGACAGCTTTGAAAATCTTTGGTGCATAGGAAGAAACGGTCAGCACCGTTATAACAATATGGACCATTCTATGCTCACGGCGATGGAGGCCGTACACGCGATAGCGAGAGGCGAGACAGACAAGAGCGTTGTCTGGAGCGTCAACACGGAAAAAGAGTATCACGAGGAGGCGAAGGCGAAGTGAAGATAAGGGCTCTGCCGAAAAAATGCAGAACGGTAATCTTTATTGTTGCCATAATTCTTGTTTCCTTCGCATTTGAGGCGCTCGCCGCTAATTTCCCCTACGTTTCCTACTCTCTTTTTTCAAAAAAGAGCTTTGAAGGCGACGGGGGAGCTCTCTCGGCAAGCTTTGACGGTGAGTTTGAAATAAACAGCGATAAGCGTGAAATTCACTTAAACGACCTTAGTCGACCCGTTTGGTCGGTCTCTTTTGACACCGAGGGCAATTCAAGAACAATCTACGGAATAAGTACCGTTTCGCTCAAAATACAGGACGAAAATATAGAGAAAACCTATATAAACGCCGTAAGTAAGCCCACTCTTGTAAAGGCTGATACGGTCTGCGAAAATACCCTGTATCTCAAGTCGTCGGGCAAGGTAGATTCTCTTGCATTGGTCTTTTCGGACAGCGCTTCCTTTACAGTAACTAACATTCGCATAAATCCCGAATATAAATTTCAGTTTCACTATATAAGATTTTTTGTTATTCTCACCTTTCTTCTGTCGCTCTATCTGTTTTCGCGCCTGAATTTCAGACGCGAGGGCTTCTCCGAGCTGACACTTGAAAGAAAGCGTCTGATTGCCGCGTTTTTGTGTCTTGTATCCGTGATAATAGCGCTCTTTATGGGGTGCTTGCTCGCATATGAGGGGGAGAGCGTGAGCTATCCTCTCGAAAAGGCGGTGGATAGCTACAACAATCCCTATATTCAGCAGTATGACGCATTCAAAAAGGGACAGCTTCACATTGATTACGAAGTAAGCGACAGCTTTTTAGAATTAGAGGACCCGTACAGTATAGCTGACCGTACAGGCTATTATTATCTTTGGGACAGAGCCTTTTACGACGGAAAATACTATTCGTATTTCGGGCTTTCGCCTGTTTTTACCGTCTACGCGCCCTACGAGGCGCTGACAGGCTCTCTGCCCTCGGACAGATTTGTTACGACGGCCTTCACCGTTCTTTGTTCTCTCTTCTTTACGCTTACGGTTATTGCTTTCGTTTGGGTACATAGGATAAAAATTCCCATAACCATGCTTATATTAAGCATTCCGTCGGGGCTTTTCGCCACCTGTATGTTTCTTATGGCGCGAGGATATGTCCCCTATTACTATATAGCGGTTCTTTCGGCTATGGCGTTCTTCTTCGCGTTTTCATTCTGCGCCCTTATGGCGTTCTCGCGAAGACGGGGAAGCGCTTCGCGATACGTGTATCTCGCTCTTTCCTCACTTTCATTCTCGCTTTTATTCCTTTCGAGAATGAATTTAGCAGTCGGAGCGGCTGTATGCGTAATCCCCGCCGCGCTTGCTTTCATAATTTTTAATAGGGAAGGGCGAAGCCTGAAACGCGTTGCTTTAGAGCTTTTGTCGCTTGGCAGCGTCGTTTTCGTCACACTTATATTTACTTTTGTATATAATTATTTACGATTTGACAGTATTTTTGAGTTTGGCGCGAGGTATCAGCTCACGGTGAGCAACGTTTCCTATAACACCTTTGAGCTATCGGACCTGTTTTTCGCCGTATATCATTATATACTGTCGCCCTTTGATTTTTCACCCGTGTTCCCGTTTTTCAGCCTCAAGTATGCGGGCGAGGCTTCCTACGGAAACTACCTTTATTCAGACGTCTGCTTTGGAGTCCTGGCTATCCCGCTTTGCCTCTCTCTTTTCTACAGCCTTTGCGTATTTAAGGATAGGGAGACCAAAAAATCGCATAAGCTCTTGCTCTCGTCAGGCCTTCTTTCGCTTCTGTGCGTAGCCGTACTCAATTTTTCTATGGGCGGCGTTATGTTCAGATATACAGCCGACCTTACGGCTATTGCCGTACCTATGTCACTCTTTCTGCTTTTTGGATTTTACGAGAGGATGTCGGAATGTGAGAGTGCTCCCTCTCGTGTCCTGTGCGAAGCCGACAATACGAAACGAAAAAGCGCTTGCGACGCGAATAATATCGCGCTTATTAAAGAAAGCCCGCGTGAAAGCGTCGCTTACACGCTTTGCACGTTGCTTCTTCTCGCAACTCTTGCCGTTTGCGCGTCGGTTACGGTCAGCATAAACTCTAATCTCGCCCGTATGTCGAGCGAAGGATTTTCCAAGCTATTCAATTTCTTTGTTTTCTGGAGGTAATGGAAAATGGCTGTTAAAAGCTCTAAAAAAGCCGAAAAAAGCAAACCTTTATTTACAAAAATGATGAATTTTTGTAAGAGCAAGGCGTTTTTGACCTCGCTTTCTCTCTTGGGAATAGCGCTCGTGTTTGCGCTTATTGCATATTACATTCTCTTTCCCGGCGAGGGCTATCTTCATTCCGACTGTACCGATACTATTCTTTGGGCGCAGGCGTCATATGATTCTGGCGAGCTTATATATGACGGATTTCAGTATGCGGCGATGCTTCCCTTTGGCGGAAACCTGCTTATGCTCGTTTTCATGCCCTTTTTCGGCTACAGCATAACCACGCATAATTTAGGCATGCTGCTTTTTCTTCTCCTCTTTATTTTGGCGGCGGTCTTTTTTTGCAGAAGTCTCGGCTACGGCTATATACGCTCGTTTTTGCTCACTGCAATCCTTACGCTTGTCCTTTCGTCGAGCGATAAGCTGCGCGAAATTATGTGGGGACATATAATCTATTACAGTCTCGGCGTGCTTTTCTTTCTCTTTGGAGTGGGACTTGCCGCGCGCATAATAGAACGAAAAGAAAGGCTTCTTTTTGAGGGCTCGGATTCGGCGAAGGCTGTCTTTACCGATAAAAAGAGTCTTCTACTTATTATTTTACTTTTCGTCTTCACTCTCTGTACTGCCACAAACGGCTTGCAGTCGCTTATAACGTTTACGCTTCCGCTTGCGTCGGCTCTGTTTTTTGAGCGCGTTTTTGACGAAAAAAAGAACGGCTTTTTCTCGCGGACTCTTCATTCTGTCTTTCTTGTGTCGGGCTTGGGACTTTTTACTTTGATAGGTCTTTATATACGTGCCTTGATAACGGAGGGAGTAAACTGCTACTACGCAGACGCGTATTCGTCTTATTCGGCGATGGGAGATTGGGTCGGTAACCTTATGCTTTTCCCCGAGCATTATTTTTCGCTTTTAGGCGTTTATGTCGAGAGGTATGAGAGCATTGCGAGCTTTGAGTCCGTGCTTACGATGATACGCATCTTCGGCGGCATTCTGATTCTGGTCTTGCCCTTTTATCTCCTTTTCTCATACAGAAAAATTGAAAAGCGCTCGGTAAAAATTGTGCTTATAGCGCATTTTACGCTTTGCGCCATGATAATGTACGCCTACGTCTTCGGCTTACTCGCTACGGCGAATTGGCGATTGGTTCCTCTGCTTGCCTCCTCTTTAATAACGAGCGTTATATCGCTTTGCGAGCTTTTCAGAACCGCGCAGGGCGTCGGAAAGAGAATTTCAGCCCTTTTGATTGCCGTTTTGCTCGCCTTTTCCTCGCTTTCTGCCGTTACGATAGCGAAAATGCCGAAGGATTACGGACGGGATAACGTCCCTCACGCTCTTGCAGAGCTGCTTGAAGTGCGCGGACTTGACGAGGGCTATGCGACCTTCTGGAACAGTCAGCTTATCACGCTTCTGAGCAATAACGAGGTAAAGGTCAGAAATATAGAGGTGGAGCCTTCTGGGCCAAAGGAGGCATTTTATCAAGGACAGTTCGATTGGTACAAGTCAAAGGGAATGGAGGACGGCTGCTTCTTGCTCGTTTCGTCAAGCGAGGAACGCACGCTTCGCGACTATCTTGAGGGCGACGGCTCGGATTTCCTTGAAAGGATAGATTTGGGCGGCTACGTAATTTATATTTACGGCTACAATATTTTCAGTTAATAATTTGATAAAGCGCCTATGGATAACGGTTTTTCGTTTCATAGGCGCTTTGCTTTTGTCAGGCTTTTTTGAAATCATTTTTTCAACATATTGACTTATTCATAAATTTATACTATAATAATTAGTATAATTACAATGTTGAATTATGCCGTCTTATCGGCTGACCGAAAAAACGAAGAGGAAAGGATAAAAAATGCAAAGGATAAGAAAAGCAATTATTCCCGCCGCGGGACTCGGCACAAGAATGCTTCCCATTTCTTACGCCGTGCCGAAGGAAATGCTTCCTATAGTTGACCTGCCTGCCGTTTATTATCTGGTAGAGGAGGCTGTAAAAAGCGGAATAGAGGAAATCCTTATAATCACAAATCGAGACAAGGAATGCATGGAAAACTTCTTTGACTTCTCGGTGGAATACGACGCCAAGCTTACGCAGTCAAATAAGACAAAAGAGCTTGAGAGGCTTCACGCGATAGCTAATATGGCTAACGTTTACTTTTTACGTCAGAAGGAGACGAAGGGCTTGGGACACGCCGTAGGCAGAGCGAGAGCCTTTGTGGGAGACGAGCCGTTTCTCGTCTTATACGGAGACGACGTTATTTTTTCACGCACACCCGTCTGCCGACAGCTTATAGATAGCTACGAGCGCTACGGACGCGCCGTTGTGGGCGTTAAAGGCGTGCCTATTGAGCTTGTCTCGAAATACTGCTCGCTTAAGGTCGAAAAAATAGAGGGCAGTGAAAACGAATATTTCTGCGACGATATGATTGAAAAGCCCAAGAGAGGCGAGGAATTTTCAAATTTGTCGATACTCGGCAGAGTTTTGCTTGAGAGCGATATTTTCGATATAATAGACGCGCTTCCCCCAGGCGCAGGCGGAGAGATTCAGCTCACCGACGCTATGGCGATAGTTGCGCGAGAGAGAGGCGTTACGGCTCTTGAATTTGAGGGAGAGCGCTTCGACCTCGGCTCTAAGCTCGGTCTTATGATGGCTAACGTAGTAAAGGCTTCTGAGCACGAGGAAATAGGGGAGGATTTTCGCCGCTTTATTTTTGAGTTTGCCGAGAAGCTGAAAAAATAAGGACCGAGCTGGGACGGAAGAAGGGCTTATGGAAGAAAGGCTTACAGGCGAAAACAAAAAGGAATTTTTTATCGAGAGCGCGGCGTTATCAGACGCGCCTGAAATTGCGAAGGCAGAGCGCGCTTGCTTTGACGACGCATGGAGTGAAGTGGCTGTTTTGTCGCATCTTGAAGCGAAGCATACGCGCACGTTTGTCGCGAAGGACGAAGACGGTCAGCTTTTGGGCTATATAAGCGCTTCGCTTTTTGCGCCTGAGGCTGAGATATACCGAGTCGCCGCTATGCCGACGCACAGACGGTGTAAAATAGGCTCGCGCCTTTTACGCGCGTTTATAGATGAGGCGGAAAAAGAGGGCTGCGAGAGCTTGTTTTTAGAGGTAAGGGCTTCTAATACGGCGGCGAAAGAGCTTTATTTTTCGCACGGCTTTGTCGAAATAGGACAAAGGAAAAATTATTATAATAATCCGAAAGAGGACGCGCTTATTTTACAAAGAAAAAGCGAAAGGGCATAAATATGTATATTCTTGCTATTGAGAGCTCGTGCGACGAGACCTCGGCGTCGGTGCTTTATGCCGACGAGTCGGGCAGACTTTTTATTAAATCAAATATTATAGCTTCGCAGGTAGAGACTCACCGACTGTACGGCGGCGTAGTTCCCGAGATAGCAAGCCGCGCGCATATAGAGGCTGTAAGCTCTATAACTTACGATTCTCTTTCTGTGGCGGGGATTTCGCTTTCGGACATTGGTCTTATAGCGGTAACCGACCATCCCGGACTTATAGGCGCTTTGCTTGTCGGAGTCAATTTCGCGAAGTCGCTCGCCTTTGCCAACAACATACCCCTCGTCGCCGTTGACCACATAAAAGGGCATATAGCGGCGGCATATCTGCAAAACGAGTCGCAGCTCGGCTTTGTCCCTCCCGAGCCACCGTTTGTCGCGTTGGTCGTTTCGGGAGGACACACTACGGTTTACCACGTAGAGTCCTATACAGAGCATAAGGTCGTATGCGCTACGAGAGACGACGCGATAGGGGAATCGTTTGACAAGATAGGCAGACTTATAGGCATCCCGTACCCTGCGGGCGCAGGCTTTGACGCTCTGGCGTCAGAGGGCTTTAAGAGGGTTAGCGGGGACAAGGGAAACGCGTATGAGCTTTTCGCAAAATCGCCTATGCGCAGAAAAAGCGAGTGGAAGCTTCCCTCGCCGGCATTAGCGGGCGAGCGCCCCGATTTCTCGTTCTCGGGACTGAAAACCGCCGCTTGTAACCTCTTACACAAATATGAACAGAATGGCGAGGAGATAGAAAAGGACGTCTTTGCCGCCGCGTATACCTATGAGGCAGTCGAGGCAGTGGCGAAGCAGGTATCGGCGGCGCTCGATATGTTTGACTGTGAAGACCTTGTCGTAGCGGGCGGAGTCGCCGCAAATTCACATTTAAGACGTCGTCTTGCGTTGCTTTGTAAAGAAAAAAAGAGACGGCTTCATATTCCGCCAATCTCTCTTTGCGGGGATAACGGCGCTATGGTGGGCGCGCAGGGCTATTATGAATTTCTCGCGGGACACCTTGCAAAAAGCGATTTAAACGCCTCCGCGTCCGACTGAAAAGCCGAGAGGCAGCATAAATAGCTTCTTTTGAGGCTTTATAAAAATCAGGAGAGGTTTTCCACATTGTCTCAATGTTGAAAATGTTGAAAACCGCTTCGTTTTACAAATTAAACGCAAAAAAAGGCTCGGACTCAAAAGCAAATCGACACTTTTCAACAAAAAGAGCGTTTTAATAAATAAAAAATGTTGAAAAGCCTGTTGAAAAGTTAAAAACTCAAAAAATCACGAAAAAAATAAAAAACGAAAGGCTAAAAATCTTGGAACACATTGATAAAATAAAAGGAACCTTCGGAAAGTATGACACCAAAGAGGTTTCTGCGGATTCTGTTTCGCCTGCGGTTATCAGACGACTTCCGAGATATCACAGATATTTAGGAGACCTTCTTCGCGACAATCACTTAAGAATAAGCTCGGCAGAGCTTTCGCGCTTAATGAACGTCACTGCCTCGCAGATAAGGCAGGACTTAAACTGCTTTGGCGGCTTCGGACAGCAGGGCTACGGGTATAACGTTAAATATTTATATTCCAAAATAAGCGAGCTTCTCGGCGTAAACGAGGGCTTCGGCGTAGTTATTATCGGCGCGGGAAATTTAGGACGCGCGCTTGTAAACAGTCATATGTTTGAGCGTCGAGGCGTCGAGAGACTTGCTCTGTTTGACGTCAGGGAGGATATTGTCGGAACGACTGTTGCGGATATTCCCGTTTTACATATAGACTGTTTAGAGGAATTTTGCCGTCAGCATAAGCCGGACATCGCCGTGCTTACCACGCCTAAAGAGGAGGCGTATAAAATGGCGTCTCGGCTTGTCAAGCTCGGGGTAAAGGGCTTCTGGAACTTCTCGAATATGGAATTGAAGCTTGAAGACACTGAGGCTATCATACAGAATATGCATTTAGGTGACTCGCTTATGACGCTTTGCTATCAGATAAAGAGTCATAACGATTTGTTGGAGGAATAAGATGGCTGATAAAATAGGCTACAGCTTTCGATATTCCGATGACATTATCGAAAGAGCGATAGCGCTTCCCGCATTTTCTGAGGCGTCTGCCGAGGACTTGAGAGTTTTGCTCGCCCTGCTTAAGTGCACGTGCGACTCGGACAGAGATACTCTGAAGAAGACTGCCTGCTGCGATGACGACGAGCTTACGCTTTCCTTACAATTCTGGAGAGGGGCTGGGCTTCTCTCGCTTACTCGCGCAAAAAAGGAAAGAGCCTCCGATAAAACGGAACAGAAAGAGAAAACCGACGAGCGCCATGAAGAAAAAAAAGGAACCAAGGCAAAACGCGCTTTGAGAAGCGAGGACAAGCTCTTTGAAGCGGACGCCGCCACTCTTGCTGAAATAATAAAGAGAAAAAAGCTACAGGCGCTCATAGACGCCTGTCAGCAGACAGTGGGAAAAATTCTCAATACGACCGAAATAAATATAATAGTGGGTCTGCACGACCAGCTCTCTCTTGAAGGGGAATATATTCTTATGCTTATTTCCTATTGCTATGAGAATAATAAGTCCTCTATGAAATACGTAGAAAAGGTTGCGTTTTCTCTTTGCGACAAGGGAATTATGAGCGCAAGGGCTCTTGAGGCTTATTTAGAGGAAAGAAGAAAATTCGCCTCGTTTGAATGGCAGATAAAGAAAATGTTCGGCATAGGCGACAGAGATTTCACCAAAAAGCAGGAGGAGTACGTCTCTCGGTGGGAGAGTGAATATAAGTACGGCATAGAAATTGTGGGAATCGCCTACGATATTACAGTCGATAATATAAACAAGGTCGATTTTCGTTACATAGATAAAATTCTATCGGGCTGGAATGAAAAAAACTTAAAAACCGAGCGCGATATACAGGAGTACGAGGAAAAGGAAAGAATCGCGCGCAAGGAAGAAAAAGAGAAGAAGAGCGAAGTGCGGGCGAGCGACAAGCGCGAAAGCTCTCGCCAGAACAAAAGCTCTGTCGGATATAACAGCTTTGACGTCGATGACTTCTTTTCGAAGGCGGTTGAAAGAAGCTACAAAAAGAAGCAGAAAAGCTAAAACGGAGGGTAATTCAAATGAGCTACAACGTAGAAAATTACCGTAAAATAAGAGAGGAATTTGAAAAAAAGCGACAGGATGCGATAAGCGACGCCGAGCAAAGACGCCTCAATTTTCGCAGTATGAGCCGAGAAGCGAGCGAAATAGATAAGGCTCTTGCCGAAACGGGACTTCGCATTTTCAAGGCGGGCTGCGACGGCGAGGAAAATCTTCGCGAGAGGATAGACGATATACGCGCCGAGCACGACGCCATTATGGGCGCGAAGCGTATGCTCTTAAAGAAAATGGGGCTTCCTGAGGACTATACGGACGTCCGTTACGAATGCAAAAAGTGCCTTGACACAGGCTTCGTCGACACAAAAATGTGCGAGTGTATGAAAAAGGCGTTGATTTACGAGGGCTTTTGCAGCTCAGGGCTTGGCGCTCTGATAGAAAAGCAGTCCTTCGATAATTTTTCTTTTAAGTATTACTCGGGCGCAGACCTTGAAAAAATGAAATACAATTTTCACGCGGCAAGGGAGTATGCTGAGGGATTTTCTGAAAAAACCACTGAAAACTTATTGCTTCTAGGCGGCACAGGCTTGGGAAAAACCCATATCTCCACCTCTATCGCAAAGGCGGTTATAGAAAACGGATACGACGTCCTTTATGACAGCGCGCAGAATATTATCACCGCGTTTGAGCATGACCGATTCCGCCGCGGCTACGGAGACAATACTCCCGACGAGAGCGAAAAGTATTTTAATTGCGAGCTGCTCATTATAGACGATTTGGGCACGGAGGTGTCGAATTCATTTTCCGTCGCCTGCCTTTACAACATAATAAACACACGAATAAACAAGGGCATGCCCACCGTTATAAATACGAATATGAATCAGAAGATAATGCTTTCGCGCTATGACGAAAGAATTTCAAGCCGT
Source organism: Eubacteriales bacterium (assembly GCA_045596805.1). GTDB lineage: Bacteria > Bacillota > Clostridia > Oscillospirales > CAG-272 > UBA1740. Next base: position 5,982 of record JAZOCY010000019.1, on the reverse strand, counting down.
CTGCTCGGAGAGTTTACTATACTGCTCTTTTCGGGAGAAGACGTAAGAAAGTTGAAGGTTGAAAATTGAAAATTGAAAGTTAGGTTAGTCCGAAAAAAGAAAATGCTCGGATAACGAAAAAAACGCTTATGACAAGAACAGTCTCTCTGACAGTTCAAAACGAAAACTTCGTTTGTCATAAGCGTTTTTATATTGAATTTAATTTGAAATCCGACAGGGATTTCTTCCTTAATTTTCAACTTTCAACTTTCAATTTTCATCGTATTTTGCTCTGAAAGGCGACTGCCTTTCCCAAAATGACGATTCGGTCAAGCTCGGCGCCCGAGTATGAGAGGGGGGCGTAGCGCGGGTTTTCGGGACAGAGAATGAGCTTGCTTTGCTCGGGATAATAATACACTCTCTTAAGTGTCGCCTCGTCCTCTATGATGACCACCGCTATTTCGCCGTTTTCTACCGTCGGCTGACGCTTTATGAAAACAAGGTCGCCGTCAAAAATTCTCGCGCCTATCATACTGTCGCCGTGCGCGGTAAGGCAGAAGTCGGCATCAAAATCACAGTCGGTGGAAACGTAGGTCTCTCGGTTTTCATCTGCATAAACAGGCTGACCGCAGGAGATTTCCCCCAAAAGCGGAATACGCCTTTTGCGCAGAGGTATAATGCCCTTCGCCCTTAAAAACGCGCCTTCGCCGTCCTCGCTTTCCCAGCCCATAAGATGGGCAGGAGTGGTGCTTAGGGCAAAGGCGAGCGCCTCTATTTTGTCGGACGGGATATTTGAAATGGCGTCTGCCTCATAACGAAAGATAGTCTGCTTGCTTGTTCCCACCTTTTTAGCAAGCTCGTCAAGGGTGTACCCCTTTTTTAATCTCGCTTCCTTTATTTTTTCTCCTATACTCAAAACACTTCGCCTCTTTTCTTTAAAACTAAGCTTTTCATTAAGAAAATCCGACCTTGTCGGTCATAATTTTACTTTGTTTTACAATTCTCTGCATATTATAACATAAAGTTACGCAATATGCAACAACTTTTTTAAAAATATTTAGAAAAATCACTTGACAGGTGACAAACGCTATGCTATAATTGTCACATAACAGGTGACTAAAATAAAGTTTGCGACTGCAAAAGATGGAAAAAAGGCTACAAACCGTCGGCAAATTACGCTGTTCGAGAGAAAAAAACAGGCTACCTTTTCGGACGAGTGTTTCGCAGAGGATGTTTTTCACCGAGTCACTTAATAAGTGACACAGTAGAGTGTATGCGCATATATAAAAAATATGCGAAAAGGATTTTTGACAGGAGGGATAAAAATGTTGCGAGTAGTAAGTCAGGGCTACTACGAGGAGCCCTATTATTTCCGAGACGTTTCGGATATAAAATCCGAGATAGAATCGGTAAGAAGCTCTTTAAAAAGAGCGAATAAAAAAATAGAAGAGCTTGAAGAAGCAAAGGAGAACGTCAAAGTCGCTATAGAGGAGGGAAGCGGCGAAGAAAGGGAGCTTTTATGCGAGCTTGAGGATATAGCCGAGAACGCGGAAATGACCTATAGCGAATGTAACAGGCTCATAGAAAACCTTGAATGCTTAAAAGACGAGCTTGACGAAACGCTCTGGTGGGCGAAGAACAGATAAGAGGACAAAGAAGAAAAAACAAGATAAAAAAAGAAAGGCAGGAAATAAAAATGATGGCAGTTGAAACAAATAAAGAGGCAAGAGCAAAGATGCTTCCGTTGCATATAAATCGGGTGGTCGTGGCGCTCTGCGGAGACTATGAAAGAAGAGAAAAGGAGATAGAAAAGCAGACGGCAGACGAAAAAACCATCGAGCATTACCGATATTTAAACAGCGTAATAGATAAAGCGCTCGAGGAAGAGTGCGAGGAGGGAATACGCAAGAAGCTGAGAGAGGATATCGGAAACGGAGTGGGACACCGTCGCACACAGCTTTATTATATGGCGGTGGGAACCTATAAGACGCGAAAGAGAAACTGCAAGTACAGAATAGCGAAGAAGCTCAATCTCGTCTGAAAAATACATAAACAAACGCTTTTGCGTCATATCACGAGGGGAAAGGCAATAAAATATATCGATAAGAATAAAAACACCTCATATGGAAAAAATTAAAAACTAATGCTTATCGGAAAGGGGGCGGAAAATGAAAAGGGCAATCAAGCTTATGTCGGTTGTACTTCTTTCTGCCCTTATGCTTTTTTCCTGCGCGGGCAGCAGCGTAAGCTGTAAAGAAATGTTTACATCGCTTTACGGAAAGAACGAGCTATCTGTCGGCAAACTCTATCTTCTCACGGCAAAGGAATGGGAGGACGGATATCTTTCAGGCGAGCTTTTTTCCTCGCTTTACTCGGTGCCGCCGCAAGACGACGCAAGCGCGGAAATGGCGAGGATAGAGGACTGCGCAGTCTATCTTTCGTCCTCTCTCGACGCTTTTTGCGAAATCGGCATCTTCCTTTGCTACAGCAACACGGACACGGCGCAGATAGCGAAAATGTGTCAGAGGCGCATTTCGCTTGTTTCTTCGGCAAAAGGCTATACGGGGGCGTCGGACTTGAAAAACGCGCGCGTTGAAATAAAGGGGCGTTACGTAATTTACTCCGTGCTTCCGTAAAAAACTACCGACGCGAGAGTTCTTTTCTTGCCAATAATTGTTGGCGAAAGTGAAAAAAAGCAGAGCAAAACTGAAAAAACGGCCAGATTTGTCCCAAAGGCTATTGACAAAAATTGTGAAAGGTATATAATATAATTAGAAAACTATTAAAACAAAGGAGATACAGTTGTGAATACTGCATTGATCGCTTTCTTGATTTCGATTCCCGCAATAATAATATTTGTCGTTGCGCTTTTACTCGGAATGTTCAGACGGACAGTGAAGGCCGCTTTGAAGCTCTCGACGGTTTTAGTCGCGTTTTTCCTTTCCATTCCGATAGCTAAACTCATTTCGAAGGCAGTGCTCGATAAAATTTCGGGTCTTATTACCTCGCTGCTTGCTTCGACAGGAATAACCGAAGACGCGCTCGCGGCTATGCCTACGCTTAAGGCGTTGCCTGTAAGCCTTGCGTATTCGCTTGCAAATCCTTTTATATTTTCCGTATGCTTCGTAATTCTTGCGATTTTGCTTTCCATAGTCTATCTGTGCTTAAAGCGTCCGCTTAAGGCGCTTGCCGACAAACAGACGGGAGCTCTGCACAGAGTGTTCGGCGCGCTTATCGGTATTGTCCTTTCACTCGTACTTATCGTAGGAGTTTACACACCTGTTGTCGGACTTGTAAATACTGTCGCTTCGCTTGAGCTTGATGAAGCGGATATCAGCGATATTGACGGCGCAGAGACTGTTTTGGAGGCAAAGGAATACGCAAACGAGATAGATGCTTCGCCTTTGTTTGTTATAACGCGCACTGTGGGCGGAAAATCGCTTTACAACACTCTTTCCACTTCGAAATTGAACGGAGAAAAGATTGTTTTGAAGGATGAGCTTTCATGTCTGCTTGACGCGGCGCTTTCCGCTACTGCTTTTAACGGAGTTACGGTAGAGTCGTTCGGAGACGCGCAGGTTGAGGCTCTTTACAGCATTGAAAAATCTGCCACCGAGTCAAAGATACTTATGGGAATTTTGCCAGAGCTGCTCTCTGCGGCAAGTAATGCCTGGCTTGACGGAAATTCTTTCCTCCAAACGTCGAAGCCCGAGATGAACGAAATGATTTCGGGAGCGTTTGACACCCTGCTTAAGATTTTCTCAACGTCTTCAAAAGAAAATATTGCCGCTGATTTGAACACGCTCGTTCGCTTGGCTGACGCAGTTATTGACAGCGGAATACTTGCGAAGACGGGCTCGACGGAAGAGCTTATGCTCATAATGCAGGAGGACGGCGTTGTCTCCTCTATAGCGGCGCCTCTTTATGAAAATCCCAGAATGACGCCTCTCGTCCCCGAAATAATAAATATAGGCTTACGCGCGGCGGTAAAGGCTATGAATATCCCCGAAACGAAGGAAGAGCTTCATTCCGAGTTTACCGCTGATTTGGCAAAAGAGCTTAACGCGATGAGCGAGCTTTCGACGGATGAAATGATTGACGCGCTTGAAATAAGGATGGACGAAATCTGCGCCGAGTACGTGCTTAAGCTTTCCGAAAGCGAAAAGTTCTGTCTCGCAGTCGGTCTTGCTTATGAGTTTAACGGCAGAAGCGATATCACCGAAGAGGAGGTAACCGACTTCTTTGGCGAATACGCCGAGTATATTGAAAACGCAGAAGGCGAGATTGTCGCCAAAGCTGTAAAGGGCGCGTCGGTTGTTTTCCTTTCACACGCAGAGAATAAAAAAGGCGCTTCGGGCGACGGCTTTACCGTCACCTTTAAGAATAGCGATGGCGTAGCCGAGCTTGTAACCATTGACTCGAAGAAAAACGCAGACGGCGCTTTAGTCGCAACAAAGGGCGCAGACAAAAAGTCGGGCGCCGCGTACGCCGCAGCACTGATGAAGCTGCTTAAAGAGCAGGCGAGCGCGATTTCCGAGGGCAAGACAGATACAGAGAGCGCAAAGCTCAAGCTTATGGAGCTTACTCTCGAAATTTCAGGCTCTGCAGAGCAAAGCGAAAAAATGTCCCATTCCATCAGCGCAAAAATGGAAAAGGATATTGAAAAGGGAATCGAAATTCAGCCCAAGCTTGCTGCCAAGCCCGAAGATTTCCCGACTGAAATTCCTGTAGTAGCCGACCTTTTGTTCAAGGAGGATTTCGTGCCCGTATCGGACTCTAAAAATAAAGGGGAAGGCAAAGGGGACAAAGATGATCAGAAGGCCTCATATGCCGCGTCCGCGCAGGCGGTAGAAAAAATTGCCAAAGCGGTTTCGACCCTTTCGACAGTCCTTGTAAACAATACGAATATTGCAGAAAATATGGCTGTTATTATGGAAAAGACGGGAGCTATACTTGACGGTATTTCCGAGCTTTCCGAAAACGGCGAAGAAAAGGCAAGTCTCCTTACAAAATCCATTCTTTCGTCAGACCTCATCTCCGAACGTATTCCCGTTTCAAAGGAAGCCCTTATCGGTATGGCAGAGGTTATTTCAAACGACGTTATTAAGGCAAGGGAAGAAGCGAAAAAGGAAGAGGAGAAGGGCGAAAACAAACCGAACGAGAAGCCTACAGATGATACCCCTTCGACTACTCTGCCTGCAACAACCTCTGTTCCTGTCACAGCGGCGCCCGTAACAACGGCTCCTGTAACTGCGGTAACAACGGCGCCTGTAACAACCGCGCCTGTAACAACAGCTCCCGTCACAGCTGAGGCGCCCGGATATGAAAATTTCTTCGGCGCTACCGGACAGCTTCTCGAAAATATTATGATTGTTACTGGCGATGCGTCAAATGAAGAAAAGCTTGTAGCTATTGAGGCAATGATGCAGAACATCACGCCCACGTCAGCGAAGGCTCTCGCTTACGTTTGCAGCCCCGAATTGCTTATGCAATACGGAATAGATTTGGAATATGCGGGCAATCTCTCGTACGCTCTTAACAGGCTGTTTAACTCCCTTTCTGAAAGGGTCACCGACGAGGACCGTACGGCAGTAAGGTCGCTGTTTTCACTCGTGTTCATAAACAAGGGTGGAAAAAGTCTGTTCTCGGGAGGAGAAGACATGGGCATTCTCGATATATCCGCGTATGTCTTTGTAAAGACGATCATCTCGTCTCAGGCGGTTTGCCAAGCGCTTGATGCTATTTCTATAGATATAAAGCAAGGTATGCTGTCGGAGTTTGACAGAGATTCTCTTGAGATAGCCTTTGAGAAGAACTACGAGCAGTCAACAAAGAAATATCAGAAGGATGCAATAGATAAGCTTTCCGAAATATTCGGCGTAGACTACTTTATAAATCCTTTCGGCTTCTGATAAAACCCGATTAAAGCTATATTAAAGCGCACAGCTTTTCCTTCGCGATAAGCTGTGCGCCTTTTTATTGTATAATGAAAACCACGCGATA
>JAZOCY010000018.1:0-19943 GCA_045596805.1 Eubacteriales bacterium | reverse complement strand
CAAAATGGCGGCTTCTTCCGGGGGCTATATTGTTTATAAGCATAGCGCCCTCAATGGCTATAGTACCAGAGCCGCAAAGAGGGTCCCAGAAAAGAACGTTTTCACGGGGACGCGAGGTCGCCGCTATAGCGGCGGCTAACGTTTCTCTTATAGGGGCTGCATTGGCTTCGGTTCGGTAACCGCGCTTGTGAAGCGGCGCGCCCGACGTGTCTATCATAAGCGATGCGGAATTTTTGAGAATGAAAAATTCTATCTGATATTTTGCGCCGCTTTCCTCAAACCACTTTATTCCGTATGCGTCGGAGAGCCTTGCGACAACGGCGCGCTTGACTATTTTCTGGCAGTCGGGGATAGAAAACAGCGCGCTTCCTATCGAATGTCCCTTTACGGGGAATGCGTCGTTTTTTCCTATCCAGATTTCCCAAGGAAGTGATTTGGTGCCCTCGAAAAGCTGATCAAACGTCTCTGATGTAAATTCACCTAATTTAATGTAAATTCGCTCGGCATAGCGCAAGAAAACGTTTGAAATAGCGACAGCCTCAAAATCACCCCAGAAGCTGACTCTTCCGTCTATCGTCTTTATTCTTTCATATCCCAAATTGTCAATTTCCTCGCCGAGCAGATGCTCTAAGCCGAAAAGGCAGGTGGCAACCAGTTCAAATTTCATATAAGTCTCTTTTCATTTTTTCTTTACGCGTAATATTTTATCATACCTACGCGTTTTTGTCAATAAATTAAAAGTATGTATAATATTATTGTTGACATATTAAAAAAATAAGTGTATAATAAAGAAAAAAGAATTCCGAAAATGAAAGGAATTGAAAATGAGTAACGAAAACAAGACCATAACCTTTGCAAAGCCGTCGGATCAGGACATCGAGATACATCGCGTTTTAGGCGCCGTTTATCAGGCTTTGAGAGAAAAGGGATATAACCCTATAAATCAGCTTGTCGGATATATCATCTCCGAGGATCCGACTTATATAACTAATCATAACGGCGCGCGCAGTCTTATCCGTAAGATAGACAGGGACGAGCTGCTTGCCTTGCTTTTGAAAAGTTATTTGAACTCAAACTTTTGATAATACTTGATTTACGCGCGAAAAAGGCCACTACCGTTTTTGATAAAACGGCAGTGGCGCTTGGATTTTTTGACGGAGTTCATATAGGACACCGTTCGCTTTTGCTCACTACGGCGAAGGAATCCGAGAAAAGAAATATATCTTCGCTTGTGCTTACCTTTTCGGAGAGGGGGAGCGCAAGCATGAAGCAGGGCGCCCGTCATCTCTGCACCGAAGAAGAGAGACTAGAGCATTTTTCAGAGCTGGGGATGGATTACGCGCTTCTGCTTGATTTTGAGAGCGTAAAAAATATGAGTCCAGAGGAATTCGTTTCAGAGATTCTGATAGGAGTCTGCCATGCCGAACTGGCAGTTTGCGGATATAATTTCCGCTTCGGCAAGGGCGCGTCGGGCGACACGGATACGCTTGTCGCTCTTATGGACCAGAACGGCGAAGAATGTATTGTCTGCCCCCCTTATACCTACGAAAACGAGCCTGTAAGCTCTACGAGAATAAGAAAATGCGTGTCGGACGGAGACGTGGCGAGCGCTATGCGTCTTTTGGGCAGACCGTTTTCAATATCGGCGCCGATTTGCCATGGGAAAGGGCTTGGACACGGCATCGGTATTCCCACCGCTAATCAGAGAATTTCGGATAATACAGTCGATATAAGGAACGGAGTCTATGCAACCCGTATTTTCCTTGACGGAAAGTATTATTATTCGTTAACTAACGTAGGCGTACGCCCGACGGTTGATACAGACGGAAGCAAGAACTGCGAAACGCATATATTAAATTATAGTGAGGACCTGTACGGCAAGAGCGTAAAGGTGGAATTTTTATCGTTTATACGTGACGAAATGCGCTTTTCGTCATTAGAGGAACTGAAAAATCAGATATATAAGGATATCGAAGAGGTAAAGAAATGGCAGAAAGATGGACAAAGCTGACGGCAAAATCGAAAAAGGATAAATTTGACGACCTGTGCGCTGTAATGTGTATGCTCGACTGCAATCTTATGATAGAGGATTACAGCGACGTTACCTTAAACGGAATGTACGGGGACTTGATAGATGAATCTATTCTGAATATGGATAAAGATTGCGCGAAGGTCTCTATTTTTATTTCGGAGGAAAACTCCCCCGCCGAATATACCGCGTTCCTTAAAGAGAGGCTTCGCTTCCTCGATATAGACGCTGAAATAACGCTTGAGGGCGTTTGCGATGAGGATTGGTCGGAAAGCTGGAAAAAGTATTATAAGCCGATAAAGCTCGGGAAAATTACGATAGTGCCCGCATGGGAGGACTACGAGGCGTCGGAGGGCGAGATAATTCTGCGAATGGATCCAGGTATGGCGTTCGGTACGGGAACGCACGAAACGACGCGCCTCGTTATAGAGCTTATGCAGGATAGGATAAGCGGAAACGAGAGGGTTCTCGATATGGGCTGCGGAAGCGGAATACTCGCTATCTGCGCGTCAAAATTAGGCGCGAAGAGCTGTAACGCCTACGACCTTGACCCCGACGCCGTCAGAGTGGCGAGGGAAAACGTTGAAGCCGACGGGGCGAAAAATATCGTTTGCGGTACGTCTGACCTCTTTTCGTCAGTTGACCTTTCAAACGGAAAATACGATCTCATTTTAGCTAACATAGTTTCAGATATAATTCTCAGAATGTTGCCCGAAATGGATAAATATCTTGCAAAGAACGGAAAAATTATTCTTTCGGGAATAATTGAGCCGAGAGCCGGAGAAATTTACGCCTCGCTCAAAGAAAACGGATACAGAGCTATTGAACAGAAAAAGGAAAACGATTGGCTCGCTATCATAGCCGAGCGCGCCGAGTAAAAGAGAGGACGCTATGCCGAGATTTTTTGTTGACGCGGAGAGTATAGGAAGTGAATATATAACCATAAAGGGAGATGATGCGCATCACATCTCCTTTTCCTTGCGTATGGCGGCAGGCGAGGAAATAACCGTATGCGACGGAAATGGGAATGAATACGCATGCGAGCTTTTCCGTCTTGACGGAGAGACCGTTACCGCGAAAATCAAGGAAAAACGCAAGGGAGAGGGCGAATCTCCCGTTGAAATTCATCTTTATCAGGCGTACCCAAAGGGCGACAAATTAGAGCTTATTATCCAAAAGGCCGTCGAGCTTGGAGTCAAAAGCATCACCCCCTTTGAAAGCGAGCGCTGTGTAAAGCGCCCTAAGGCCGACAAAATAGATAAACAGCTTTTGCGAATGAACAAAATTGCCTGCGAGGCGGCGAAGCAGTGCGGACGCGCTTGCCTTCCCGAGGTCAAAGCGCCTCTTTCCTTTTCCGAAATGCTTAAAAAGGCGTCGGAATGCGAGCTTGCCGTTTTCTGTTATGAGGACTGTCGCACGCAGTCGCTGCGAGAGCTTCTTACCAAAAAGGGAGAGGGCGTTCGCTCGTTGGCAGTGGTGATAGGCAGCGAGGGGGGCTTTTCTCTCTCGGAGGCAAATAGCGCTGAAGAAGTCGGAATGATACCCGTTTCACTCGGAAAAAGAATACTCAGATGCGAAACCGCCCCCATTTTCGCGCTCGCTTCGATTGCATTCTTCTATGAATTGTGAGCTTTAAGGTAAAATTGTATAAAAAAATAGTGTGAATTTTGTAAAATTTTATATTTATTCATATTTTTTCTGTTGACATTTGACAAAAAATATATTACAATATCGTACAGTATAACTAAAACGCACAGAAGCCGAAAAATTACTTTTTGCGTTTTAGGAAGGCTTTAAATCAAAAAATTCCATTATATTCTTATGAATCGAAAGGAAATGTGAATTTATGTCAAATCGTATTTTTCAGAGTGTTATGCAACGCACAAGAGAAACAGTAGGACGTACGGTAGGTGTAATTGACGAGAACGGAATTGTTGTTGCGTGCAGTGACCATTCACAGATAGGAGAGTCCCGAGACGGCGCGAGAGAAGAGCTTGCGTATTCGGGTTCCTTGGCTGTAATAGGCGGATATACATATCGTTACGTAGGAGAAAACGCGTCAGACGACGAATTCGCGGTTTTTGTCGAGGGCTCTGATGATCGCGCCGAAATGTCGTGCGGCATTTTAGCGGTTACCCTTGGCGGAATAAAGAATCTTTATTACGAGAAGCACGACAAGGCGTCTTTTATAAAGAATATTATGCTCGACAACATTCTTCCGAGCGATATCTACGTTAAGAGCAAGGAGCTTCATTTTGATATTGAGGGCAAGAGAATAGTCCTGATTGTCAAGTTCGGCGCAAAGACCGATATGCTTCCTTACGATATTTTGCAGGGAATGTTCCCCGACAAGGCTCACGATTACGTAATCAGCGTGAGCGAGCAGGACATCGTTCTCGTTAAAGAGGTCGGTGAGAATTATGAGCTTTCCGAAGCGGAGGAATTGGCTGAATCTATCATTCAGACTCTCAACACCGAATTCTACGCCAAGGCATCTGTCGGCGTCAGCACGCTTTCCGAGTCTTTAAAGGATCTCGGCAGAGCGTATAAGGAAGCGAGAATAGCTCTTGAGGTCGGAAAGGTGTTTGACACCGAGAAGGACGTCATTTGCTATGATAATTTGGGTATCGGACGTCTCATTTATCAGCTTCCCACCACTCTTTGCGATATATTCCTGCAGGAGGTCTTTAAAAGAGGCTCTCTTGAATCTCTTGACAGAGAGACCTTGACAACCGTGCAGACCTTCTTTGAAAACAATCTTAACGTTTCGGAAGCGTCGAGAAAATTTTTCGTGCATAGAAATACACTCGTTTACAGACTTGAAAAAATTCGTAAAATTACAGGACTCGATCTGCGTGAATTTGATCAGGCAGTAACCTTTAAGGTAGCTCTTATGGTAAAGAGATATCTAACTAACCGTCCCACAAAATTCTGATAAGCTTTTATTATACGACATTTTGTGCGTCTTTTTGTGTTATAATATTCTTATTCCTACAGGGAATAAAACGGAGAAAAATTTTAATGAACAAAAAAATAAAATATAGATTCTTTAGCGCGTCGCTTCTTCTATTGCTTCTCGTTCTCGCTTCGCTTTCGCTCTATTCCTGCGACGGCAGACCGAACGAGGCGATAGATACGACGGTGACAGAGAGCCCGCTTGTGACCGATTCGCCGCTCGATTATACCTTTGACACCGAGCAGATGAACAGATTCCTCGCTCTCGTGGAATACGATAAGCTCTTGCAGGTGCAGGAGATTTTTGAGCTTCTTTACGTAAGAGAATATAAGCCCTACAGTGAAATCGGCACAGAGGTAATAAAATCAATTGCCGAGACGATTGAGCTTGAGAAGATTACCACCGTAGATGAGGCAACGACTGCGTTTATTGACGCGTACCTTCACGTAATGGGAGATAAATACGCCTATTATTACGACGCTGAGGCATATAAGGACTATCAGCAGGACGTAGAGGGCGAGTACGCAGGCATAGGCGTCAGCGTTACGATGACAGAGGACAGATATATAGAGGTCCTCAACGTGTTTTCCGAAAGCCCTGCCGACAAGGTAGGCATACTTCCGGGCGACATTCTCATTGAGGTTAACGGAGAGGATATCGTAGAGCTTGGATATTATAAGACCATTGATATGGTAAGAGGTGAGATAGGCACAAGTGTAAATCTCACGGTAGACCGAGACGGAGAAAGGCTTTCCTTTGACGTCGTAAGAGACAAGGTTACCGAAATAACCGTAGAATATGAGATGAAGGACGATGGCGTAGGCTATATAAGAATTACGTCGTTTGACAGTAAGACCTATTCGCAGTTTGTAGATGCGTACACCTCGCTTGAAGAGCAGGGCGCAAAGGGACTCATTTTTGACGTGAGAAACAATCCCGGCGGCACGCTTGACTCGGTTGTCGCTATACTCGAATATATTCTTCCCGACGGTCCTATTGTTCATATGGAATATAAAAATCCCGCGAACAATTATACGATTTCCTCAGTTAAGGATTGCAGCCCGTTTTTCCATCTTTATAACAGCTATTATAAAAATCACGAAATTAATCTGCCCATGGTAGTTCTTACAAACGGGAATACGGCGAGTGCGGGTGAGCTTTTTACGTCGTCTCTTAACGATTACGACGCGGCAACCGTCGTAGGAGTCAAGACCTACGGAAAGGGAGTGGGTCAGAGAGGCTTCTCCTTGACCGATGAAAACGGCGAGCCGGACGGCTCTGTTGTTACTATAACCTATTTCTATTACGCGCCTCCCTATAGCGAAAACTATGACGGCGTCGGAATTGAGCCCGATATTTTAGCCGAGCTTCCACTTGACGCGCAAAACAAAAATATCTATAAGCTGACTGAAGAAGAGGACACACAGTTAAAATCTGGTGTTGAAGAGCTTCTTCGTATGATGCGCGTAATGAACGCAGTAGGCAATTAAACTATACAATATATAACCTTATAAAAGGAGAAAAATCATGTCAGATAAGCAGAGAAATTATACCGCCGCAGGCTTTAAGGCGTTACAGGACGAGCTTGATCATATCAGACACGTTGATATGGAAAGAAACAAGAAGGAGATAGCTCAGGCGAGAAGCTTCGGCGACCTTTCCGAGAACAGTGAATACGATGAGGCGAAAAACGAGCAGGCTAAGCTTGCCGCGAGAGCCTTTGAGCTTGAAGAGCTTATAAAAAACGCGCACGTAGTTGATGACAGCGAGATAGATACCTCCGTTGTAAGCGTCGGCTCTCTCGTCGAGGTTCACAACAGTGAGCGAGACAAGGATATAACCTATCATATAGTAGGCTCCTATGAAACCGACCCTCTGCACGGAAAAATTTCCGACCAGTCGCCTATAGGTCAGGCTCTTATAGGCACGAGAGCAGGTGACCAGATAGCTGTAGAATTGCCTAACGGAAACACAGTACATCTTCACATTCTTTCGGTGTCAAGAGCATAAGAGAGAAAGGACGTTAAAATGAGCGCAAACAACAATGTTGAAATAAACGCGACCAATGAGCTTCAGGTAAGAAAGGATAAGCTTGCCGCTTTGGTAGCCGCAGGCAAAAATCCCTTTGAAATAACAAAATACGACGTAAGCGCGAAGAGCGGTCAGATTTTTTCTGAGTATGATTCTCTTGAAGGAAAAACCGTTAGCATCGCGGGAAGAATAGTCAGCCGCAGAATTATGGGCAAGGCGTCCTTTATGCACCTTTTGGACGGCGACGGAAAAATTCAGTGCTACGTTAAGCGCGACGACGTAGGGGAAGACGTTTACGCCGATTTCAAGAAATGGGACGTCGGCGACATTATCGGCGTTGAAGGCTTTGTTTTCAAGACACAGACAGGAGAAATATCGGTACACGCGCAGAAGCTTGTTTTGCTCTCAAAATCCCTACTTCCCCTGCCCGAAAAGTTTCACGGCTTGACGAATACAGATCTCCGTTACAGACAGAGATACGTTGACTTAATAGTAAATCCCGAGGTTAAGGATACCTTTGTAAAGCGCAGTCTTATTCTGAAGGAGATAAGAAATTATCTTGACAGTAAGGGCTTCTTGGAGGTTGACACTCCTATCCTTACCCCCTTTGAGATAGGCGCTACTGCCCGTCCCTTCGTTACACACCATAACACACTCGATATGGATATGTATCTCGGTATTGAAACAGAGCTTTATCTTAAGAGGCTTATCGTAGGCGGTATGGAGAGAGTTTACGAGGTAGGCCGTATTTTCAGAAATGAGGGTATGGACACAAAGCATAACCCCGAATTTACCACTATAGAGCTTTATCAGGCATATACCGACTATAAGGGCATGATGGACTTGGTTGAGGAGCTTTATAAGCTGCTCGCCGAGAAGGTTTGCGGAAGCCTCGATATCACGTATCAGGGCACAGAAATCCATATGGGCAATTGGGAGCGTCTGACTATGGCAGAGGCTGTCAAGAAATATGCGGGCTGCGATTATTATGAGTGGAAAACTGACGAGGACGCGAGAGCGTGCGCGAAGAAAATGCACGTAGAGGTTCCCGCCGACGCGACGAAGGGAACGGTCCTTATTGAGCTTTTTGACGCTTACGTTGAAGAGAAGCTCATTCAGCCTACGTTTATTTACGATTATCCCGTAGAAAATAGCCCTCTCGCGAAGAAAAAGCCCGATGAGCCTGCCTTTACCGAGCGCTTCGAGTATTTCATAAACGCGATGGAATTCGGAAACGCGTTCAGCGAGCTTAACGATCCTATCGACCAGAAGGAAAGATTTGAGCGACAGGTCGAAATAAAGCGCGCGCAGGAGCCCGAAACTACGGCGCAGGTTGACTATGACTATGTGACCGCGCTTGAGTACGGTCTTGCCCCCACGGGTGGTCTCGGCTTCGGTATAGACAGACTTGTTATGCTGCTTACCGACAGCGCGTCTATTCGCGACGTACTCTTGTTCCCCACAATGAAACCCCAAGACTGATAAGTATAAGAAAGGGGCTGTCCAAATTTTATTTGAGACAGCCCCTGTAACGCTTTATATGATAAGTAACGCCTTATTCAGGCAGTACATAAAGGAGAAAAAATGAGCGAAAAAACAACCTCAGCTAATGAAAAACCGAAATCCAAGTCAAGACTTTGGCTTGAAAACTATTGGTATCACTATAAATGGGCAACCTTGATAGTGACTTTTTTCCTCATAGTTGGTGTCATATGCGTTTTTCAGGCAGTACAAAATGATTCCTACGATTCATATATTATGTATGCGGGGCCATTTCAGTTGAGTCATAAAGAGGTTCTGGATATAGAAAAGGATTTCTACAGCGTAGTAGAGGACCGAGACGGCGACGGAAAGGTAAACGTGGCGATAAGAGAGCTATTTATCATGTCCGCGCAAGAGATTGAGAATATAGAAGAGGGATATGAAGCGAACTATACTCTCATATCTGAAAATATGAAGATTTTCGATCAGGAAATTCTTTCGGGCGAAGCTACGATATGTCTTTTAAGCCCCTATCTCTTTGAGCGCGTTGTCGAGGCGAACGGCTTCTTGCCTATCGGCGATTACGTAGGTGACGCAGAGGTCGAATACGTGGGAGAATACGGCGTTAAGCTGAACAGCACCGCGTTTGGAAGACTTCCGGGACTTTCGGTATTGCCCGACGACACTATTCTTTGCGTAAGACGTGTCAGCACTATGGCTTCCTTGTTTGATAAAAAGCAGACCGAAAAAAATCATGCCTTGAATATAGAAACCGTCAAAAGAATATTTGAAATGAAATAAATGACAGTATAATAGACTAAAAAGAGGTTATTATGTCACTTTCCGCAACACTCAAAAGAATAATTCCAAAGCCAAAAAACGACGTCGATATGACGGAGGGAAGTATATGGAAGCATATAATCGTCTTTGCGCTCCCCTTGCTTGTCGGCAGTGTATTTCAGCAGCTATATAATACGGTAGACACGTGGGTTTTGGGTAAATACGTAAACGATGCGGCGTTTTCTGCTGTCGGCGCGGTAGGCCCCATAATAAATATGCTTATAGGCACCTTTACAGGCCTTGCAAGCGGCGCGGGAGTAATTATTTCACAGTATTACGGCGCAAAGCAGTATGACAGGGTTGAAAAGGCAGTGCGCGCGTCGGCGTTTCTTACCCTGATAAGCGGCATCATTCTTACCGCGCTCGGAATAATTCTCGTTCCGTATATGCTTCGCTTGATGAATATGCCTGAGGACGTTTTTGACGAGGGATATACATACCTGACAATTTATTTTGCGGGAATGATAGGGCTTATGGTCTATAATATGGGCGCGGGAATTCTGCGCGCAGTCGGAGATTCTCAGAAGCCGTTTTATTTTCTCGTATGCTCGGCTATAATAAATATAGTTTTAGACCTTCTCTTCGTCTTGGTGTTGGATATGGGCGTTGCGGGAGTCGCTTACGCTACTATCATAGCGCAGGGCGTTTCCGCTATATTAACTACCCTTTCGCTTTTGCGCCACAAGGGCTGTATAAAATTGAAAACTCCTTATATTTCCTGTGACCGACTTTTACTTAAGCAGATATTCAGAGTAGGCGTTCCTGCCGCTATACAATTGGCAATTACCGCTTTTTCTAACGTTTTTATACAGTCGTATATAAACTATTTTGGAAAAGAGGTTATGGGAGGCTGGACCGCATACGGAAAAATAGATCAGTTTATGTTTATGCCCATGCAGGCGGTTTCTCTCGCGACGACAACCTTTGTAGGTCAGAATTTAGGTAAGGGAAATTATAAGAGGGCAGAGTTGGGCGTGCGTATTTCTTTAATTCTGGCATGTCTTTGCACCTTCTTCATAATGGTGCCTATAGAAATATTCTCGCCCCATTTAGTTATGTTCTTTAATGAGAACCCCGAAATTATAAAGTACGGCACGATGTTTTTGCGTTACATTACGCCCTTCTACGTGCTTTGTTGCCTTAATCAGATTTATGCTGGGGCACTCAGAGGCGCAGGAAACAGCCGCGCGCCTATGATTATAATGATTCTCGGCTTTGTGGTGTTCAGACAGTTATATATGTTCGTCGTCGCTAATTATATAAGCAACACCGTTATGTTCATCACTATGGGCTATCCTGCGGGCTGGATGGTCTGCACTCTGATTATGACTATTTATTATAACAGAACACATTTAAAAAGCAAAAGTATTGTTACGGCAGAATAATATTTTAGGGTGCGATATGACAGAACTTCAAAAGGCATTGTTTTCAATGCAGGATTTAAAGTACCGAGATTTTCAGAGCGCTCTTATGCCGACAGTAGATAAAGAAACGGTAATAGGCGTGCGTATTCCTTGCTTACGCGCCTTTGCAAAAGAATATTTTAAGAGCAATAGAAATGAGGCGTTCGCCTTTATTCTTGAGTTTCCGCATAAGTATTTTGAAGAATACGCGCTTCACGGCTTCATTATCGAGCAGATGACGGATTTTCATTCCGTTCTTTCCGCTTTAGACGCCTTTTTGCCGTACGTTGACAATTGGGCGATCTGCGACTGCGTTTCACCTAAAGTGTTGGGAAATAATAAAAGCGAGCTTTATTCCAAGATTTTGGAATGGACATCTTCCCAAAAGTGCTATACCGTGCGTTACGGCATAGGAATGCTTATGCGATATTTTTTAGACGAGGATTTTTCGCCATCTCATTTGCAGTTGGTCGCTTCGCTTGAAAGCGATGAATACTATGTCAATATGATGATTGCCTGGTATTTTGCTACCGCACTCGCAAAGCAGTATAATTCAGCGTTACCCTTTTTAGAAGAAAAACGGCTTTCGGTGTTTACTCACAATATGACTGTAAGAAAGGCGATTGAAAGCTATAGAATTCCCGACGACAGAAAGCAATATTTAAGGCTTTTGAAGATTTAATTGTTAAAAAGCTTTTTGATATTATTGCAATAAAAGGAACAGAGATTTGATTTCTGTTCTTTTTTATTTTTAAAATGTTACAATAAAATTCAAATAAGACTATACAAATAGAAAAAAATGTGGTATAATTATTTGAAAGACATAAAAAGAACGGAAAACAAAAGATGAAACAGTACGAAAAAAACAGCCGAGCTTTTAAAAATGAAAAAAGAGACAATAGAAACAGAGCCTTTACAGAGAGAACGTCTCAAGAGGAAAACAGCAGTCTCATAGGTGGAAGAAACGCGGTAAAGGAATTACTTGCGTCCGAGAGGGATATAGATAAAATTTTGGTTGCGAAGGGAGATCGAGACGGCTCTATCGTTTTATTGGTAAGCGAGGCTATCGCGAGAAAAATTCCCGTAATAGAGACCGACAGGAAGAAAATGGATACGATGTTCGGAAATTCGCATCATCAGGGAGTTTTGGCTATGGCAGCCGAGCGCAATTATTATTCCGTCGATGACATATTGGAATATGCGAAAGAAAGAAATGAAAAGCCCTTTATAATTATAGCCGACGGTATAGAGGATCCGCATAATCTCGGCGCTATTATACGCTCTGCCGAATGCGCGGGCGCGCACGGGCTCGTTATTCCCAAGCGTCGCGCGGTGGGACTTACCTCAGTGGTCGCGAAGTCTTCGGCTGGCGCAATTGAGCATTTGAGAATAGCAAAGGTCACTAATCTCGCGACAGCAATAGATGATATGAAGGAAAAGGGAATATGGGTATATGCGGCGGATATGTCGGGCACGAATTATTATGACCTTGATTTTAAAACCGCTACAGCCATAGTGCTTGGAAGCGAGGGGAACGGAATTTCCAAATTGGTAAAGGAAAAATGCGATTTTGTCGCTTCCATACCGATTTACGGAAAGGTTAATTCTATGAATGTTTCCACTGCTGCGGCAGTTATTCTTTGCGAGGTTGCAAAACAGAGAAATACTTAAAAGAAACGGAGGAAATACTGTGTCGGATAACAAATCAACGTTTGAAAAGGACAGCGAACAGATTCAGGATATTTTGAACAGACTAAAGGCCAGCTTAGATAAATACGAAGAAGAGAATCCGAGCGATATTGACTCTGAGAGCAAGGGAAAAGATAAGGAAGAAAACGACGAGCTGGATTTTGAGGCTTTTTTTGCTGAATTCCAAAGCGAAGCCGAGTCTGAAGCTGAGCCTGAAATCGAGCCCGAAGACGAAACTGAAGATGAACCCGAAGACGAAATTGAAGCTGAGTCCGAAGCTGATACTGAGGACGAAAATGAAATCGAGTTAGAGGTAGAGCCTGAAGCTGAGCCTGAAATCGAGCCCGAAGACGAAATTGAAGATGAACTCGAAGAAGAACCCGAAGATGAGCCCGAAGACGAGCTTGAAGCTGAGTCCGAAGCTGATACTGAGGACGAAAATGAAATCGAGTTAGAGGTAGAGCCTGAAGCTGAGCCTGTAATCGAGCCCGAAGACGAAATTGAAGATGAACTCGAAGAAGAACCCGAAGATGAGCCCGAAGTCGAGGCTGAAATCGAGCCCGACGAGATAGAGGAAGAAGACACGCCCGAAGCAGAATTTGATGATGAGCCCGAAGATGAAATTGAGGACGGCTTCGAAGAAATAAAAGAATTTTTTAAAGGAAGAAAGACAGAAGCAACAGAAGAACAAAAGAACGAAGAAAACGAGGAAGAGGAGACTAAAAACTTCAAGGCGTTTCCTATGGAGGCTTCTGTTGATAACACCGTAGATATAAGCACAATTTTGCCGATATATTACGAAAAAAACTCTGAGAACGATAAAAGCAGTCACAAAAGCAGAGCTTTTCGTATAACACTAAAAAAACGCGCTCTTGCCGACGGAGGCAAAAGCCCTTCTTCAAAGGAAAATGAAGAAAGTGACTATGGTTTTTTGGAGAGCTTTTTCGACGCGAAAAGAAAAGAAGCGCCCGAAGATGAAGCAACTAAAGAGATATCCTTTGAAGAAATGGGCGACCCTGAAATGCCTACCGAGATTTTTATGTCGCAGAACGAAAACGGCAAAAAAGACTTTGGCGAGGAAAAGCCGCATTTCGTTCATTTTGAGTCTGACACCGAAGAGTCTGAGGAAAGGGAAAACGAAGAGAATATAGAAATCGACGTGTCGGAATATCATATTCAGGACGAAGACGCAAGCGGGAAGGCTCATTCCACGTCTAAAGAGGAATACGTATCAAGAAATCAGGTAGAAAAAATTACGGCAGATTACGCAAGGGACCTTTTAAAATCAAAGATAAAGATTATTACGGCTGCATTTTTAGCGCTTATCCTGCTCGTGCTTGAAAACGATATTTTGTTTGGCATAGAGTTGCAGAAGCTTTTGAATATCTCGGGCTCGCCTGTTTATGCAATGCTTGATTTACAGATATTCATTATAATTTCCGCTATCGCGTACGTCGAATTTTATCATGGCGCGAGAGGGATATTTAAGAAAAAAATCATTCCCGAGAGCTTTTTATGCTGTATTTTCCTCGTAACCGTAATATATAACGTCGCGCTCTGCATTGAAGGCGAAAATTACGGCTTTATGTATAGCTTTCCATCATCCTTCCTTGTTTTGATGTGCTTGATTTCAAAGCACGTTGAGCTTGAAGGAGAGGCGGCGACCTTCAGTAGCGTCTGCTCACAGGGGGACAAGCTGGTAGCCGATATAATTCCCGAAAATGAAGTGGCTCAATCGGTAAAGGATTCCTTTACGGGCAAAGACGGAAAAATAGGAGTTATGCGTATTAAAAAGGTAGGCTTCGTTGACGGTTACTTTGAGAGGATATCGAAAAAGTGCTATGACTATAAGCTTAATTCAGCGCTGCTTTCAGCCTCCGTCGCATTTTCTCTCGTTATGGGAGTTGTCGTCATGCTTCTTCAGAAGGAGCTTTCAGAGCTTAAGTTTTTATCCGCCCTTTTGACCTCATTGTTGCTTTCCACGAGCGTCTCCGTGTTCTTTTCACACATTTGGCCTGTCTACGTTCTTGAGAAAAAGGCGTCTGACGCGGGATGCGCCGTAATAGGTGAAAGCTCGATAAATCAGTATGCGAACGTTTCGGTTATTTCCTTTGAGGACGTTGAGGCTTTCCCTACCAAAAAAACGAAGATAAGCGGTATAAAGATTTTCAACGATGCTCGCCCCGACGAAGTCTTTTTCTACATTTCCAGCATTTTCGCTCTGGTGGGCGGACCTCTTTGCGGTATATTCAGAGAGGCGTTTGCCGAGCTTGGAATTTCCGATAACGTAAAGCTCAGCGAGGCAACGCAGAACGGTATGACCGCAACGGTGGACGGCAGGGAATTCAGAATAGGAAAAGGCGCCTACATGGAGAAAAACGGCATTACTCTTTTCTATGACTCGGACGATGAAAAGCAGCTTGAAAAGGGAAACGTCAGCGCAATGTTTGTCTCCGAGGGTGACGAGCTGCTCGCAAAGTTTTATATTGAATACAATATGAGCGCGCGCTTTGCAAAAAACGCGTCGCGTCTTAACGACAATAACATTCTCTCTGTCATAAGAAGCTACGACCCGAATATAGACGATCATCTGGTAGAAAAGGTTTCCTGTCTGGATAATTCATTCGTTACGGTTGTAAAAAAGGACGAAAATCAGGTTTACGATTACGCTCAGCTTCGGGTAAACAGCGGACTCGTTACGGGAACTATCTCTAAAGAAATAATCCGTATGGTCTTTAACTGTATAAAGACCGTTCGCATAATAGAAATGGGAAAAAAGGTTAAAGTGGTTACAGCGGCGTTTGGAATGCTGCTTGCCCTTATATCGGTAATCACAAACGCAATTCTTTATTTGCCTTCGGTTACTATGGTGCTTATTTCACTTTTGACACTTATGCCCGTTCTGATATTGGGACGAACTAACTTTAAATAATTTTTCCCACACGAGAAAGAAAGGAAAGGACTGTAATTTCCTAAAGAGTTACAGTCCCATTTATTTGACATGCAAGAAAACAAGCTTTCGGGAATTTTAAAATCTGTTACAAAGCCGGGAAGATATACAGGCGGAGAGTACAATCAGATAATAAAGGACAAGGCGTCTGTCGATTTAAGATTTGCCTTTTGCTTTCCCGATATATACGACATAGGAATGTCCAATCTCGGAGTGCGCATTCTCTACGACGCCCTGAACAGAGAACAAAACGTCTGGTGCGAGCGCGCGTATGCGCCCTGGATAGATATGAGCGAGAAAATGCGCGAGTATAATCTCCCTGTAACCGCAAGTGAAAGCGGAGATCCCCTTTCCTGCTTTGACGTTGTTGCGTTTACGCTTCAGTATGAGCTTTGCTATACCACAGCGCTTCATATGCTCAAGCTGTCGGGAATTCCTCTTCTCGCGTCAGAGCGCGGTGAGGACTTTCCCGTCATACTCGGCGGAGGCCCCTGTACATATAACCCTGAGCCTATCGCCGACTTTTTCGACGTGTTCTCGATAGGAGAGGGCGAGTATGCGCTCGTAGAATTAAGCCGACTGTATATTAAAATGAAAAAGGACGGCACCTATACGAAAAAGGCGTTCCTTCACGAACTCGCCAAAATTGAGGGCTTTTACGTTCCGTCGCTATATGAGGTGAGCTACCTTGATGACGGCACAATAAAAGCCTATACGCCCCTTTATGATGATATACCTACAAAAATCAAAAAGAGAATAGTTGAGGACCTGGATACGTCTCCCTATCCCGAAAAGCTGGTTATGCCGTACGTGGAAACGGTTCACGACAGGGTAGTGCTCGAGGTTTACAGAGGCTGTATAAGGGGCTGCAGATTTTGTCAGGCAGGTATGGTATACAGACCTATACGTGAAAAATCGCCCGAAACGCTTTGCCGACAGGCAAGGCAGCTTTATGAAAGCTCGGGGTACGATGAAATTTCGCTCTGCTCGTTGAGCATAAGTGATTATTCGAGAATAGACGAGTTAACCGACGGTCTCCTTGAATGGACCGAAAAGGAAAACGTTAATTTGTCGCTTCCTTCTCTGCGCGTCGATAGCTTCACAGAAGAGCTTATGAATAAAATTTCAAGCGTAAGAATGGGCGGAATAACCTTTGCCCCCGAGGCGGGAACGCAAAGACTAAGAGACGCGATAAACAAAAACGTTACGGAAGAAAACCTCATGCGCGCAGTAGAAATAGCCTTCGGCGCGGGTAAAAACGGCGTAAAGCTCTATTTTATGATGGGCTTGCCGACAGAAGAGCTTTCGGACGTAGAGGGAATAGCCGACCTTGCGAAAAAGGTAGTCGGTAAATATTACGAGACACCCAAGGAAAAAAGAGGGAAGGGCGTTTCTGTGACTATAAGCGTCGCCTGCTTTATTCCAAAGCCCTTTACCCCTTTTCAGTGGGAGTCTCAGGATACGCTCGAGCAGCTTGAAATCAAGCAGCAGCGCCTGAAGGACTGTATAACCGATAAAAAGATAAAATACAACTATCACGATGCCTACGTATCGAGAATAGAGGCAGTCTTCGCGCGAGGAAACAGGACGCTTTCAAAAGCGCTTCTGCTCGCCTGTAACGAGGGCGTCTGCTTTGACGCGTGGGACGAGTGCTTCAACTATGACAAATGGCTCGAAATTTTTGAGAAAACAGGAATAGACCCCTCGTTTTTTGCAAACAGAGCATTTTCTCTTGACGAGGTTTTGCCTTGGGATATAATAGACTGCGGCGTAACCAAGCAGTACTTGAAAAAAGAGCGAGAGCGCGCATACCTTAACAAGACAACGCCGTCCTGCGCCGAGAATTGTAACGGCTGCGGAGCGAATAAGCTGGGAGGCAAGAACAGATGGTGCAGGTGAAAATAACAAGCGAAAAGCTGCAAAGCCCAAAAACCTTGAGAATAAAATTCAAAAAGATAGGAAATCTGCAGTATATATCTCATCTTGACTTGGTACGTACCGTTAATAAAATGCTCGCGCGCGTAAAAATGCCGCTTTGGTACACCGAGGGCTTTAACCCCAAGCCTAAAATGGTTTTTTCGTCTTCTATGTCTATAGGGCTTCAGAGCGAATGTGAGTTTCTCGACGTAAAAATAACGCACGACGTGGATTTTGAAAGCGTTACGGATTCTCTTAACGCTACTTCAACTGACGAGCTCGTTTTCATTTCGGCGTATTACCCCACCGTAAAATTTACCGAAATACGATGGGCATCATATCATATTTCTATTGAAAGCGAAAATCTCCCCAAAAACCTTTCCTCTCTTTGTCGCGAGGTTTTGTCAAGCTCTCCGCTTGTGGTCAGTAAATATACGAAAAGCGGCGAAAAGGACGTAGATATATCCCCTCACGTTTTTGATGTCGAATCAGTCGACTCTGACGGCAAGGTGGAAATAGATTTGATGATTTATTCCGAAAACGGCAGCTTCCTTAATCCCGAATATCTTATAACCGCGTTGAAGGATAAATTGGGCATTTTAAACGGAAATCTTCTTGAAAACAAGTATTCCGTCATACGAAAATGCATTTATGACGGAAACAAAAATATATTTATGTAAGGAATTATGAAAATGAAAAAATATAATACCGTAATTTTTGACCTTGACGGCACGCTGCTCAATACGCTTGATGACCTTACGGATAGTGTCAACTACGCGCTCTCTAAATATTCCTGCCCCACGAAAACCGTACGTGAGATTTGCTCTTACGTCGGAAACGGAGTGAAGCTTCTGATGGAAAGAGCAGTTCCTATGGGCGCGGAGAACCCTCACTTCAATGAAATGTTTGAAGAGTTCGTTTCATATTATGAAGCGCATTGTAATGACAAAACAGCCCCCTACGAGGGAATCTTGGACCTGCTTTCTGACCTGAAGGCAAGAGACTATAAAATGGCGATAGTGTCAAATAAGTTTGATTCTGCCGTAAAGGATTTGTCAAAGCTGTATTTCAAGGATATGATGTCCGCCGCTATAGGCGAGAACGAGGCGATGGGAATAAGGAAAAAGCCTGCGCCCGATACTGTAATACAGGCGCTTGCAGAGCTCGGAAGCGACAAGTCGTGCTCGGTTTTTGTAGGAGATTCGGACGTCGATTTCAAAACAGCGCAGAATTCAGGGCTTGATTGCATCTCGGTGCTTTGGGGCTTCAGGGATAAGGAATTCCTCGAAAGCTGCGGCGCGTCCGTTTTCGCTACAACACCCAAAGAGGTGCTTGAAATAATAGAAGGCGAGTAATTTTAGCCTTAAAAAATATTACTTGCCTTAAATTTGGCGTTGCTTTTCAGATTTTTAAACAGCTCGGCAAGCTTCTTGCTGTGAATTAAAAATTCGTTTTGGTCGTTTGCCCTGCAGCTTCCTATTACGGCGGCGAAGCCCTCTTCGATTTGAAGCAGAGTGCCGTGATGATTTGATATGCTCAAAAGAAGGTAAGTCTTTTTCCATTTTTTAAGTAATTTTTCATATTCAGTTTGCCAAAAGGGCAGTGCTTCTTCTTTTTCACCCTCACTTATTTCTTCTATGCGTGAAAAAAAGAAATCTGCCCTTTTTGCCGTGTAAAAGGATACCCCAAAGGTGATAGCCGTAATAACAAGCAAAATAATAAGCGCCGAGATAAATATCTTCATTTTTCCTCCTTTAGTATAATGTTCGTCTTTTTTTCATCATCGAGTGTCAAGAGAAACACGTCCTTACTTTTGCAATTATAATTCCGACAGAGCTTTTCTACGTATTTTTCATTTAAACCCAACCTCTTCATCGTGTCGTAGCAATAGCTTCCGTCTATTATAAGCGAGTGCGCCATTCCGCCACTCGATATGCGTAACTTAAGGTCACTTGCGCTCAAAGGCTGGTACTCGGGCTTTAAAGATACCGAAAGCTGCCCCTTTTCTTCCAGAATTGCATATTCGACCTGTGAAATGTCCATAATACCCTGTAATCTTAATTCGCTTATCAGCTCTTGCAGCGATATACGCATACGCTCAAGCTCTCTTTGGTCCAGCTTTCCCTTGTATATTATAATTGACGGCTTGCCCTCAAATATTTTTTTCAGGAAATCAAGCTTGTTTTTAGAGTATGTTACAATTATTTCAAGAGATACTATAAGCAGAACGGGAATGATAGCGAACAGAATGGGAACGTCGGGCTCGGATATCGGAAGCGCTGCAATTTCCGATAAGAGCAGGGTAGAAACCAATTCCGACGCCTCTAATTCCCCTACCTGTCTCTTGCCCATTATCCTCAGAACAAGTGTAACTATTATATAAATTATAAATGTTCTTACAAAAATAGTTATCATTCGGAAGTCTCCTTTGCTTTTTGTTATTTTATAAAAAAACCGTTAAGAATATACTGCTCGGCTTTAAAATTAAAAAAATACGGATTTTTTTGAAAAAAATGAAAAAAACTTCAAAAAACCTCTTGACAAATAAAAGACAAAATGGTATACTAATCGGGCACCGCAAAAGAGGACAGCCTGTTTTGAGGTGAATACGTCGAAAGCTTTTGAAAAAAAGATGAAAAAAGTTGA
>JAZOCY010000017.1:0-2153 GCA_045596805.1 Eubacteriales bacterium | reverse complement strand
CAGAAAATTTTTCATAATAAATCTCTTTCATTTCTTTTTAAAATAAGCCAAATATTCAATATTCCCGTCCCCACCTTCAATGGGTGACTTCATAATTCCCATCAGCTCAAATTTCAGTTCCCTTGCAAAATCACATACTTTTTTTATTGCCGCTCGCCTTGCATTTTCATCTTTAACGACGCCTTTTTTTCCGACACAATCCCTTCCGACCTCGAACTGAGGCTTTATAAGGCTTACAAGCTCTCCCCCTTTTTCTAAAAGAGAAGCTATCTGTGGTAAAATGAGTGTCTGCGATATAAAGGAAACGTCAATTACAACCAAATCGATTTTATCGGGAAAGTCCTCTTTTTTCATAAATCTCGCATTGTAATTCTCTATTGAAACGACTCGCTCATCAAGTAAAAGCTTAGGGCTTAACTGCGCCGTCCCCGAATCTACGGCATACACCTTTCGGGCATTATAGGCAAGCAGACAATCGGTAAAGCCACCCGTAGAAGCGCCTACGTCAAGCGAGACCTTGTCTTTACAGTCAAGCTTGAAATGAGTTATCGCCCCTTCAAGCTTATACCCGCCTCTGCTTACGTATTTATTCTGCGCCTCGTCTATACTGATTTTCATCGGGTCGAAATCATCGGGGATTTCATAGGAGGGCTTTCGTACTATTTTCCCGTCCAAAGAAACAGCGCCGTTCTGAATAAGCTCTTTTGCTCGGCTTCTGCTGACGACGATTTCCTTTTCGAACATATATGCATCTAATCTCATAGCAGCTTTACATTACTTTTTTCGGTTAAGTAAAAACAGAGCCAAGTCTGAAAGTGCTTCGCTTTGAGGAATATTTTCTAACGAAAAAATTGCTTCATCTGTCAAGCGCTTTGCTTTTTCTTCTGCCTCTTCCTTTGAAATAAAGGAAAGACAGGTGGTTTTATCGTTTTTCTCATCGCTTCCGACAGGCTTTCCAAGTGACTTTTCGTCTCCGTATCTATCTAACAGGTCATCGACAATCTGAAAAGTAAGCCCAATATTTTGGGCATATTTTTCGGCAGAAAGCAAAATTTTCTCATCGGTTATATTTGCGGACAAGCATCCGAGCTTAGCTGCTGTTACTATCAATGCCCCCGTTTTAAGAGAATACATTTTATTAAGGCGCTCGAAATCGTTCTTTAAAAGCGCAGGAGACATATCCATGACCTGACCGCCTATCATTCCTTTTATGCCCGCATTGTAGGAGAGCAATTTTATAGCTTCTATCAAAATATCAGGCGACAATTCAGCGGAAGAAAGCACAGAAAAGGCATGTGTAAGCAGCGCGTCTCCTGCTAAAAGCGCCGTCGCCTCACCAAAAGCCTTATGATTGGAAGGCTTCCCTCTTCTGTAATCGTCATCGTCCATACACGGCAGATCATCGTGAATAAGAGAATACGTGTGTACCATTTCAAGCGCGGCGGCAAAATCGAGCGCCACTCTCTCATCTCCGCCAAACGCGCGTGAAAACTGCAGAATTATAAAAGGACGAATTCTTTTACCACCGTTTAAGAGACTGTAATTTACAGAATCAAAAAGGCTTTTAAGGTCATGGTCATCGCAAACCAGACAGGAAGCTAAATGTTTGTCTACTTTCTCTGCCGTAATTTTAATTTCGTTTTCTATATTTATCAATTGTTCAGTCATCCTTTTCGGAATAAAATTCTTTTTCCGTGATTTCGCCGTTTTCATCGGCGAGCAATATTTTTATTTTCTGCTCTGCCGAATTTAATTTCTCATTACAAGCGTTAACCAATTTAATTCCTTTTTCGAAGGCCTTCAAGGATTCATCGAGCGTCAATTTTCCGTCCTCAAGAGAACGCACCGTATCCTCAAGTTCTGCCATTGCTTTTTCAAAAGAAAACTCTTTAGTTGCCATTTTTATATTCCTTATTATCAATTATTTTTTTATCAATCGCTTTAGCTAAAATACTGCCGTCTCTGATTCTGAATTCGAGCTCATCTCCGACAGAGACGTCGGACACTGACTGTAAGGGAGTTTCTTTAGTCAGATTATATCCTATGGAATACCCTCTTGAGAGCGTCGAAAGGGGGCTCATAGCGTCCATTTTACCCGCATGCGTAGCAAGCCTTTGGCTTGAGTCGCTTATTTTTGATGAAATCAAGCGAGA
>JAZOCY010000016.1:0-5888 GCA_045596805.1 Eubacteriales bacterium | reverse complement strand
CAAATTTTAAGTGATTGCCACATTTGTGGCAGTGGGGCGACTACCGCAAGTGGCGGATTTTTCGACGAGCCTATAGGCTCAGCGTGTGGAATGCCCCAAGGGGGCTATCGCAAGCCACCAGCACGGCTGGTGGTCATGACTTATAATTTTACGTGCTTATTACAAGCGTCAATTCAACGAAAAAGCTTTAATTGCGAGCCACCCTCAGGAAAAAGATTATTCCTCGCAGTAAAGCGGCAGCTCAAAGTAGAAGCGCGAGCCCTCTCCAAGCGTGCTTTCTACGCCGTAGCGCGCTTGGTGAAGCTCTAAAATTCCCCTGACGATAGAAAGTCCAAGTCCGCTTCCGACCTTGCTTCTTTCGTGAATTTTATCGAGCTTATAGTATCTTTGCCAGATATTAGGAAGCTCGGCGGCGGGTATTCCCTCTCCGAAGTCAATTACGTCTATATGGGCAAAGCCGTCCTTTTTGACGCAATTTATTATGACTCTGCCATTTTTGGTATAGTTGAGGGCGTTGTTCAAGAGGTTACATACTACCTGTAAAATTTTGCCCTTGTCCGCCATAATGACAGCGCCCGCGTCGGCGTGAAGCTCAAGGCTGAAGCCCTCCGACTGCTTCAAGCGTCGGTATCTTTCCACAATTTCATTTATCGACTGCGAAATATCGAAGGCTTCCATTTTTATCTGCTCGACCTCGCTCTGCGCCCTTGAAATTTGCAGAATATCGCCGACAAGCTCGCTAAGGCGCTCGGTCTCGTCTATTATAAGCTGCATATTTTCAGGCGTTTTTTCGCTCTCTATGTCCCGCATAAGCTCGGCATAGCCCTTTATCATTGTAAGAGGCGTACGCAGGTCGTGAGATATATTGGCGATAAGCTCCTTTTGCATTCTGTCAAGCGCGGAGAGCTTTTCCGACGCGTCATTGAGAGTGTCGCCAAGCTCGCAGATTTCTCGGTATCCGTCGCCCGAAAAGTCCACGCCGTAGCCGCCGTCTGCCAGAAGCTTCGCCTTATCGTTAAGCTTCACTATCGGATGTGATATTCGGCTCGATATCCAATAGGAAAGCAAAAGCGAGAGCAAAAGTATGATGATAGATATGAAAGCAAGCTGAAGGCGAAGAGTGCTTACCACTGAGGAAACGGGCGAAAGCTCTGCGTCAAGAAGCAGCATTATACCGTCTCCGTTTTCGTCATAAAAGAGGCGGCAAAGCGCAAGTCTTTTATCGGCAATCCCTCGGGAAAACGGATTCTCCTCGCCTATATCTCCGTCAAGGTCGGGAATATATGCAAAGAGCTCTTCCCTCATAAATACGGGGTTGAAAAAGCTATGAAGATATACCTCCGTATAATACTCTCCTCCTCGCTCGGATGCGTTCCCATAAACGTACCCCAATTGACTGCTTGTAAGCCTGTGAAGCGCGCTTCCCAGCGTCTCTGCAGAGGCAAGCGATTCAAGCTCTCCGTTTGATACGCGAAAGGCTCTTATGCTATACTGGTTCTTGCGCGCTACGCTCTCTACCGTGTCCGAAAAATTGGCGTAAGTATACTGTTCTAAAAGACTGTTCGAGACTCTTTCCATTCCCGAAAGCGTATTTCTGTAATAAAACGCGTCTAAAAGCAGAGTCTGACAGAGCCACAAAATAGCGATTATAATAAGCGAAAAGGTTATAAAATAAGCAAAAATGCGTCTCTTTATCCCTTTTCTTTTTTTATTTCTTTTATTTCCCGTCGGGCGCATCGAATCTGTATCCCATTCCTCTCAAGGTAACTATAAAAGAGCTGTATTTGCCTAAGCTCTTTCGCAAAAGCTTTATATGCGTATCAAGCGTCCTGTCGTCGCCGAAGAAATCATATCCCCAGACCTCTGTAATCAGCTTTTCTCTGGAGAGAGCTATTCCCTTATTTCTTATCATATAGAAAAGAAGCTCATATTCCTTAGGGGAAAGCGACGCCTGAATTCCGTCTATAAATACCGTTCTTGCCGTAAGGTCTGCTATAAGACCGTCGAAAACGTAAAGCTCTCTGTCCTTTTCGGTCTTGTCCTTGACAGCGCTTCTTCTTATTACGGCATCTACCCTCAGCATAAGCTCACGGGGCGAAAAGGGCTTCACTATATAATCGTCGGCGCCAATCTCAAAGCCGTTGATTTTATCATACTCCTCGCCGCGAGCGCTTAACATAAGTATAGGAACGTCCGAAAAGCGTCGAATTTCACGGCAGGCTGAAAAGCCGTCGAGCTCGGGCATCATAATATCTAAAATGATAGCGTCTGGTTCTTCCTCCTTTGCTTTCTTTACTGCCTGCATACCGTTTTCCGCTTCGCAGACGGAATAAGAGCTGAATTCAGCGTATTTTCTTATTATGTTTCTTATTTGCGGTTCGTCATCTGCAATTAAGAGCTTGTACATAGTCTCTCCTTTATGAAAAACAAGGGGACGCTTCCGAGCGCTCGAAAGAATCCCCTCTGTTAAATTTTATATAACTGCAAGGGCTTCATTTGAATTATTCAAATTTTAAAAATTCCCTTTATTCCGCGCTTGAAGCGGCAATTGTCGGATTGTATTCATTGATGTCAATTTCTACCGTGTAGGTATTATAGGTGTATCCGAATCTGCCGTTCGCTTCCACGCGATAGAGCGTAAGCTCTACCTTGTCGCCTATCTCCTTGCTGCATAAAACGGTGCGTATATCGTTTATGCTGCTTATATTCTTACCGTCTATGGCGACCAAAATATCGTCCTTTACTATAGCGGTCTGTCCGCTTGAGATAAGCCTGTCGTTGTGCTTATATTCCTGAATATATAAATAGCTGCCGCTGCTTCTGAAGGTAATATCCAGACTTGGAATACCCGACGCGTAGCCTTTATTTATGATTTCAAGAGAGACACGGTAAGCCGTGTTTATCGGAATGGCGAAGCCTATGCTCTCAACGCTCGTGCCCGATGACTTCGCGTTTACTATACCTATAAGCTGACCCTGCATATTGAAAAGACCGCCGCCCGAATTTCCGGGACTTACAGGCGCAGAGTGCTGAATCAGCGTCATAGCAACGCCCTCGATAAGAATATCTCGCGTTACCGCGCTTATTATTCCCGGGGTGATAGTTCCACTGAAAAGGCCAAGCGGGTTTCCTATAGCCGCTATGTTCTGTCCCGCCTTCAAGGTACTGCTATCGCCTATCTCAGCGACTGCTAATTCATCCTCCGTTTCAATGCGAAGCACGGCTATATCGTTAGTCCAGTCTCTCTCTAAAAGCTCTGCCGTATATCCTTCGGCGTTACCGTTCATCGCAAATACCTTTATCGTATTATATCCGTCCACCACGTGATTGTTGGTCACTATATAATAGGTGTTGCCCGTGTTCGCGATTATAACTCCGCTTCCCGCGCCGCTTTCTACGTAGTTTCCGTAAAACACGCTGTAAACCGTCGCTTCGGTTGTGATAGATACAACCGTTTTTGCCGCCTTCTCGTTTACGTAAACGTAGCTTCCTTCGGTAGGCGCTGCCACAGGCGAGTCGTATTTCGGAATTGATATTGTTGTCTCGGGCGCTTTAACAACAGGGTAAGACTGTTCGTTTGGCGCCGTTGTCGCAAAAATATTATTGTTCAAGGGGCTGTTCGCCGAGGGCGAGTCTGCGCCCTGTCGCCCTATAACGTAACCGCCGAAAAGCGCGCCGAGTATAATAGCGATAGAAAGAAGGACGTAAAGAGGAGTGAGATTTTTTATGCGAACGCTTCTTTCGCTTCTCTTAGGCTCATACTCAATATACGAGGAATTGTAAGATGGGCTGTATGACTGTCCTTCGGATTTATATTCTCCGCTTCTATATTCGCCGTCATTTGACGCGTCAGAGTCGCTTCTGCTCTCGCCATTATTTGAAGTGTCGGGAGCGCTTCCGTTCTCGCCGTCATTTGACGCGTCAAGCTCTCGCGCGTCCTTATTCGCTTCCTCTTTTTCTATTTGCCGCGAGCTTTCTGCATTTTCATTATTTTCTTCATTATTAAGATCGTTTCTGCTCTCGAAATCTGACATATATTTTCCCTCCTGCCTTAATTATCTTCAATTATAACACCGTAATGTGAAAAGCGTGTGAAAATCAGGCATTATTCGTATGAAAATCACCTGTTTCGGTCAAGATAATCCTGTAAAATAATTTCTGCGGAAAGCGCGTCTATTACGCTTTTACGCTTTTTTCCTCCGACTCCCGTAAAGCTTAAGACCTGATGAGAAACCACTGTAGAAAGCCGCTCGTCATACATAGTAATAGGAATTTCCGTAAGGCTTGACAGAATTTCGGTAAACGCATGCACAACCTCAGCACGTCCGCCCTCGCTTCCGTCCATATTTTTAGGAAGTCCTACCACTATAAGAGAAACGCCGTTTTTCTTCGCCTCCTCAGAAACTCGAATAGCGGTATTTCTCATTCCGCCCTCCTTTAACGTACAGTAGGCGGAGGAAAGACTGCCGCTTATGTCCGAAAGCGCAAGTCCCGTCCTCACGTCGCCGTAATCTACGCCCATTATTCTCTTGCCTTTTACGCTGAAATCCATATAATATCATTCCTCTTTTTTATATACATATGTATATTGTAGCACAAAATGAGGGTTTTGTCTATATCGCTTGACTTATTTTTTCAAATGTCGTATAATAATCGTAATGTACGAAGCTCGTGTCTGTCTGCTCGCAAGCAAGCACGAGCGACCATATTTCAAGGAATGTGCGAAAATCGGCAGATTTTCGGTGCGATGACACAAGTCAGCGCAGTTAATTTCGTTGAAAACGAAATTAACAACACGTGGATTATAATAAATTTATTAGGAGTATGAAGTGAAATACGGAATTTTAACGTGTCCCGTATGTAAAAAAACGCTATCGGGCGACGAAAAGACCGCGCGATGTGAGAACGGACACAGCTTCGACCTTGCAAAGCAGGGCTATATAAATCTTTTGCTTTCCTCAAAGCAATCCTGTCACGGCGATAACAGACAGATGACCGAGGCGAGAAGAAATTTTCTCTCTGCGGGGCATTATTCGCCACTATGTAACGCCCTTTGCGAAAAGGTGAATGAATACGCAAAAGTCGGCGACGTTTTAATAGACTGCGGCTGCGGTGAATGCTATTATACCGACGCCATATATAACGCATTAAAGCAGAATAACAAGAGCGTTTCCCTTTACGGCTTCGATATTTCAAAGGACGCTATTCTTTTTGGCGCAAAGAGAAACAAGGATATCTCTCTTTTGGTCGCAGGGGTATATCATATGCCCTTTTGTGACTGCTCGGCAGATATGCTCTTCAGCATTTTCTCCCCGTTTGCGCGAGAGGAATTTCTTCGCGCCCTGAAAAAGGGGGGACTTCTCTTTTCGGTAATACCGACGGAAAATCATTTGTGGGCTTTAAAAAGGGCTATATATGAAACGCCCTATAAAAACGAGCTCGCCGACTATAATATCGAGGGGTTTTCTCTTATAGAAAAGGTAGAAATAAAAAATAAAATAACTCTATCGGGCGAGTCCCTTTGCACGCTCTTTATGATGACGCCCTATTATTATAAAACGTCGGACACGGACAGACAGAAAATTTATTCGCTCTCCTCGCTCGACGTGGAAACCGAGTTTGAAATATTAATTTATAAAAAGCTGTGATTTTTTATCATAGCGCGAAAATAAAAAGCCTCCCTTGTGTATAGTGCAAAACAAGACGAGAGGAAAGCCTCCTTGTGTATAATGCAAAGCAAGACGAGAGGAAAGCCTCCCTTGTGTAAAGGGAGGTGGCATTTTCGTAAGAAAATGACGGAGGGATTGTAAGCTCATCGATTCTTTAGGACAATCCCTCACCACCTACGGCGGAGCTCCCTTTGCACAAGGGAGCCTTCTTCACTCGTT
>JAZOCY010000015.1:0-18271 GCA_045596805.1 Eubacteriales bacterium | reverse complement strand
AAACGATAACGCTTCTGCGCTATTGGCAGAATCAGGAGCGAGCGCATTATCCTCACGCAAGAGAAAACGTAGAGTATTTCCAAGCCTTGCTTGAAGGAAACAAGAACAACAATACAGTCAGCGAAACGGAGGAAGAAAATGTCAGATAATACAAATGTGACCTTAGAGGATTTTATCAAAAAATACAATGAGTCAAAGAAGAAATCTCAAAAAACATATTCCGAGTGGTTAAGCGAGCAGGGAGATATGACCGAAATAAACTACTCTGACGCCATAAAGGACGCGCAAATTGAATATGACCGCGCAAGGTCGGGCTACGGACGGACGGGCGAGCTTTTGTCGCAAAAGGGGCTGAATGGCAGCGGATACGCATCCTTTCTGGATTCAAATGCGTATTCAGAGCTTCAGAATTCCAAGCGAGAGGCAGAAAAGAAAAAAAATGCGGCGCAAATTAAGAACAAAAGCGCCTATGCGAGCTATTTACAGGACCTCGACTCCGCGCAAAGCAAGCTTACAGAGGATGCAATAAGCAACATCTATAAATACGGCGCAAGCGACTACGATACCTCATATAAGCTCGCTATACTCTCAGGGCTTGACGAGGAAACTGCCAAGCACGTGGCAGATTTAAGCGTTGCTATAGGCGTGGGAAATAAAAAGATAAGCGTAAGCACAAAGCGCGCGCTATTGTCAGAATTGATGCGCAAGCGTCTTACAGGTGATAAAGCGAAGGCCTTCCTCACAGCCTGCGGGCTTAGCGAAGAGGAGGCTGAAGATATCTCAGAGGCGGCAGAAGAAGCTATATACGGAAATTCCTCTTCTTCAGACTTAAGCTTTTTTAATTAAGCTTAATCTTTGTCCCCATTTCAAGTTGCATTTCTGCTACACTTTAGCTGTAGCCGGAAAGGAGGATACGTTATGAAGGATTATAATAAGCAGAATAACCCTTACGCGACCAACAAGGGAGGAAAAATAAATTCTCCCAAGACACAGACAGACGAGCCTAAGGCGACTGTCACAAAAAAGCAAAACGACCTTCGCGTAAAGTAATCTAGGCGAAGAAAATTTTCGGAAAGGAAAACGTCAAAATGCAGGACAATTATGACACAAATCCCGCAGAGGATAGCAAACATGCTCTCTATCTTGAAAATGTAAACAATGATTTACAAAGTAATCAAGACGGCGCAGAGGAGTCTCTGTCGGACAGCTCAGGTATGACCGAGCCGTCAAGCAATTCGGAGGGCAAAGCCGTAGAGGCAGAGACAGAAGAAGAAAAAACGGAAATTGATTATTCGGTTATTGCCGCTGAGGATCTTTCGGAAATAAAGAAGCTCTTTCCCGAGTTTTCCGAGCTTCAGGACATAAGAGAGCTGGATAACGCTGTGCGCTTCGCAGAATTAAGAGACGCGGGGCTGTCAGTAAGCGAAGCGCTGGCGGCGACAAATATGGACCGAGTGATAAGCTCTTTAGCAAAACGGATAACGCGACAGGACACGAAATCGCATCTGAGAAGCGCCGTCCCCAGCGCAAGCGCCCTTCAGAAAAACAGAATGAGCGCGGAGGAATTACATTCGGCAAGAGAGCTTTTCGGAAGCTTAAGTGACCGAGAGCTTGAGAGTCTTTATAAAAGAGCAACATCATAAGAAAAAAAGAAAGGAAATTCAATATGTTCAGACTTGTAAAAATTTTAAACGGAAGAACAAATCAGGGCGAGCCGATAAAGCTTCCCTCTACACCTGAGGAAAGCTATTTCTGTGGCGAAGCGCTCTCTCTTATTGCGGGCAAGCTCACAAAGTGCGCCCCGACTGCAAAGCCCGATTTTATATGCTGTGAGGACTATACAGCTCCCGCTTCAGACAATCGCGCTGTCACGGCAGAGCCCGTCTCTGCCGAAATGATTTTCGAAGTGAGTGTCAGCGCGTCTCCCGCGTCACTCGTAGCGGGAAGCAAGGTCACCCTTCATACAGACGCCTTAAACGTAACGGCAACGGTAACCAACGGCGTCGCAACCGTAATAGATACCTGCGGCGCGAAAGAAGCGGGCGACAGGATACAGGTATCCTTCAAATAATGAAATAAAAGAAAGGAAAACAAAAAATGTCAATTGTATATTCTAAAAGCAGCGGCTTGAATAACGCGCAGATAGGCAAGCTTGAGACACCGATTAAAATGGTAATCGAGCACGAAAGCGACCTTCAGACAAAGAAGGGCGGCATCTGCGACTGGCTTTTCAATATCGAAAAATCCAACAAGTTCGGAGAAACCATAGTAGGTCAGAACGAGTTTGACGTATTTGCGGCGACAGAGGAAGGCGCAGGCGCGGAAAACGACGATATGCAGGAAACCTACAAGAAGTTTATAGAGCATATCCAGTTTATGAAGGAGTTTACCGTAACTGCGCAGATGATGGAGGACGCAAACTACGGCGTAGCGGCTGACGCTAAGCGCAGAGCCGAAAACTTTACGCGCGCCTACTACAAGACTATGCACAAGATATGCGAATACGCGCTCTCAAACGGAACAAAAACTAAGGGCGTCTTCGCAAAGGCTAATCTTGACCTTACCGCGCCCGATGGGCTCGCGCTGTTTGCAAGCGCTCATAAGTGGGGCGGCAAGAAGGCGAGCGGCACTCAGTCCAACTTCTTCTACGGAGATATTTTCTCGTCGGGCGCGTCAGACGCAAGAAAGTCAAGCACCGAGGCGTTTGAGGCCGCTCTTTCCGATCTTTCCTCAAAAATCCGTAATATGAAGGACGAAAACGGCGACGTTCTCGGCTACACGGCGGACACCATAATCCTTCCCGGTAACAGACCGCTCGCGGAAACTATCGCTAAAAAGGTATGCGGCTCGGAGGGCGCGCTCGGAAACGGCTACAACGATATAAACCTTCAGTACGGAAACTGGAATATCGTTGTTATGCCCAACTGGCAGACAAGCGACGACAGAGTTATGATAATGTCGAGCGAGGCAAACAAAAACCTCTGCGGAAATATGTTCTTCAACCGTGTTCCCCTCACCGTTTCCAACTGGGTGGACAATCATACGGGTAACTATATCTGGAACGGAAGATGCCGCTTCGGCGTAGGCTTCGGCACGTATAAGCATATTCTGCTTGCCGTTGACTCTGCAAGCGCCGTTACAGGCGCAACTGCCCTTTAAACAATTTTTCCTTTATTTGTCTGAAAGAATGCAAACTTAAGTGTACATATCACTATAAAAAATGAAAGCAGGCGGGCTTACCGCAATAATTCTTTCGGCGGGGGCTGTCGCGCATAGTGTGTGGCAGCCCCATAGGAAAAACAAAAAGGAAGGAGAAAAAGCTATGACAATAAAAGAACTGAAAACGGCTACGGCGGGACTCGGATTTGAAGACAATCTTGACAGCTCGAGCCGTTTTTATTCTGCCGCGAACAGAGCGCTGTATGCGGCAAACAGAATACGCCCGAGAGAAAAGACGTATAGAATAGAGCATAATCCCGTAGGCGAGCTCAAGCCCGAAATTTATATTGGCAGCGAGGGATATAGCTCTTACCCGATTAAATTCGAGGATTTTCTCTGCTTTGCGCCGTCGCCCGTTTCAAGGGACGGCAAAAATCTTATTTTCGGAGAGGACTATTTTATCGAAGACGGAATAGAAGAGCAGGAAAAGGTATTGTTCTTAAAAACCGACGCAAAAGGCGACTACAGGATACTGTATTACCGCCGTCTTACGCCGATAAGCGACGAGAATGAAAACGCAAAAATAGACCTTGACGAAGATATCTGCCAAATTCTTCCCCTTCTCATCGCCTCTTACGTATGGTTAGACGACGAGGAGGAAAAGTCGGCTATCTACAGAAATCTTTTTTATTCCGAAGCCTCTCAGATAAAGGACTTCGGCGGAAACGGAGAGAGCAAGGGCTCGAAATATCATCTTGACGGAGGGTGGAACGGCTAATGTCAAAGGCAAAAGGAAGAACCGAATACAGCAGACATTACAACAGCTTTCTCGGCTTGAATCTATCCGAAAATCCGAGCAAAATAAGCGAAATGCGACTCTCCGACATAGAAAACATGTACCGCGATTACTACGGTAACGACGGCGCGGCGCTTGAAACGGTACCCGGCTACAGAAGGATATATTCCTTTTCCGATGAAAAAATTTTGAGGAAAATAAACGCAATCTTCCACTACACTCCTCAAAATGAAGACAGAGCATACGTTCTCGTTCACGTGGGAAAAAGCCTTTATGTCTTTCCTCTCGACGAGAGGGATTCCCTCTCCTCCGTTAAACTGATACCGCTTTCGTCGGAGGACGGAGAAATTATAAGCGAAGCTCCTCTCTGCGACAAAAAAAGTTTGTTTTTTGAGTTTGGTGGAAAAGTGTATATCCTTGACGGCAAGGATTACTTCTGTTTTGACGGCGCGCTTTTGAGGTCGGTCCGAAACTCTGCCTATATACCTACAACCTATTCGGACGGAGAAGCGTATGAGCAGAAAAATCTGCTCTCTGAAAATTTTTACTGCAAATATCACCTGTCATCCAACGTAGACGAGCTGACAAGGTACATAGAAGAAACCGAAGGTCTCGTTTACAGAATAACGGGCGAGGACACCTGCTGCGTCGAGGGCGTGAGCTCATCGCAAACAAAGCTCTACATTCCAAGCCGTACGGTGATAAACGAAAAAATATACTCTGTAAAATCCATAGCGCCCTACGCATTCAGCAAAAACACGTCTATACAGGAGCTAAGGCTTTCTGACGGAATAGAGGAAATAGGCTACGGCGCGTTTTATTACTGTAGTTCACTTAAAAATGCGTATCTTCCCGCAAGCCTTGAAAAACTGGGCAGGGGCGCTTTTATGTACTGCTCTTCTCTTAGTGAGGTATGCATCGGCTATAAAATAAGCTCTATACCTATGTACTGCTTTCATCAAACCGCTATCACAAAAATAAATTATATGGGCACGAGCGAGCAGTGGTCGGAAATGAGCGTAGAGGACTGCAATTACTCTTTAAAGAACTGCGACATGATAAGCTACGGCTATCGCGACAGAAGAGGAAGCTTCATTTTACACATAAATGAAAAATGCGAAGAGCTGCTTTCGGTAACGCTTGACGGAGTTGCGATAGACAAAAGGTCCCCCGAGCTTAACTATTCCCTGAAAACAGAGGAAGGACTTATTTCATCTATCGTAATAAACACGTCCGATTACGCAAAAATAAGCGGCAAAACGCTTATTCTGAAGGGAAAGTCGCCCACGCCGTCTGCCGACAGGGGCGAAAGCGTATGTAAGGAATATCCCGATTACACGAAAAGCGCTTATGACGTAATAGCTAACTGTACGGTAAGCGCAATATTCGACGGAAGAATTTTCTTTTCGGGCAATCCGAGCTTCCCTGCCTGCGTTTTTTATTCTGCGAGAGACACAAACGGATTAAACGTTCCCGAATATATAGGCGCTCTTAACTATTTTACCGTAGGTCGAAGCGACTCAGCCGTTTCCTATATGCTGTCAAGCGGTGAAAGCCTTATTATCTTTAAAGAGGATAGCGAAAAGGGAGGGGTATATATCCACGCCCCCTCTGATACGTCGTATCATCTCGTGCCGAGAATTTATCCGTGCGTATATTCTATAAGTGGCGTCGGCGCGCTTGGTCGAGCCTATAATTTCTATGACGACACCGTCTTTCTCTCCGACAGAGGCTTAGACGCGCTATCAAAGCGATATCTCAACTCGGAATACAGCATAGAGCACCGTTCTTCAAATATTGACCTTGCGCTTTTGAAAAGCGCTCTCAAAGACGCGCTTCTCTGCCGTTGGCTCGGATATTTATGCGTCGTAATAGGCGAGAACATATTTTTGGCGGACAGCAGGCGCACCTTCAGGCACGAAAACGGAGATATGCAGTACGAATGGTACAGGCTAAAGGGCGTAGGAACTTATCTCGGACAGTACGTTAAATATTCCTATTGCGCTTTACCCCCCTCTCTTATGAATATGTGCGTCTTGTACGACGGAATATATTTACCCATCGAGGAAAGGACAGACGGAGGCGTATGCGATAGCAAATCCGTTATCAGCTCTATATGCTATGAGGACAAGGAGGATCGCTATGAGGCGAGCTCGACTCTCGTATATTATACTATAGAATATGACGAACAGATGGCGCCTCACTGCTACGTTTGCGATACAGAGGGAGAAATGACGGGCGGTCTTTACTACCCCGTATGTGAAGTAAGAAACATAAACGATGTCCTGTTTTTCGGCACGGAATGCGGAGATTTATGCTGCTTCAATACCGATATGCGCGACGAAACGGGAAACATAGACAGTAAATACTATAATTTCGACTGCCGTCGCTACACAAGCTCGCTCACCACTGCGTCAGACAACTGCTCTGTTCCCCATCTGACAAAAACTACGGTAAAGCGCTCACTCTGCGCGCACCTCAAAACCTTCGGCGGCGGAAAAATAAAAATAGACGTCCGAACCGACAGAGTGGGCTGGATAGGCGTGGGAAGCCCTCAAAGCAACGTTTTCGGCTTTGACGACGTGGAGTTTGACAGCTTCTCGTTTAATACGGCTCAGCGCATAACCATTCCCCTCTCGGAAAAGGAAAAGCGCTGGACAGAAAAGCAATATCGGATTTTTTCCGATGAATACAAGCGACCCTTCGGGATTTTCAGTATGTCATACCGTTACCGAGTCGCAGGAAGGATAAAAGAATGAAGATAAATAAAATAAGCAATTCAGAATTTGAAGAGGGCAGCATTTCCTCTCTGCCCATAAGACCGAACCGTATGTCAAAATACGGAGACGGCGGGATGTCGGCGTCCGAGCTGAAGGCTGCGTTTGACAAAAATACCGAGCTTTTGAAGGAAAAAATAAATTCTTTAATTGACGCTCTGTACAATTCGGACACAGACCTGAGCGTAGCCGCGGATATAAGCACGGGAATAGAAGAGCTTCCTACCTTAAAGGACGTATTTGAAAGTATTGAAGACGGAACGCTTGCCGCAAAAATAAAGCTGACCGACGAATACAATCTCTTGAATTTTGCCACAAAGGTAATGAGCTTCATCTTTCCCGAAAGAGCTATTGAGTTCATTAAAGTAAAAAAGATAAACGGCGCGTATACGCTTCCTGACGCCCCCTACGCAGGACACGAGGAGGGCATATATCTCGTTCCGTCTAACGCATCTCTCACTCTTTTTAACAGCTACGTATGGAGTGGAAGCAGGTGGGAGCTTTGGAGCTCGGGCTCGCTTGAGGGATATTTCGCTTCTCTTAGCGAATATATAGAGGAGCTTTCAAGCAGCAAGGCGGACAGGTCTGCCATAATAGAGCTGCAAAGAACCAAGGCAGACTGGAAAGACTTTTATGACCTTGCGGATATGTTCTCCGCCTCATACAGCGGCTCTCCGTTTGCATATGCGGGAAATCTCTCGAGCCTCAGTGCAGACAATTCAGTCGAGCTCAACCGCATATACTTATTATGCTGCGAGGGCCACGCAGACCACGGATATTGGTGCTATAATAACGGCTACAGCTGGGTAAAGGGCGGAAAATATTTAGCCGATGCCCAAAACACCTCGGTCGTCAGCACGTATAAAACTCTGCCCGTACAAAGCCGTTCCGTAAAAGCGTTTGTTGACACCTGCATAATGCAGGCGTTAAGCCAGTTCGCAGACGACCACATTGGCTACGTAAACGTCTTCGACGCCTCGGCTATATCAAAGGGGTATATAAACGCGGGCGGACTTTTTATAGAAAGTGAGTATTATATAACGACGGACTACATCAATGCGATGGCAGCGCTCCGCCTATATTGCTCAAAATGCTATCAGGGAAAGGACGGCTTCCCGTGGAACGCTATTTCATACTGCCTGTATGACTCGGACAGAAAGGTCATCTCGGGCTCAGCAAATTATGTCCCTTCGGGCTTGGGATGCAGTATACCGATAAACCACTCGAGCTTTAGCGGTATAAGATATATAAGAATTTCCTTTGCTCTTAACACCTATGAGGACTCCTCTCGGCATATGATCGAATACGGAAACTCCGCGAGTGATTACTCGCCTTTCTACGATTTCCGTCTGTCGCTTGACAGCAAAATGAACGAGGAAAGCGAAAAGCCCGTAAAAAACAGTGTACTGACAAAGTACATAAACGAAAGGACAAATCACATAGAGTGGCTCTTTGGCGGCGTCGACTCGTATCCGAAATTTGACACGCAGAGCAACAAGCTGATTTTTAACCCGAAAAAATCAGAAGAGGAATGCGGACTTCTCTTAAACGGAGATTATTATCGCTTTGAAAAGGGAAAAAGCCTTGAAATAGACATCTCGCCCGCCGTAACGCTTGACAGAAACGGGCTGGAATGTGACATAGGAAAAATATGCATAGACGTCGAAAATCTCAAGACTGTGACAAAGGACACCTGCACGAATTTAGGCTTTGCCTTCTCTGTTCACGGCGCAAATGCCGCGCTGCCGAGCAGAGACTACGTTCCGATAGCCACCTTCAGAAGAAGCTCGGAGGGCTTCTCGGCATTTATGGAATGTCCGTTCTATATTGACAACAAATTGCTTGGCGCCACCTATAGCGCAGAGGAAATAGAGTCAAAGCTTCCGTCAAAGCCTGAGGACAGCGAGGAAATTATCTCACGGGCTGCGGCAATAAAGGCTGAGCTTGACGAGGTGACCGAGGACGACAGCATACGCTTTGCCGTTGCCTTTCTTTCCGACAACGCAAACACGAAAAAGGCGCTCGCTCTGTGTCGCAGAATTTCCGAAAGCTATAATATACCCTTTCTTTCGCTCTGCGGAATGGGAAATGACCCCGAAGGACTTAATGAACTGGCAAGGGCCGAAAGCTCTGTGCCTCTGCTCGTAACGATGGGCGACGGCGATTATGGCGCGCAGAACGGCAGTCTGGGAACCCTTTCAACAGGCAAGGGCATTCTTCCTTCAAGCGACTATATTTTGCCAAAGGAATACAAGAGATGGACCTCAAGCCTTAAGGGCGACTATCCCGTTCACTACGATTACGAAAACCCCGACCACTCATGTTTCTACACCGATTTCGAGGATGCCTGCATCCGCGTTGTATTCTTAAACACTGCAGACCTTCCGCCCCTCACCAAGACTGTAAGTGCGGGGACTGCTTACACCGACAGGGACGGAAACACTCAGACGCTGGAAAATGACCTCGAGACAATGAAATACGAGAGCCAGACAACTCGCGCCCTTCGGGGTCCGCAGCTCAACTTTCTTATGTCGGAATGCTTTGATTTCAGTAGCAAGAATAATCCTAAGGAATGGGCTGTAATAACTGTACAGTGCGCGCCCCCAAGCGATTGGACAAGCGAAGGATTTTCCGAAAAATACTTAACTAACAACGGCATCTATCTCGAACGTATAGTAAAGGCGTATAACACCTCCATAAGCTGTAGCATGTATAATAGCGGAGATTTCCGCTGTGATAAAAGCGCCTCGTTCATAGCTCGAGGCGGTCAGGTTATCGCGTGTCTTTATTCTGGATATGACAGAGATGCGGAAACAGTACAGGAGAACATACAAAGAATAGCCTGCAAGGGCTCTGCTCTCGTGAGCGAGGATACCGACAATAAGGCCATAATATGCGAGATATTCAGCATCAGCAGAAAAAATGGCAAACTTGACATTCTGCGTGGAGGTGTCGGCGAAAGCAGAAGCTATAGCTTCACCCCTTCGACTCCGATAACGAGAAAAGATACGGATGCTATTTATAAATTTTCAGCGTCCAGCACGGCAAATCTGAAAACAGGCTCAACGTATATTTGTGATACCTATTACATAAACAGCAGCGGTTCCCCCTCTCTTTCCATTTATCTACCGAAGGAT
The DNA here is from genome assembly GCA_045596805.1 of Eubacteriales bacterium. GTDB lineage: Bacteria > Bacillota > Clostridia > Oscillospirales > CAG-272 > UBA1740. The sequence continues at coordinate 8,402 of JAZOCY010000015.1, read as the reverse complement.
ATAGATTATAATTTCAAAGCAAGAGTTATACTCGGTCAGACACCTGATCTTCTTGCGTTAGATTATCCTTATGATATAAAATTTACGGGGGACGACATAACAGCCGCTTATTTTTATCCACAGAGAGATCGCAGATATACGATAGATTTTTGGTATGACGGTTATATAAACGCGCACGTACGATCCATAGAGGCGCATCAGAAAATGGAGGTATAAAAAATGAATTATTGTAAGCTTATAAGCGATAACAGCATAGAAATGCTTAAAAACGGCCTTCTTATAATTGACGGAAGGGTATATGCAAATCCTTCGCAAGAAAGACTCAAAGCGCAGGGCTACAAGCCTCTGCTTTCTGAGGACGAGCCCGAATACGACAAGGAAAATGAATTTTTAGAGCGTATCTACACGCAGACGGAGGACAGTATAATTGAGTCCTTCATCATAAAAAAAAGGAGTGTCGGCTATGAAAATTCTTCTCTTTAAGGACGGAAGCGGAATTTGCAAAACACGGGAAGGAATTCCACTTGAGCTGCTCACCTCTATAGAATTTTTGGGCGACTCAAGCGCTCTGCGATTTTCTGTTAATTCAAGTGAGGGCGAGCGCTTCTTCTCTATTTCAAATTCGGTGGCAATGCTCGGTAAGGGCGCTTTTTCGGAGGGAATAAACAGAATAACCGTATATGGAAAAAACAAGGTTTGGAAATGCGAGAGCCTCAGCTTAAAGAATAATATACTTACCCCCTGCGGCTGCGACTCTACAGAACAGATAGCCTTTTTTAAAAGCGAATATGAAAGGCTGACTAAAAGGCTTTCCTTATGCGAAGCGAGGCTCTCAGAGCTTTCGCGAGCAATAGAGGGCAACAAAATATTCAAATAATAAGCTAAAGGAGACATAAAATGAAAAGAATTATACTCTTAACAGTTACAGTACTTACCCTTTTCGTCTGCAGCTTCGCCTTCAAGACGCTTGCGTCAGAGCTGCCTGACACAGAGGTGATTGTAAATGAAGGTTTACAAAACACAGATGAAGGTGGGCAAAATCCCCCTGTTTCCGAAATGATTCTCGACTATGTGAGAATCTACACGTCGGAAATTTTCTGCTCTCTCACCTTTATAGGCTCGCTTATAACCGCGTTTCTTTATAAAAAGGGGCTTCTGCCTACCCTGAGAGACGGAATAAACAAAATATATTCCATAACGGCAAAATCAAAAGAGGTGTCCGAATCTCTTCAGAAAAAGAGCGACGAGCGCATAGAAAGCTTCTTGAATTCCTCTCTGCCCTTTCTTGAAAAGGCAGGAGAGCTTACCGAGTACGCGGAAGCCTTAAGGCAAAATTCTCTTGAGATGAAGGACGAGCTTCAAAGAGAAAAGGCAGAGCGCGCAGCTCTCTCTCAGGTGCTCGCAGGTCAAACCGAGCTGCTATACGGCGTATTTATGAGCGCTAATATACCCGAATTCCAAAAGGAACAGTTGGCGCAAAAATACAACTCTATCCAAGCGATAATAAAAGCTTCGGCTTCGGGGGACGGCAATGCGGACAAATAAAAAGAGCTTTATCCTTCACACGATGGGAATGATTTTCTGTATTCTTCCCCCCACTCTTGCAACCTTGGAGTATTTTCCCATATGGGCGGCAGAGGGCGGAGAAACGATGGTTTCGGCGCTTACGGTAATTCTTCTACTCTTATGCGCCATTCCTTTGAAAAGGCATATAGCGAAATTCTTTAAATCCCCGTCGGCGTGGGTAGTATGGCTTCTCATCTACGTGCTTTTTTCCCTTCTCGGAAAAATTTCAGATGACATAAGCGCCATAGCGCTCGTCGCTTTTCCCTTTAATTTTTTGGGCGCTCTGCTTTTCAAGCTATCGGAAAGGTACAAGAGTGAACGCGATTAAGCTCTTTTGGTAAAGGATAACTAAAAGGTCTACGCGGCTCAGGCGGCAAAGCGCCTGAGCCGTATCATATAAAAAAGATAAAGGAGACATAAAATGCAAGAAAATTTTGATTTTGCGACTCTCGGTGAAAGCAACCGAGCAAACAGAGTTAAAAAAACGGTAAACGGCTTTATAGGAAATATGGGCATTATAATAGCAGCCATGACGCTTTTCTGCGCGGCAGCTGTGTTCTTTATGGATATTTCACTCGCCTCTTTCGTTACCGCGAGCTTCTCTTTATCCTTCGTCGTTCTTCTTTTCTGCGCCTATACGATATATTTTTCGTTAGCCGATACGGGTATGCGCGCGGCAATGTCGGACAAGGCTTATATTAAGGCAAAGGAAGAATATGAAGCGCTTAAAAGCGAGCTGAGAAAAAGCGGGAGGCTTGAATACCTGAGTGATTTTTGTCATCAGTACGTAAAAAACGAGCTTGTAAGCGCAAAAAAAGAGCTGCTTCTCTCAGGTGGAATTTCATATTCCGATTTTTGCGAAAAATACAGCGGCAAGGACAAAAGCGCTCTGCCGAGCGAGCTTGGAAAAAAGGCAAAAAAGGCTATTCTCTCAGCCGACAGAATAAAGCCCGTACACCTTACCCCCGATATGCTTTTATCCGTAGGACGTAACGGAGCTGAGCGCAGAGCCTTGCGTAAAAATCCCGAAAGGACCCGTTTTTTCTCGGCGCTTCGCGCACTTATTCCCACCACTGTAACCTCTTTTTTCGCCGTTTCAATCGTATGCAGCGTAATAAGTGAACCAAGCTCATCTGTCGTTATTGAATGTCTTATAAAGCTGTTCACTCTTGTCTGGAACGGAAGCAAGGGCTTTTTGATGGGATATAACAATATCGCGCTGGATACGACTGCTTACCTGTGCGACTGCTCGGATATTCTCACCCGTTTTTCTGCTTACGCCGATAAAATGGGGGCTATCAGCTTAAAGTCGCGCGAAAACGCCTGAATATAAAAAGATAGGCTGTAGCGCGCCTGCCACAGAGCAGGTGCGCATCGATATAAATCCGCTATCGCGGATTTTCGATATACGCTAACGCGTTCGATATATTGCTGATGGCAGCTACGTGCCATCAGCAATTCGATATGCTCACTGCGTGAGCGCGGATTTATATCATATCGAGTTTTAGCGAAGCGAAAACATATCGAATTTGCCGCAAGGCAAATATATCGAGCCGAGCGAAGCGACGGCATATCGACAAAATTAAAACAGCTTCTGTGGACACAGTAGCAGTGCTTGTCAGGGAAAAAGGACGAAGAATTTTTCAAAATTCTTCGTCCTTTTCCTGTCGGTAGGTATATTCAATTTTATCTTGCTCTACCGCAGGCACCCCGTCTCGAGTTCTTTTGTGTCTTGATACAGCCCTTTTAATTCATTATTGATTTTTAAAGCATCAATACTGCTTATTTAAAATTTCTATCAGTCTTTTTTCGCGTACGTACGCCTGCTTCATTTCATTTACAGGATCTATAAAGCCGTGAGATTTTGCCCTTGCGTACCATTCTCTTGCCCTGCCTATATCCTTAGGCAGACCGTCCTCAAACTCAAAATGACAGCCGAGCAAAAATTCTGCCTTCCCGTGTCCCAGCCTCGCCGCCGCGACTCGCAGACGTATGGCTTCCTCAACGTCTCCGCGCCTGTATGCCGCGCAGGACGAAGAATAAAGTCTTTGAGCGAATTTATCACTCTTTCTCTTTTTCATCTGCAGAAGCACGGCTTCCGCCTGCTTTTCAAAGCCGCCATCCCTCGATTCGCTTAAAAGCTCCTTTGCTCTCTTGAAATCGACGTTTACTCCGCCCCCCTGCTTATAGCATATTCCCAGATTGTACTTTGCGGCGGCGCTTCCGTCCTCGGCGGCAGACTTATAATAATATACTGCTCGCTTCATATCCCTTTTGCAGCCTATGCCCATCTGATAGCAATATCCTAAATTGCACGCAGAGCCTCTGTGTCCCATATCTGCCGCCGACTCGTAAAGTGAGAGCGCCTTTTCATAGTCGCCCGCGTTCTGCGCCTCTAACGCCTCGTTGAAGGTCTGCGCAAATTTGTCGAAAATCTTATTTATCTTTATAACAGCCGCAGGGTATGCCTGTAATGCCGATTTTTGATAAAGCCGTACCGCGCGGGGAACGTCACGCTCGGCTATATCACCGTTAAAATAGCAGTCGGCTAAAATATATATCGCCCTCGCGTCTCCCAAGTCGGCAGCCTGCGTATAGTATTGTAAACATTTGTTGTCGTCCTTTAAAACGCCCTTGCCCTCTCGGTAAGCGTTGCCCAACGCGATAATAGCGTCTGCATTTTTGCTCTCTGCTGCTCTCTGATACCACTCGACAGCAGTCTCTTCATTCCTCTCAACGCCCATTCCCTGAGCGTAATAAAGCCCTACGCGATACTGCGCCTTCGCATTTTTTAATTCTGCCGACATCAAAAACAGATTGAAGGCAAGCTCAAGCTCGCTCTTCTCCTCAGCCTCTACAGCAAGCTCGAAAATCAGGGTCCCGTAATCCAAGCATTCTATATTCACGGGCTCTTCTGCCTTTACCCTTGAAAGCACGGAGGCTAATTTTTTATTCTTTTTTCCCTCACGCATCGCTCTTTGCAAATAATACTTGGCGTAGGAATCGTTCTTTTCAACGCCCTTTCCGAAGAAATAAATTTCAGCGAGGGCTGACGTAGCGCGGGCGTCGCCGCTTTTTTCCGCCTTTTTATACCAGAAAAGAGCAGTTTCGAAGGACTGTGAAGGAAGCGCGCCCGTCTCATAAAGCGAAGCCAGCTCTACCATGGCGTCAGAGTTTCCAAGCACGGCGGCAACACGCAAGCGATAAATCGCTTCCCGTCTGATATCCGACTCCTGTATTTTTCTGTCGGTGACACATCTGTAATAGGCATAAGAGGCATCGCTTACTCCTTTTTGCGCCGCTCTTGCGTAATTTTCAAGCGCGCCCGATACGGACGCCTTTACACCTCTGCCCCATTCAAGACACTCGCCGTAATGATATGCGCCAAGAGGACTTCCCTCGTCGGCGGTTATTCTGAATTTTGAAGCTGCCTCGGAAAAGCGCTTTTTCTTTTCGGCTGTAAGCGCGCCGAAATAGAGCTTATCAAGCTCATCGCTTGTGAAGGTATAAACGGAAAAGCAGAAGGGACACTCTACCCCGTGCTCACTCAATTTAAAATTCCTTCCGCATTTTTTACACTTCATTGTTTTTCTCCTAAATCAATTAATCTATATATTTTTTCTCATACATAACGTCTATTCCGTCAGCGACAGCTCTCGAAAGCGCGCCTTGCCATTCTGCGTCTATCAGCTGCATAGCGTCGCTTCTGTCGGTAATAAAGCCCATTTCAAAGAGCAGCGTCGGCATACTGTCGGTCTTTAAAACCGCATAGTCGTCGTCTCGCTTCACTCTGCATTCTCGCGTGTCGGGATACCCTTCCATTCCCTCGTCAATTGAGCTTTTAAGTATCTCTGCAAATTCCTTTGCCCTGTAATCCACCTTTTCTCTGTAGAAAACTATAGGTCCATACGCCCTTGCGTCTCCTTCAAAGGAATTACAGTGAAGCGAAATATAAAGGTCTGCCTCCAACTCAAGCGCCCTCTCGCATCTCGCCTTTATCTCGGCGATGTTATCTCTGCCGTTAAGCATTGAAAGGTCGTCCTCTCTTGTAAGAAAAACGGTATATCCGCGAACGCTAAGCTCGTCTCGCAAAAGAAGAGCGACGGAAAGATTTATATCCTTTTCTTTATATGTAACACCGTCGTACGTCGCCATCGCGCCGGGGTCGCGCTCTCCGTGCCCCGCATCTATCATAATACGGACGTTCTTTTTCTTTTCATCTTGCGTGTAGGGCTCCTTTGTATCTTCTCCCGATACACTCGGCAGCTCAGTCTCACTGCCAAGCGGCAAACGGGACGGCGGAGCGTAGGCGCAGGAAAGAAGCAAAAAAGCGAAAGCCGATACAAGAAAAAGCCCAAAAAGTTTTTTTATCATCTCGCTTGATTTCATCCTATCATATTCTTATCTTATATACTTTATTGTATCATATTTTAAGAGGATTTGCAACGGTTTAAGGCGTTTTTTGAAATTTTTAATGCTTTATAAAAAAATTTATAAAATTGGTGTAATTTTTGCCCTTGCTTATTACGCATAAAGGATTTTTTTCGTGAAAAAATAATAAAAAATGAAAGGAGTTTTTTATGTGCAGAAAATCGAAGAATAAATGCTCTTGCGCCTGTCTTGTCGGAATGCATATCGGGGCTTTTGTAATAATCGGCGCGACCATTTTCTCATTGTGCCTTATGTGTAAAGAAAAGTTGTCAAAAATCTTTTCAAAAATGAAAAGCTGCGTATGTAACTGCAAGGACGAGTGCGAATGTGTTTACGAAGAAATAAAAGATGATATATGCGACTGCGGCTGCGACGTAAGCGAAAAAGAGCTCGACTCTTAAGTTAAAAAAAGAAAAAAAGAATTAAAGCTGTCGGTAAAGCTATTATATAACGTAATATTTTTTTCGGTCAATACTAAATAAAAAAGAAAAGGAGTATTTGCTATGATAGAAAGCGATACGATAAAGCTGCTTCGTGAATGCGACGCGGGAATAAAAATGGGAGTTTCCTCGATTGACGACGTAATAGATTACGTAGGCGACGAGAAAATGAAAAAGAGACTTAACGCCTGCAAGGACGAGCATATAGAGCTGAAAAATCAGCTTGACGGGCTCCTAGACAAATATCACGACGAGGGAAAAGCGCCTAATCCTATGGCGAAGGGTATGTCCTGGATAAAAACGAATATGAAGCTCGCGTTTAACGACTCGGACAAAACGATAGCCGACCTTATGACAGACGGCTGTAATATGGGAGTAAAGTCGCTTAACAGATATCTTAATCAGTACGAGGCGGCAGACGAGGTATCAAAGGATATAACCAAGCGCCTGATAAACCTCGAAGAAAAGCTCGCCACCGACATTCGCTCATATTTGTAAAAAATATCTTGAAAATCCCCCTTCAATATGGTATAATGGCATAGAAGCTTAGCGTCGCTCTGGCGCTAACCTTTCACTATTCACTATTCACTATTCACTTTTCACTATTCACTAACTATTGGGGGAGTTCAGTTTTGGATAACAAATTCGCGCTTGACGCAAAAAAAGCTGTCGAAGAGCTTATTGAAATAAGTAATATAAAGGCGGGAGATATCTTCGTTATAGGCTGCTCGTCCTCGGAAATCGTCGGAGGAACTATAGGCAAGGACTCGAGCTACGAGACGGCGAAGCTTTTAGTTGACACTCTATATCCCATTTTTGAAGAAAAGGGTATCTTTCTTGCCGCGCAGTGCTGCGAGCATCTTAACCGAGCGCTTATAATTGAAGAGGAATGCGCGAAGAAATACGGCTACGAGCGCGTATGCGTACGCCCTCAAATAAAGGCGGGGGGCTCGTTTGCCACGTCCGTGTGGGAAAGAATGAATAAGCCTGTCGCCGTCGAGCATATAAAGGCCTCTGCAGGACTTGACATAGGCGGAACTCTTATAGGTATGCACCTTTGCGACGTCGCCGTGCCCGTGCGTCTCTCGGTAAAAAGGATAGGCGAGGCTCTGCTTCTCTCTGCAAGGACACGCCCGAAATATATAGGCGGCGCTCGCGCGTGTTATCCCGATTAAAGCCTGATGGGCTTTCTTACTAAAATTTAAAGAGTCTTATATTGGTCATTCGGTTTTCCCTGATAGTCGGTATAAGGCTTTTTCACATATAAAGTTTCCCGATTATCCTCTCGAAGCACGATGACGCTTATTGAATATTTTATGCGTTTATTCAAAAAATGCTCTGAAAATGAATATTTTATGCATAAAAATGAATATTATTCATCAAAATCGTTTTTTAAAGTTTTCTGCCCGAGTGTTTTTGAACAAAAATCGTACAAAAAAATCGTCTTAAAATCGCAGTTTTTGTGCAAAACATAGAAAATAGAGTTTTTTTTCTTTTCCTATTGCATATTTTTTCATTTAGTGCTATCATTTATGCATAATAATTCAACAAAACAACTTCAGGAGAATAAAATCATGAGCGAAAAGAAAATCAAAAAAATAGTTCTCGCATATTCGGGCGGTCTTGATACCTCAATTATTATTCCGTGGCTTAAGGAAAACTACGACAATCCCGAGATAATTGCCGTATCGGGTAACGTAGGTCAGGCAGACGAGCTTGAGGGCCTTGAAGAAAAGGCGATAAAAACAGGCGCGTCGAAGCTCTACGTTGAGGACCTCACCGATGAATTTGTAAACGAGCTTATAATCCCCACCGTTCAGGCGGGAGCAAAATATGAGGAATACCTCTTGGGCACAGCGCTTGCGCGTCCCATTATCGGCAAGAGATTGGCTGAAATAGCTATAGCCGAGGGCGCTGACGCCATCTGTCACGGCTGTACGGGTAAGGGTAACGACCAGGTTCGCT
>JAZOCY010000014.1:0-2110 GCA_045596805.1 Eubacteriales bacterium | reverse complement strand
CCGTTTAAACAAACACTACGGCATTATAAAATATCATACCGATATTTTAGCAGAAAGAGGTCTCGTTGTCAAGACGATTGGAAAACAATATTCCCCTAATAAAGAAAATATTTAAAAATCCTCTTGACAATTCGGATTTCTTCGGCTATAATATATCGTGCGCTAATATGAATACGCGCCAGAAAGATGTTAAATCAACAACGAAGGAGGTGCTTGTCATGAAGAGAACCTATCAGCCCAAGAAGAGACAGAGAAACAAAGAGCATGGTTTCAGAAAGAGAATGGCAACCGCTAACGGTAGAAAAGTTCTTAAGAGAAGACGCGCCAAGGGAAGAGCTAAGCTCACCTATTAATCGAATGCGGTAACGCCGCAAATTATTTGGTCACACAGAGTGACAGTCGCACGTGCGACATACAAAACCTCCGATAAAACGCCGCTTGCGAATTTTATCGGGGTTTTTGTTTAGTAATCGAGCTCCTCAAAATAAGACGCGTACAACGGAGAGATTATGAAATTCAGAGCAATATGCGAAAATCATTTGTATTCAAAAGCGTATTCTAAGGGCAAAAGAGCAGTGACATCGGCTCTTGCGGTATACGTTCTGCCCGATTATGCAGCAAAGCGGCTGGCAAAGTCGCACCCACAAAAAAAGACGGTCAACCGCATAGGTCTGACTACGTCAAAGGCCCTTGGCGGCGCCGTGGTACGCAGCCGTACAAGGAGAGTTCTTCGCGAAGGACTAAGACAGGTTGAAAAGGAAAGACCGCTTAAGGTCGGTTTCCTTATCGTAATTGCGGCAAGACACGCCGCCACTACTGCGAAGAGCACGGAAATCAAGCTTCAGCTCACTGAAGCCTTCAAAAAGCTCGGTATGTTCCAGGATTGATATGAAGCACATAATGATATGGCTCGTACGTCTGTACCAAAAATTTATTTCTCCCATAAAACCGTCCTGCTGCAGGTTTACACCAACCTGCTCTGCCTATGCTATAGAAGCATTTCAAAAACGTGGCTTTTTTATAGGATTCATACTCACCGTCTGGCGCATCCTCAGATGCAATCCGTTCTGCAAGGGCGGATACGACCCGGTGCCCGAGAAGGGCTTGCGCAATCCTAAAAATGCAGAATCGCGGGAGAAGGAACAGATCACCGACGGCACAAAACAAGAAAAGGATAATTAATTAAAATGTTTGGATGGCTTTACAAGTTCCTCGGTTCTATGCTTTCATTCTTCGAGAGCTTTACCGGTGGATACGCATTTGCGCTTTTGCTCTATGCGTTAGTATTTAAAATCGTACTTTTACCATTCTCTATCAAACAGCAGAAAAATCAGATCGCAATGGCCAAGCTCGCTCCCAAAATCGAGCTTATCAAGGCTAAGTATAAAGGAAGAACCGACCAGCGCACCATGCAGAAGCAGCAGCAGGAGATAATGGAGCTCCAGCAGAAGGAAGGATACAGCCCGTTTTCCGGTTGTTTGCCTCTTCTCATCCAGCTCCCCCTCATTATGCTTCTTTACACGGTAATCAACAATCCCCTTTCCTACATCGCCAAGCCCACCGCGGCGTTCCAGGACAAGGATATGAGCGAGATCGTTCTCGACGTTTACAACGACATCAACGTCGGTGAGGAAGATATCGACTCTCTGCCCAAGGGTATGGAGATCACCGCAATCAACAAGATCAACAGCTTCGTAAACGACGCCGAGGGCGTTTACGCAAAATACGAGCCTCTTGACACCAGAGCTGAGCGTATTGCTCACATCGAGAGCCTTGGTCTTGATTACAACTCGATCCCCAACTTCAATTTCTTCGGAGTTAACCTTGCGGAAACTCCCTCCCTCAAGAATCTCTCCACACACTGCCTCATCCCCGTGGTTGCTGCGGCAGCTCAGTGGGTATCTATGTGGCTCACCCGTAAATTTAACGGAAATTCACAGCTTCAGGTTCAGGATGCTCAGACTCAGGCGTCCATGAAGATGATGGACTTCATGTTCCCTGCCCTCACCCTCTTTATGGCGTTCAACTTCTCCGGTATGCTCGGTATGTACTGGATATACCAGACAGCACTCGGACTGTTGCAGGCCTTCATTCTTTCCAAGGCTATGCC
>JAZOCY010000013.1:0-14246 GCA_045596805.1 Eubacteriales bacterium | reverse complement strand
GCAATATTTATGATTTTAAACCAGTCTAACTTTTCTTTATCATTACCTTTGCAAATATAAATCATCAGTTTATAGTTCAAAATATACTCTTTTTCAGTTTCAGTGAGATTTCCAAATGCTCTGTGGTCTATAGAAAATTCTCCGCCTACGTACTGACAAATACTTATCGTTCTTTGCTGTCCGTCAAGAAGCTCATAATAACCGTTGTCATTTTCTACCCAATACATAACGTTGAGTGGAAAATCTTTTCGTATCGTGTCAATAACTGCGTCTCTCTGCTTTCCGGAATATACGAACTCTCTCTGAAAGGGCGGTCTTACGTTTAATTTTCCGCCAAATGCAACCACTCCATTTTCTGCGCTGTCAAGATAACCGTTATAAACTTCTCTGACTGTTTTTTCTTCAAGTCTTATTTCCATAAACTCACCTTTTTCTTTTTATAAGTATTCTAAAATATTTTGCTTTTCCACTTATCATTGACAAGTATTTACCTTCTTTTTTCGTTCTCTCATTGTCTAAAATACTATATCTGCCTATACCATCTATAACTTCAAATTGGTCTGGATTATATTTGTCAAAAAAAGTAATTGGAACCCCCATCACACCATCATAATCACAAGGAATATCAGAAACCTTGTCAACATTTATGGCATCATAGTTATCATATTTAGGATATTCTTCTTTATTATATGCTTTGAATAGCAATAAATCTTGATGTCTCTTGGTAGTATCAAGATTTGTGTACCAACAAATATTTCCTAAGCTTCTCCATTTTTGCCCGTTTTTATCAATCCAGAACCTCGTTTCTCTTTCTTCATAGTAGTCTGGAACAGTAAATGCCATATCTCCTGCATAATATCCCAACCATAATTTATTCTGCTGCATTAAACTAAATATTTCTTTATAAGTAATGGCATTTTGCCCACCTATAATAATAAATTTTTTATCGTATTCAATGAGTTGAGCGATATATTCTCTGAACAGAGAAAACGGCGGATTCGTTGCCACAATATCGGCTTGCTTCAAAAGATCTATACATTCTTCGCTTCTGAAATCTCCATCGCCGTTGAGAAGCGAAAGCGTATTCTTCTCATTTTTTAAAAGAAGCTCAACGTCGGCTAAATCTACTGCGCCGTCCTCGTTGTAGTCCTGCACCTCGTTAATCTCGATTTTAAAAGCTCGCTTTCCTTTACGCACCGTATTAAAAACAAATTCTTCGCCAAAAACGTTCAATTGCGTATTTACAATCGGAGAGGTAGCGTGACAGGTTGTAATCAGCTTTTTCAATCCAAAGGCGTTGAAATTCATAGCAAAGTATTTAAAAAAATTACTCTCATAGGGGTCGTCACAATTGCAGAAAATAACCTTGCCCTTGAAGTCATTCCTATAATGCCTTAACTCTTTTTCTATATCCTCAAGCTGAGTATAAAACTCATCTTCTTTCACCCTATCTGCTTTTCTCAAACTTGCATTATTTCCCATTTTAAATTCTCCTATATATAAACACAGTTCTCTTTATTAAATTCAGCCGTTTTCTTGCTCGTCATTATTTCTTCTGCTTCTCCTTTTGCCCTTTTCACTTGAAAACTGGACGGTCATTCCAAGCACAAAGAGAACGAGTCCTAAGGGAATGTGGAAATATGGGAATGGCGCGACGTTGATAAATGAGCAGATAATCGCGCCCGACAGAAGCCCTCCGACGCCTGACGAAATCACTATAACAGCCACGCGCACGAGAAGCGCCGCTATAAGAGCCGCGACAAATGCGACAAGCAAGGTGGCGACGAGTGGAATTTTCAAGCCTGACAGTATTACGTAGGCCGAAGCGCCCGAAAAGAAGAATATTCCCGCCTTCGGCAGACAAAAAGCTATTGCCGACAGAATAAGCCCTATGAGAATCGCGCACAAAAGACAAATGAGCTTGTTTTTGCCCGACGAAAGAAGTGACATTTTATCGGATATAAAGACTGTCGCGAATATTCCTATTCCAAAGCAGGAAATTCCCACGCAGTATTTCAAAAATTTATACGCAAAGAAGCAGATAATAACAGAAGCTATGAGCAAAAGGGCAGCGTAAACCGTATGAAGCTTCCCCTCTGCAAGAGAGGAAAGAAAATCGCTCGATTTTTTCACATTTTCAATAAAGCTATCAAGGGAGTATCCTTTTTCCGAGTTTTTTTCTGCCGCGCCTTCATCTGCAGCAGCTACAGCGAATTCGCCGCCCTCTCCTGTATCGGACGCAAAAGTGTTAAGTGAAAAAAGCATAAAGCAGAGCAATAAAACACAGATAAATAAGCCTTTTTTATTTCTGTTTTTCACGCTTAAACGCCTCCTCTGCAAATTTACAGATATCCTCAGTTGAATTTGGCTTTCTTATGATATCTATACTGCTCCTCATATCCTCTATTCTTCCCTGCACCGAGAAAATCTGATGAACCGCATCTACTACCGAATATGCGCCTCCGAGCGCCATAGCGACGCCGTTGTTCTGCAAAAATTCGGCATTCCTCTGCTCGTGCCCTGGAATGGGGTCGCAGATTATCATAGGAAGTCTTTTCGCAAGAGTTTCGCTCGTTGTGAGCCCACCCGGCTTGGAAACAATACAGTCGGATGCATCCATAAGCTCATCTACGTTGGTCACGTATCCGTAATTAAGCACCTTTTTTCTGAAGGTACAGGAGTCGATTTTTTCTCTCTGCTCGGAATTGTTTCCGCATACGCAAATTATCTGCAAATCCAATTCAAGCTCGTCTATCTTTTTTATGGTATCGCAAAGCGAGCCGTATCCCATACTTCCGCCCATAATCAGAACGGTATTTTTGCCGACGTCAAGACCTAATTTTGCGCGTACCTCTGCTTTCGGAGTGGAATTTGCAAATTTAGGGTCTATCGGTATGCCGTATGGCAGTATCTGTTCCTTTTTAAAGCCCTTTCGCTCTGCGGCAGGTATGAGAAGCTCATTGGGAATTACGATATAATTCGTGCGCAGAGCCTCCTCCCAGAACGGATGCATCACGTAATCGGTTACAATGCCGATGGCCGTTACACTCATTTCCATTTTCTGCTTTATTACGTCGACTAAAATTCCGCAAAACGGATGCGTATAGATGAGAAGGTCGGGCGCGTACTCCTCTATCGTTTTGTACGTCTTTCCCGCTATTACGCGATTGGCAATTCTGGGCAGACTTGTCTCATAGGAATTCTTCGTTCTTGCTTCTAACTTTGTATAGACCTTGGAATAGAGCTTTTTGAACTTATCCACCGTAAGAAGATATCCCTTGGAGACAACGTCGTAAAGGCCCTTGTTTATATTAAGATAGGTATCAAGCACCATACATTCGTGCCCCATAATTTCAAACTGCTTTTTTAATGCCTTGGCGGTAGAATTATGTCCCTCTCCCGTTGTGACCGACAAAATCAATACTCTCATTTTTTCGCCCCTTATACTGATATTATTTTTTCTGATTATTTCTTATGTAGTGAAAGATGTACTGCTGAGCGACACCCGCGTAATCTCCCAGCCTTTTATAATCGAGATTTCCATCGAAATATTCGTCAATTGCGCGCTTAACCCAAACGTCTACGGGAAATGCATTCAAGTGATTTCCTGCAAACAAAAGTATACATGAGGAAACCTTGTCGCCAACGCCGCAAATCTTACAAAGCTCGTTTTTCGCGTAGTTGAAATCAGCGGGATATTTTAGTGACTCAAGGTCTATTTCTCCGCTTGCGACCTTTTTTGCGGCGTCAATAAGATACCTGTATCTGAAGCCGACCTTGGCTTCGTTCAGCTTCTCGGGGGAGGACAGAATATCTTCGGGGGACGGAAAGGAATAGCAATTTCCACACTCGGCGCACTCGTCGCAAAGGGAGGCGCACTTTTTCCCGTAAAGGAAGCAGATTTGCCGTATTATCTTTTTAATTCTCGGGATATTGTTGTTCTGCGAAATGATGAAGGAGAAGAGCGTCTCCCACATATCCTGCCGCAAAATAGCTATTCCCCGTCCGACATCTGCCGCCGCTTTCAAGACCTCGTTATCGGGAAGCGAGGAAAGTACGCTTTCCTTTACGCCTTTCCAGTCTACGTCTAAGGAAAAATATTTTTTCCATACGGAATTATATTCCTCTATGTCGGTGTCGAAGAAAATAAGCTCGCCCGGCTTTCTCTGGGCAATATGAAGAAATCTGTCACCGACGACTCCCGCGTATTCGCACTCATATTCGGGGGAAGCGACACGGTCAAAGCGAAAGCACTGCCCACATTCGAGGGTGTCGGACAGCGAATAATCTCCGAGCCCCGACAAAAAAAACGCATTTTTCCCTTTTTCTGTATTTCCGTAACAAAAAATTTGCTCCATTTTTGCTCTCCGTATATAAAAATGTGAAAATACCTTGCTTCGCCACTTGCAATCGGGCGAAATCTATTGTATAATATATATTAGATAAATATATTTATTTGATGAATTCAATTATACAACATATTTTTAAAAAAATCAACTGTATTTCTTTAAGGAGAATAATTATGGAACAAATTTATACCATACCCGTGAACGAGACCTTCGACGCCTTCAGAGGAAAAGTCGAATGTGGATGTCCTGTTTGCGCTCTTTACAGAAAATTGCAGGAAAATGAGCTTGATATTATTTTGGGCGCGTCTATGATGGAGCCCGACATACGCATAATGACGAACAAGGAGGGCTTCTGTGGAACACATTTTGACATGATGTTTTCACGTCAGAACAGATTGGGACTTGCTCTTATAATGGAAAGCCATCTCGACAAGGTGAAAAGCGACATTTCCGACAAGGGCCTTGCCTCTCTTCTGACGGGAAAGGGAAACCTTCCTATGAAATCGCTCGAGCGACTGAAAAAATCCTGTTACATATGCAGAAGAACAGACCACCATATGAAGAATATGATATCCACTATCGTGCTTTTGTATCAGAGCGACAGAGAATTTGTAAAAAAACTGAAGGAACAGCCCTATTTCTGTCTGCCTCATTACAGCGACATTGTAAATTACGCAAAAAACAAGCTCTCAAAGAAGGAATTTTCGGATTTTTATTCTGACATTTCTGCCCTTGAGCTTTCTTATCTTGATACGCTTAAAGATGACGTTTCTCATTTTTGCAAGAAATTCGATTATCGCTATCAGGACGAGCCCTGGTATAATTCAAAGGACTCTGTGGAAAGAACCATAAAATTCTTATCGGGTGCTGAAAGGTAAAAGCATGCTCATAGAACACGTTTCAATAGTATCGTTCGGAAAGCTCAGGAATACCGAGCTTGATTTCCAGAACGGACTGAATGTCATAGAAGGAAAAAACGAATCGGGAAAAAGCACGATAGCCGCCTTTATCCGATATATGCTCTACGGCTTTTCGGGAAAAAGCGACGCGACGGGTATTTCTGACAAGCGCCGATATATAAGCTGGGAGACGGGCACGGCTCAGGGCAGCATGACGCTCTGTTCCGATGACGGCAAAAGATACCGAATTGACAGAAAAACCATACTTGTCTCCTCTCAATCGGGAAAGGAGCAATACAGAGATTTCTCCTCTATTACAGACCTCTCGGACAATTCCCCCGTTTTCCCGAAGCAAAAGGCAGGCGAAGCACTCTACAATCTGCCTGAAGAGCTTTTCGACAGGATTGCCTTTGTAAATCAGATTTCCGACTCATCGGTTGACGGCGTCGCTATAAGCGAGGCCATAGAAAATATGCTCTTTTCGGGAGACGAAAAGGTTGGCGTTCAGCGCGCTCTTGACAAAATTGATTCAGCGCGCCGCGCCCTGCTTCATAAAAACGAGAAGGGCGGAGAGATATACGAGCTCTCCCAAAAAACAGCCGAACTAAAACGCAATCTCGATATTGCCGTCTCGGAAAATGAGCAGGTCTTTGCAACGGAGGCCCTCTTAAATAAGACGTCGGAGGAATTATCCCAGACCTCTGAAGAGATAGAGCGACTTTCTTTATCTCTCGACGTAAACAAAAAGCTACAGATATATGACGCTTTTAGGAAGCTTCACGCCCTCGAAAAAAAAAGAGCTCTGCTTCAAAAGGAAAAGGAGTCGCTTATAAACGACAATACGACAAACGGCTTTTGTCCCGACGCCTCTTATATATCCGAGCTTAACGTCGCCGCCAAGAGAATAGACGATGCCAAAACAAGCATAGAAAATGCAAAAAAAGCGGAAAGAGAATGTAAAGCGAAAACCGAGCTTTCTCCCGAATACGCGGCCCTTTTGGAAAAAGCTTCGGAAAACGGCGGAGTGTCTGCGCTGAGGGGAAAGGAGAATTCTCTTTATAAGGGCAAGAAAGCCTTTCTTTCACTCGCTCTTTTGAGTCTCATAGCTTCCGTTTTTTTCGTCGCTTTAAGACTCGCGCCGATTTTGGAGCTTGACGCATTATTTATAGGTGCATTTGTCGCTTTGCTCGCGTCGGTTATTTCGTTCATCTTGTTTTCGTCAAGGAGACGAAAATGCAATGCGCTCTACTCGTATTTCAATACAGGCGCGCGAAAGGATTTCATATCGCTGCTTGATAGCGTGTCGGAAAAGGAAAAAGAGCTTTACGGCAATATGCCCGCGCTTGAGCTCGCCCGAAAGAATATTTCCGACCTTACCGACTTATACAAAAGCAGAGTGGCAGAGCTTGACGCGCTTCTTTTACGCACAGGAAAATCCCTTCCTCAAGAAAAAGAAGAAGCAAACGAGCTTTTAGAAAGCGTTATCGCCGACGTACGGGCGTTTCGCCTTCAGGAGGAAAATCTCGACAGAGAGATTTTAAAGCTCGATACGGCGATAAATGAGCTTTCAAACCGTCTCGCCGAATTTGACGAGAATGAATTGAATGAATTTCTGACACCCGAGCGCAGAAAATCTGTTGAGGGTATAGACGTAAGCAATGTAAACAAAGCTTTACTTTTTTGTCAGGAGAAGCAAAAGGCATTGCTTTCGAAGGAAAAGGACCTCAGAAGCAAGCATGCCGCATTAAAGGCGAAAGCCGCGTCCCCCTCTCAAATCAAGGAACGAATCGACGAATACGAGGACAGGCTCTCAAAGCTTCGCGCGCAATATAATGCGTACAAGCTGGCATCCGAAGCGATAAACGGGGCGTCTGACAGACTTCGACAAGGGCTTTCGCCGCACTTAAGCGAGTACGCCTGCCGAGCGTCCGATAGGATAACGGGCGGAAAATATTCGCAAATAGGAGTAAGCCCCTCGTTTTCGCTCAGCTACACGTACGATAATGCCACAAGGCCCCCCGAGGCGTTAAGCCACGGCACGAGGGCTGCTATTTACCTTTCAATGCGACTTGCGCTCATTGACCTTCTGTGCCACGAAAGAATACCGCTTTGTCTTGACGAGAGCTTGGTATTTCAGGATAGGGAAAGAGCCGAGCAGATTCTCTTGCTTTTGGAGGATTTGTCAAAGGACAGCGTACAGACCTTTCTATTCACCTGTCACTCGCGAGAAGCCGAGCTTTTAGACGGGCATAGCGTAAACATAATAAAGCTCTAATCATCTTATTCATCTTGGAGGAAAAAACAGATGAAACAAAAAATACTGGCAATAGGCAGCGCCGACGTCTACGTCAATATGGATATGGCGCAGATCCCCGCGCCGGGAGAATCCCTGTCAGACGACGGAGGTGTAACTGTAACGAACGGAGGAAAAGCCTCCAACGTCTCGGTTGCGCTTTCACGCCTTGATTCAAAGGCGCTTCTGTGCGCGAGAGTGGGAGACGATGCCTACGGAAAGAGACTTGCCAGACTTTATAAGGAATCAAGAATAGATATCTCTTATCTTGAGATTGACAAAAGCCTTCGCACAGGCGTCACGGTAACAATAGACGAGAAGGATGCCGACAAACGCAGGATTCTCTATAGGGGGGCGAACGTAAACGTTACCCCTGAGGACGCTTTGCGCGCTATGTCCTGTGAGCCCGAAGCCATATATATTGACTTAGAGCTTTCTTACGCTATTACCGAAACAATAATCAAATACGCATACCGTCACTCAATTCCCGTTTTATTTAACGCTTCCCCCTTCAAAAGCGATTATCCCATGTCGCAATTGCCGCCTGTGGATATTTTCTGCATAAATCAGGCGGACGCCATAGATTTTGCGGGATTTGCGCCGATGAATTCGGATATGGCATTGCGTGTCGCTATACAGCTTCAAAAGCACGTTAACGCTTCGTATTACGTTATACGTATGGGCGAAAAGGGCGCTTTTATCTATGACGGAAAGCACTATCATATAGTTTCGTCGCATACCGTGCGCTCACTCGACTTCTCTGCATCCGACGAGGTCTTCTGCGCCGCCTTGATACTTGAATACATAAGAAACGGAAAAAATATTATTCCCGCCTGCAAGTATGCAAACGCGGCGGTATCTCTTACTATACAGAAAAACGGAACTACGGCTTCGATGCCGTATCACGATGAGGTCATAGAATTTATTGCCAAAAAGACCTTTTGATTTTTATGCCCTCCCTATAATAAGGACAACACTGATTCAAAGGAGAAACATCATAATGAAGGCTCTTTCAATCGTCGGGGCAACCGCAAGCGGAAAAACCTCTCTTTCGATAGAAGCCGCGCGCCGCTTTGGCTGTGAAATTATATGCTGCGATTCTATGCAAATATATAAGCATATGGATATAGGGACCGCAAAGGCGACAGCAAATGAGCAAAGGGCGGTTACGCATCATATGATGGATTTTCTCTCACCCGATCAGTCCTACAGCGCGGCAGATTATGCAAAGGACGCGTATGAAGCGGCGCTTTCTATAGAGAAAAAGGGCAAGCTACCGCTTTTTTGCGGCGGGACAGGACTATATTTAGAGGCTGTGAGGTCAGGGCGGCATACGCCTCTGAGTAAGGCAGACGAGACATATAGAAACGAGCTTACCGAAATATCGAAGACTGAAAACGGAAAGGACGTTTTATATGAAATGCTGCTTTCTGTTGACAAGACCTCTGCCGAAGCGATTCACAAAAACAATGTAAAGAGAGTTATACGCGCGCTTGAAATATACCGCGCGACAGGAAAAACAAAAAGCGAGTGGGACAGAGAAAGCAAAAAGCTCCCCCCTCAAATAGACCTTCTCTGCTTTTGCATCGTATATGAAAACAGAAATACCCTTTACAGCAGAATAGATCAAAGGGTAGATCAGATGATTGAAAACGGACTCAGAGAGGAAACCGAATTCCTCTTGAAAAACGGATATCTGTCAGAAAACAACACTGCCTCGCAGGCAATAGGATATAAGGAATATCTTGAATTTTTACGTGGCGAAACGACAGAAAAAGAGGCTATAGAAAAAATAAAGCTCGCTTCGCGTCATTACGCCAAGCGGCAGCTTACCTGGTTTTCCTCGCAAAGCGGAATTATTCCTTTGATAGCCGACGAGGGCGGCAAGCTCAAAGGACCGTCTGGGCTTTGCGATGAAATGGAAAGCAGAGTAAAGGAATTCATTCAGTAAACAAGGGCAAAACCAAAACGGAGAATACAGCTTGAAAATATATAAGTTCAATATCGAATTAGATAAAAAAACCTTGCTTCGCTCTCTGCGTAGCTGCGCATACTTTGCCGTATCGTTTTTTCTTATATTTTATCTCATATATCACGCATCAAACGGATTTCAGAGCAAGCTCGAGACAGAGCCCGCGCTCTATTCGGTAGGAGAAAAAAACGTAACGCTTGACGCCTACATTTTCAGAGACGAAAGCGTTATCACAAGCAATTATGACGGAATAGTTTCATATCTGGCAGAAGAAAACGAAAAGGTAACGGATACTACCGTCGTCGCGAATATTTACCAAAACGGCGTAGACACCTCGCTTATAGATGAGATTGCAGAAATAGACAGACAAATTAGTATTTTATCTGAGGTAAGCGCAAGCTCTATGATTTTTACAGATATTGCGTCTATTGATAACTCTATCTCGAAAGCTCTGTCAGACGTGAATTATTACGTAACCACAGGTGACGTCAAGAGCGCTATTTCAGGCTCTGACGCTCTGCTCTCAGCCCTCTCAAAGCGACAATTAAGAATGGACTCGAAGAAAAGCTTTTTTGAATATATAGATATGCTTTCTCAAAAAAAGGCTGCGCTGTCGCTCGCGCTTCCCTATCCTATACAGTCTGTAAGGGCCAATTCTCAAGGATACTTTTCATCTCGGTGCGACGGATATGAGGAGTATTTCGACTTTGACAAGGTAGAAACTCTTTCA
The DNA here is from genome assembly GCA_045596805.1 of Eubacteriales bacterium. Classification (GTDB taxonomy): domain Bacteria; phylum Bacillota; class Clostridia; order Oscillospirales; family CAG-272; genus UBA1740. The sequence continues at coordinate 4,003 of JAZOCY010000013.1, read as the reverse complement.
GTCACCGACTTTTTCAAAATGAGGGACGATTCACAAAGCGCCTCCCTTTCACATAACACGGTGGGAAAGATAATTTCGAGCTTTGAATGGTATCTTGTATGCCCCATAGAGCATAATCTGACGGGAAGCTTTTCTGTAGGAAAAGAATACAGCATATGCTTCATTCAAAATATGAATATAACTCTGCCCGCGCTTCTTGAAAGAATCGCAACCGATAATTCGGAGGGCTCTTCCCTGCTTATATTCAAATGCACCAGAATGCCTTCCGATTTCAACTATCTGCGACAGCAGAAGATTACGGTGTGCTCGGAAACGGTGTCGGGCTTAAAGATTCCACGCTCGTCTGTGCGAGTAGTAGACCAAAAGACCTTCGTCTATATTCTTGTCGGAGGAAGAGTCTATATGAGAAGCGTAACCATAAAAGGTGACGCGGGAGAATATTATTACGTAAGCGAGAATGGTGAGTCTGTCGAAATAGACGGAAAGGAATATTATCCTTTAAAGCAGAACGACAACGTCATAGTTTACGGAACAAATCTTTTTAACGGAAAAATTTACAAATAATATAGGAGAACCTTATGCAAGCCAAACAACTCATCTCACTTCTTAATGACGGCGCACTCAAAAAATACAAGGGCATTTACACCGATATCAATTCTCAAACGGAAAGAATAATAAAGGCCATAAATGAATTCTGTTCGCTTTATGGCTCGAACAAGGATATTTCAGTTTTTTCTGTTCCGGGCAGAAGTGAAATTTCGGGAAATCATACCGACCACAACCACGGCTGTGTTTTGGCGGGAGCTATAGACAGAGACATTATCGCTGTTGCCGCAAAAACCGACGCCCCCTTCGTGAGAATCAAAAGCGAGGGATACAGTGAAGATAAAACGGATCTTTCCTTAGTATCAAATCCCGACAACTTCAAGAAGTTCAATTCCCGCGCCCTGATTGCGGGCATTTGCGACGGATTTTCTAAAAACGGTCATAACGTCGGCGGCTTTGACGCATATACAACCACGCAGGTATTGAAGGGCTCTGGCCTTTCCTCGTCTGCCGCGTTTGAAGTAATGATAGGAAACATACTTAATCATTTCTATAATGACGGCGCCATATCCGCTCAGGAGATAGCGAAAATTTCTCAGTATTCAGAAAATGAATTCTTCGGAAAGCCCTGCGGGCTCATGGACCAGATGGCTTGCGCTGTCGGCGGCTTTGTTTATATTGATTTTGACGACCCCAAGAGCCCCATCGTCAAGCCTATAAGCTTCTCTCTTGACGAAGCGGGCTATAAGCTCTGCATTGTAAACACAAAGGGCAACCACGCGGATTTGAATGAAGATTACGCGTCTGTCCCCGAAGAAATGAAAAAGGTCGCTTCTTATTTCGGAAAAGAGGTTCTTCGCGGAATTACCGAAGCAAAAATTCTGGAGAACATTCCTATTTTACGTACGGCGAGCTCTGACAGGGCTATTATGAGAGCCCTTCACTTCATTCGTGAAAATGACCGTGTTGAGAAGCAGGCTAAGGCTTTAGAGACTGGCGATTTTGAGAGCTTTCTCGGGTACGTTCTCGAATCGGGAAATTCAAGCTTCAAGTATCTGCAAAACGTATTTACAGTAACAAATCCACACGAGCAGGGGCTTTCTCTCGCGCTTTGCATAACGGAGGGCGCGCTCGGCGGAAAGGACTGCGCCTGGAGAGTACACGGGGGAGGCTTTGCGGGAACTATCCAAGCGTTTGTCAAAAAAGAGCTTGCCGATGAATACGCCGCTCTTCTCGACTCTGTATTCGGCGAGGGCTCGTGTATGATGCTCAATATCAGGCGTGGCGCTATGAAGCTTGAATTCTGATTTATACCATATAAAAAGATTAAAATCCAAGGAGATAAAAAAATGGCACAGAAGAAAACTAACGTTACCGACGATATCGTAAACGATAAAAAGGCGGCGCTTGATACCGCTATTGCAAGAATAGAGCGCACCTGCGGAAAGGGTACTATTATGCGCTTGGGCGAAAACCTCAATATGAGCGTAAGCTCGGTTTCCACAGGCTCTCTTACTCTTGACAACGCCTTGGGAATAGGCGGTGTTCCGAAAGGAAGAATTATAGAGATATACGGCCCCGAATCCTCAGGTAAAACAACCGTAGCTCTTCACGTTATAGCCGAAGTGCAGAAGCAGGGCGGCGAGGCGGCATTCATAGACGCCGAGCACGCGCTCGATCCTATCTACGCAAAGCATCTCGGCGTAAATATAAACGAGCTTCTCGTTTCACAGCCCGACTGTGGGGAGCAGGCGCTTGAAATTGCCGAAGCGCTCGTAAGCTCGGGAGCCATTGACGTAATAGTAATAGACTCTGTTGCCGCCTTGGTACCGAAGCAGGAAATAGACGGAGATATGGGCGCCTCTCACGTCGGTCTGCAGGCGAGACTTATGTCTCAGGCAATGAGAAAACTCACAAGCGTAATTTCAAAGAGTAACTGTATCGTTATTTTCATAAATCAGCTTCGTGAAAAGGTCGGAGTTATGTACGGAAACCCTGAGGTTACCACAGGTGGACGCGCGCTCAAATTCTACGCTTCGGTAAGAATTGAAATAAGAAAGACCGACGTGCTCAAGAACGGAAGCGAAATCTATGGCAACCGTGTTCGCTGTAAGGTAGTGAAAAACAAGGTAGCTCCTCCCTTCAAGGTAGCCGAATTCGATATTTTGTACGGAAAAGGAATTTCAAAATCGGGCGAGATTATCGATCTCGGTATTCAGCTCGGCATAATCGAGAAAAGCGGCTCTTGGTTCTCTTACGACGGGCAAAGGATAGGTCAGGGCAAGGAGAGAGTAAAGCTCTTGCTCGAGTCGGATCCTCAGCTCTTCGCGGATATTGAAAGCAAGGTGAAATCTCGCATTTCAGAGGTCTCTATGGAGGATAACACCTCAGACGACGGAAGCGACGAATTTGACCTTCGCGAATTAGAGGGCGACAACGAATAATCCGTCAAAAAATACATTTCTATAAAAAGAAGATTTTCGTTTGAGCGAAAATCAAGTTCAATTCTTCATTCTTCATCATTCAAAAGAAACGCGAGGTTTCTATGCAGAAGGCTACCGTAATTGCTATCGGCGAGGGCAAAAATCCTCAAAATCTTTTACTGACTGTTTTAGTACAGGATAGAAATTCAAAAAGGAAAAGAAAATACGAAATAACCCCCGACGATTACGAGCGCATAGGCTCCCCTCTTGTAAATTGCGAGCTGTCTGAATACGACCTTAAAATTATTTCTCGCAGCGCAAACGACAAGGACGCCGTTTCTGTCGCCTACAGGATACTCGCGCATTGCGATAACAATCGCGCCTCGCTTAAAAGGAAGCTGATAGAGCGCGGCTTCAGAGAGGAAACGGCTGAAGAAACCGTAGAAAAAATGGTTTCTCTCGGTTACATTGACGAGCATCAGCAGCTTTCTCGTTTCGTTTTGCGTCTGGCTAATCATAATTTGTATGGGGAAAGGAAAATTTATCCGTACCTGATTGCAAGAGGCTATAAGCGCGAGGATATTGAATGCGCTATAGCAGAGCTATTCGACTCAGGCGAGCTTGATTTTAATTCGGTAAAAGAAAAGCTCATTGAAAGCAAGGGCTTAAATGAGAGCGAAAGAAGTCAAATTAAAGCGTTATTATACAAATACGGACACGACGACTCCTTTGACATTTAAATATTAGGAGAAAATCCCGAGAAAAAGGGATTTTCTTTTTTTAATTGTTTTTCTGCTTAAAACAGCGTTCCTTTACATTTTTCAACGAAATATGAGCATTATTTTTGCGTTACGTTCCATAAAATGAATGCTTTTTCAAAATATACATTTATTCATTTTACCAAGCGTGGCAAATGGAATTTTTTGGATTTTATTCTCACGTAAAAAAATATTGTCAAGAGGGGAATATGTAGAAAATGAAGAATTTATCAAAAAAAGTTTTTAACATCAAAAATGTTGGAAATGTTGAAAAGT
>JAZOCY010000012.1:0-5079 GCA_045596805.1 Eubacteriales bacterium | reverse complement strand
TACCTTTACGGAGGAAAAATAGACGGTTATGACGTAAATCATAGTCTCCGACGACGCCATAAGCACCGATGCGCAGCACCCGACAAAGCTGTCTGCGCCATATTTTTCAAATATATCTGCGAGAACCGCGTTTGAGCCGCTGCCTGAAATGGGGCGCAATATAATTAAGGGTATAAGCTCGACAGGAACACCCACTCTTTCGCCGACAGGCTCTAAGTATTTTGCGAGTAATTCGGGAAGCCCGCTTGCCGAGACCATAGAAACTCCGACCATAAGAATTATGAAAGTCGGCATTAAGGAAAGCGAAAGCTCCATACCGTCCTTGATACCCACAAGGAACTCGTCAAAGGTGTTTTTCTTAATGAAAAGAATCATAATTGCCGCAAAAAGCAAAACAGTGGGAATTGCCAGATATGAAATATAATTTATCACGGTCCTCTTTTTCTCTTTCTTCTCAAATAGGCGAAAATGCGGCATATAACAATGGCGGAAAAGCTACAGATAAAGCTGACTATCCAAACGGGAACTATCACCGAAAAAGCGTTCTGCGAGCCGTAGAGCCGTCTCATTGTAAGCATTGTCGTAGGTATTAAGGTAAGCGAGGAGGAATTAAGCACCGAAAGCGTTATCATATCGTCACAGGCTCTTTCCTTGTCCTCGTTCGCCTCCTGAAGCTTTGAGAGCGCGGATAGCGCAAACGGAGTAGCGGCGTTTCCTATTCCCAAAAGATTTGCGCTTATATTTGCCGTAATCTCCTCTATTCCACGCCCATCCTTCGAGGCTTTCGGAAAAGCGAAGCGCAAAAAGGGACGCAATACGCGACTCACTCGACCTATAAGACCGACGTATGAAAAAAGTCGCATTATACCGCACCAGAGGCACATAACTCCAAAAAGCGATATGGTAAGGCTGACCGCCTTGGTAGCGCCGTCAATAATGCCGTCGGAAAGCGCGCGCATATTGCCCGTATATAAAGCGCAGGCAAAGGATAAAATACACATAAGAGAAAAGGTTTTTCCGAGCATATACTACCTTCAAAAATAGAATTTAATTTACAATATTTTACATTTTTTTGTAAAAAATATTGACTTTTTGAGACGAATATGGTATAATTTAGTAAATTAAGATTACAAGGAGAAAAATAAATAATATGAGAACCTTCGGTATTGTAAGAAAAATAGATGAGCTTGGAAGAATTGTCGTTCCCAAGGAGATGCGTAAATCCCTGTCTATCGAAAACGGAGATGAGGTTGAAATTCTCTTCACGGGAGACGGCATACTTGTAAAGAAATACGTCCCCTATTGCGTATTCTGCTCTGGCAAGGACGACCTTCAGCCCTTTGAGGAAAAGTACATCTGCCGCGCCTGCCGCGCCAAAATTGCGGGCGCCGCTGCAAAAGAATGATCCTTCTTATCTAAATTCTATTCGCATAAAGGCTTTTTTATGACAAAACAGAACAAAAGCCAAAACGTAATTTTTAAATAACGCAAGGCAAAAAATTTATACAAAGAAAAAAGAGACGCTATCAAAAAAATAACGTCTCTTTTGTTTGCGATTATGCCTGAATGTGAAGCCCCTTTCATTTTCAGGGGATAGGCAGATTTGAGGAAAAATCGCCGTTCTTCGTCCCGAAGGCGTATTTTATACGTCGAGAGGGCGAAAACGTCGATAAAAGAAGCCCATTTAAATGAGGAAATCCGTAGGATTTCAACCTTATAAAATTGTTCTACTGACAAATTTAATTCTTTTTCTGGGCGTTTCCCTGTTTTTTATTATAAAGTGTCGGGCTTCTTTGGTTTTGCCAAATATAACAGTCGGGGCGCGCAGATTCAGAGCAGAAATCGTCGCTCGCCCCCGAATACGTATTTTATACGTCGAGAGGAAGCGAACGGCGATAGCAAACAAAAATACAGTCTTTTGGAAGAAAAACGAAGTTTTTCAACTATAATATTTAATCGAATTTAAACAATGCAAAGAAGAGACGCTATCAAAAATAACGTCTCTTTCGTTTTACTTGTTTTTTGTTTGCGGTTATGCCTGAATGTGGAGCCCCATTATGCGTTCTCGCCACTTTTGCCGAGATATTTGCTGTATTCTTCGTAGTACTTATCCCATTCCTCCGCGTTTTCGGGCTCATACGTCTTAAAGTCTACGGAATTTTTGATAATTTCTCTCGCCTCGGATACGTCCTTTATCTCGCCAAGCGCTATAAGCTGAAGCGCAATATTACCCATAACGGTTGCCTCTATAGGTCCTGCGCATACTCGCGCGCCCGTGCTGCTCGCTGTCATACGGCAAAGAAGCGTATCCTTAATGCCGCCGCCGAGCATATTTATCTGGGCGAAGTCCTTGCCCGAAATGTCGCGAAGCATACTGAAATTTAGCTTATATTTCATCGCAAGGCTCTGATAGATGCATCTCATTATCTCGCCTCTCGTTTTAGGCACGTACTGCCCTGTAGCCTCGCAGAATTTCTGTACGCGCAAAGGAAGATTTCCCGCAATAGCGAATTCGGGGGCGTCGCAGTCTATAAAGCACTTAAACGGCTCAGATTCGAGCGCTTCTCTTTCAAGGTCGGCATAGCTTACGGGAGTTCCTTCCTTTATCCACTGTCTACGCGACTCCTGAACAAGCCAGAGTCCCATAATATTCTTTAAAAACCTCGTAGTAGAGGAATGTCCTCCCTCGTTTGTATATTGAATAGCCTCGCTCTGCTCGTTTATAAGAGGTTCTTTCAGCTCTGTGCCAAACAAGCTCCAGGTTCCGCAGCTTATGTAAACGAAATCATCCTTAGCGGGAGCCGCCGTAACCGCGCTTGCCGTATCGTGAGTACATACCGCGATTACGGGAATTTTTTCGCAGGAGAATTCAGCGCAAAGCTCGTCGGAAAGCATTCCGTATACTTCGCCCGGCTTAATTATATCGGGTAAAACTCTCGGCTCTATGCCGATAGTCTCTAATACGTCGGTTGCCCAGCTTTTCTTATACGGGTCTAAAAAGTTAGACGTCGAAGCTATCGTCTCCTCAGCTCTCTTTGCGCCCGTGAGGAAATACGCGAACAAATCGGGCATAAACAAAATCTTATCGCAGAGCTTCATAAGCTCGGGACGGTATTTGAACAAATAATAAAGCTGATAAATAGTATTTATACGCATAGTCTGCGTGCCCATACGGCTGTAAAGGTCATGAGAAGAAATTTTCTCGAAAACCTCCTCAGGCATTCCCACAGTTCTCTCGTCACGGTAGTTTACAGGCGAGGAAAGCAGCTCTCCGTTCTTATCAAGCATGCCGAAGTCAACTCCCCAGGTGTCAATGCCTATCGCGTCAATCTTCGTTTCCTGAAGCGCTTTTATAATTCCCTGTTTTATTTCATGGAAAAGACGCAAAGCGTCCCAATACATAGTGCCGTTCACAATAACAGGGTCATTAGAGAATCGGTGAATCTCGGTCATATTTATCATTTTGCCGTCAAATTCGCCGAGCATAGCTCTGCCACTCGATGCTCCGAAGTCAAACGCAAGTACTTTCTTTGCCATAAAAAACTCTCCTTTGTCTTTTATCTGTATTCGACACCTTTAGTATACTATATTTCTGAGAAAAAGTAAATAGCAATTCTTAATTTAATTGAGATTAAAAAAACATTTCAAAAAACAGAGGGAAATCTTTTTCGTAGCGTTCTGACGAAAACGGCGTGAGCCCTTAAAAGAGCGCCACGCCGTGCTTTTTATTTCTGCTATTTAATTTTCAAAGCGACGTTATCTTATAAAGCTGGTTCTCTTTGACTTGGAATTTTCGGGCGCGTATATTCCGTTCTTCCTTCCAAGCTCTACGCATTTTAACGCCCAAGCGATATTGCGCGCTAAATTTTCAATGGTTTGTATGCCTTCCTCGTCGGATGAAATTTCTTCGGCTTTGTTTCCGTAAACACCGTTCCAATACGTAGATGAAACTAAGAGCATCTGCGCAAAGGTAATGTGCTTGTTTATGACGTCGATTGACGACGTCATACCCGCGCGACGCGCGCAAGCGATAGATGCGGCAATTTTATGCGTAAAATGCTTCCCTCCTGCGTAAAAGGCTCTGTCAAGCACGGAAAGAAGCCTTCCACTCGGATGCGCGTAATAAACGGGCGTACCGAAAACAAAGCCGTCGCTTTCCTTCGCCTTTTCCAAAAGCGAATTTACACAGTCGTCGTCAAATGCGCAAAAGCCGTCAAGCTTGACGCACTGCTTACAGCCAATGCAGTCACGAACAGGAGATGGGCCAATATTGAAAATTTCTGCCTCTATGCCCTCACATTCAAGGACCTCTTTAATTCTTCCTAAGGTGGTTGCTGTGCTGCCCGCTTCTTTACTGCTTCCGTTTATAAGTAATACCTTCATAAAATCCCCCTTTAGCTGATTGTTTAGTTGCCTTGACTCATATGGAATTAAATACACAAAGCATTCTTTCTCATTCACAATATATATTATCACAGTTGTGACATATATGCAATAGATTTTTAAAAATGTAAACTTATATTGTCGATTTCTAAAGGTTTTTTCTGAAAAAAGCTTGACTCCCCTGCAAAAACCTCACAAAAACTTCAACAAAACCCGATTTTCATATTGACAAGCGCAAAAAAATATGATATTATATATAAGCATTTTGAAAACCAAAAAATATGCGCTACGTGCATCACTACGGGATATTTCGCATTTGGCGAAGATACCCTCCCCCTATTCTCGCTGCGGCTCGGTCACGCTCAAGGGAAAACAGTTATCAACTGTTTTCTAAGACTTTCGCGCCGCTTCGCTACTAACAAGCGAGCTTGTCGATCTTCGGGCGGGGTATGCGAAGCGAATCGCTTGCCTTCGGCAACTGAGCCACTTCTCATCAGACTCCGTATTATGATGCAACAAGGTGCATTAAAATAAAAATATGTACCGCGTGCATCACTACGGGATATTTCGCATTTGGCGAAGATACCCTCCCCCTACGCCTGACAAGCGAGCTTGTCGATCTTCGGGTGGGGTATGCGAAGCGAATCGCTTGCCTTCGGCAACTGAGCCACTTCTCATCAGACTCCGTATTATGAT
>JAZOCY010000011.1:0-20717 GCA_045596805.1 Eubacteriales bacterium | reverse complement strand
TAAATACCAAAGAGAAGAAAATGTTTTTGGAAAGTGGCTTTTTGTATACCTATATTCAAGGTAAGCTTTCATCTATAAGATGGCAGTCCGACGGAATACTGTATATTTTATCCGGTTCCTCGATTCCCGAATTTGATTCTTCGGACGAGGCAAGAAAGCTATTAACAACAGAAACGGCGGTAGAGGTTGTAGAAAGGCTGTCTGAAAAAATCAGAACTGCAAAAAAATAACCTGATAAAATAAAATGGACTGAAGCATTAACGCAGGTCTCAAAAAGCGGTTGTTCTTTACCTTAAGGTATTGAGCAACCGCTTACTTTGTGGTATAATTAAAATATGCAATGAAACCAAAGACAAGCAACGTAATTTGTTTTTTTAAATATTTCTTTTTATATTTTTATAAAAAGCACTTGACTTTTTCTTTAAAGTGTGCTATTGTATTAGCGTGATAAAGTGATAAAACAAAAAAGCGATACAGGAGAAACGTAAATGAATTATCATAATGAGGCGACAGACAAGCTTTTTAAGGCTATTTTATCTTTAAAAACAATAGACGAATGCTACAGCTTTTTTGACGACGCGTGTACCGTCAAGGAAATTCTCGATATAGCGCAGCGCTTTGAGGTTGCGAAGATGCTTTCCGACAAGAAAAGCTACGCGGTGATAGCGAAGGAAACGGGAATGTCTACCGCCACCATAAGTCGAGTAAACCGAGCGCTTATGTACGGCTCGGGCGGATACAGGCTCGCAATGGAAAGATTAGAGGAGAATGAAAATGAGAATAGATGACAGTCTGCTTAAGTGCGAGGAAAAGGTAATCTTCAATCTGCGAAGCCTTTACCGCTTGTACGGCTACACCTGCTTCAAGATGAGCAAGTTCGAGGAATACGACCTTTATAGCAGAAACAAGGAATTCCTCTTGTCCGACAGAGTAATAACCTTTACCGATACGAGTGGAAAGCTGATGGCTCTCAAGCCCGACGTTACTCTTTCGATAGTTAAAAACACAGCCGATACGCCGAATATTACCGAGCGTCTTTATTATAATGAAAACGTCTACAGAGTGTCTGACAGCACGCATCAGTATAAGGAAATTATGCAGACGGGTATTGAGTGTATAGGCGACTTAAACGAATATAATCAGAGCGAGGTTTTATACCTTGCCGCAAGGAGCTTGCAGACCATTTCCTCCGAATGCGCGCTTAATATTTCGCATCTCGGCATTGTGTCTGCCTTGATTGACGGAGAAGCGCTCGGCGCGTTTCGCGCCCCTCTTTTGAAATGCATAGGCGAGAAAAATCCTCACGGAATAAAAGAGATATGCGCTGAATGCGGAATAGACGAAAAAAAGGAAGAATTACTCGTGTCGCTTACCGAATGCTACGGAGACGTAAACGAGGTCGTGTCGTCTTTAAGGGCTATGACCGACGACCAAGCCTTGCTTTTCGCCCTTTCTGAATTTGAGAATATAGTAAATTTGCTCGGCGAGCTTTCGGGCGTTCGCATATGCGCCGACTTCTCTCTTATAGGAGATATGAATTATTATAACGGAATTATTTTCCGAGGATACGTAAAGGGGATACCCACAAGCGTCCTTAACGGAGGACAGTATGACCGTCTTATGCAAAAGATGGGAAAAAGCTCGCGCGCGATAGGCTTCGCCGTATATCTCGACTGCCTCTCAAGGCTTGAAGAGCCTGCCGAGTTCGACGTCGACGTGCTTTTACTTGCCGACGCCGATACTGAGCCCTCGCTTATCGCCAAGAGAGGCGAGGAATTGACGAGAGACGGAAAAAGCGTCTCGGTGCAGTATGAAATACCAAGCAAGCTTCGTTACCGTACGTTAGAGAGATTGACAAAGGAGAAAAAATGATGTCTGATATGCTTCAGATAGCCCTGCCAAAAGGACGGCTGGGCGAAAAGGTTTATAAGATGTTCGCAGAAGCGGGCTTTGAGTGCCCCGAAGCGCTTGAAGATACAAGAAAGCTGATTTTTGAAAACAAGGAAGCAGGCGTGTGCTACTTCTGGGTAAAGCCCTCCGACGTGGCGATATACGTAGAGAGGGGCGCGGCTGATATAGGCGTTGTCGGCAAGGATATCCTTATGGAGTCGAAGCCCGACGTCTTTGAGCTTCTCGATTTGAATATGGGAAAATGCCGTCTCGCCGTCGCGGGTAAGGTCGGCTTTCACGACAGGACGGAAAGCACTCTGCGAGTGGCGACGAAATTCCCTAACGTAACGATGGACTATTACGGACGAAGATGCAGAGATATAGATATAATAAAATTGAACGGTTCAATAGAGCTTGCGCCCATTTTAGGGCTTTCCGACGTAATAGTCGATATAGTCGAAACGGGAAAAACCTTAATGGAAAATAATTTAGAGCCCTTTGAAACAGTGGCAGATGTGAGCGCCCGACTTGTCGCAAACCGTTCCGCCTATCAGTTCAAATACGACGCTATAAGCCGTTTGCTTAATAAGATGAAGACTCAAGTGGAGGCGAGAAAATGATCAGCATATTAAAATACGGAGAAGTAGAAAAGGACAAGATTTTTGCGCGAGTTGAGCCGAAAGTCGACGTAGAAGCTATAGTCTCCGATATAATTTCAAACGTACGCGAAAACGGTGACAAGGCTCTCTATGAATACTGCGAGAAATTCGACCGCGCGTCTCTTTCCTCGCTTGAGGTAAGCGAGAGCGAATTTGATGAGGCTATGACCCTCGTAGACGCCGACTTTATAAGAATTTTAAAGACCGCCGCCGAAAACATTCGCCGCTTCCATTCGGCGCAGGTAAGACAGAGCTATATCTTAAACGGAGAAAAGGGAGTTATACTCGGTCAGAGAATAATTCCTATAGAAAAGGCGGGCCTTTACGTTCCGGGTGGAACAGCCGCTTATCCGTCAACCGTGCTTATGGATTCCATTCCCGCAAAAATTGCGGGCTGCTCGGAAATAGTTATGGTGACGCCGCCTAACGCAGAAGGCAAGGTAAGCGCTCCCATTCTTGCCGCCGCGAAAATAGCGGGCGTTGACAGAGTGTTCAAAATAGGTGGCGCTCAGGCGATAGCCGCGCTCGCCTACGGGACAGAGAGCGTGCCGAGAGTTGATAAAATAGTAGGTCCGGGAAACGCCTTCGTCGCTGAGGCGAAAAAGCAGGTGTTCGGTCAGGTCTCGATAGATATGATTGCGGGCCCGAGCGAGATTTTAGTAGTAGCAGACGGTACGGCGTCGGCAAAAAGCGTGGCGGCAGACCTCTTATCTCAGGCAGAGCACGATAAGCTTGCGTCGGCGGTGCTTGTCACAGACAGCGAAGAGCTTGCCTTCGAGGTAAGGGACGAGCTTGAAAGACAGCTTCCCCTGCTTGAGCGAGAGGAAATAGCGAGAGCGTCAATAGACAATAACGGAAAAATAATAATAGCCGACACGCTCGACGTGGTTATAGATATTTCAAACGAGTTAGCGCCCGAGCATCTTGAGCTTTGCGTGGACAACCCCTTTGATTACCTTGAAAAAATAAAGAACGCGGGCTCGGTATTTATGGGCAAAAACTGCCCCGAAGCGCTCGGCGACTATTACGCAGGTCCCAATCATACGCTTCCCACAGGCGGTACGGCGAGATTTTCAAGCCCTCTGTCCGTCGATGACTTCATTAAAAAGTCGCAGTTCATTTATTATCCCGAAGAAGCGTTTAAAGAGGTGGCGTACGACGTAGATAAATTCGCGCGTACTGAGGGCTTGACTGCCCACGGAAGAAGCGCGACGGTCAGAATGGAGGAAAAAGGAAAATGAGCCGTTTTTTCAGTAAGCGCCATTCGGCTCTTAAGGCGTATACCCCGGGCGAGCAGCCGAAGGACGCCGTATATATAAAATTAAATACGAACGAATCTCCGTTTCCGCCGTCGAAAAGCGTAATAGAGGCAGTAGAGAGGGAGGCCTCTCGCCTTCAGCTCTATTCCGACCCCGAATGCAGAGATTTGAATGAAAGGGCGGCAGAGTTCTACGGAGTTTCAAAGAATCAAATTCTTATGACAAACGGCTCTGACGAGATACTCAACTTCGCCTTTATGGCGTTCGGAGACGAAAATCACCCCTTCGCCTTTCCTAGTCTTACCTACGGATTTTATCCCGTCTTTGCGTGTCTTAACGGCATACCCTACAAGGAAATTCCCTTAAAGGAGGACCTTTCCATCGACGTGTCGGACTACGAAAATATAGGAATGAATATAGTTATAGCCAATCCTAACGCGCCGACGGGACTTATACTTTCGCTCGATGAGATAGAGCGTATTTTAAAGACGAACAGAGAAAACGTCGTTATAATAGACGAGGCGTATATAGACTTCGGCGGAGAAAGCGCTCTCTGTCTTATAAGCAAATACGACAACCTTATAATAACCCGTACCTTTTCGAAGTCCTATTCAATGGCGGGCGCAAGACTCGGCTTCGCTATAGCGAACGATTCTCTTATTTCCGATATGAATACGATAAAGTATTCGACAAATCCCTATAACGTCAACAGAATGACTATGGCGGCGGGATACGCGGCGCTCGGCGACTCTGATTATTATAAGGAAAACTGTGAAACGATTATAGAAAACAGGGAGGAAGCGAAGGACGCGCTTCGCCGTCTCGGCTTCTTTGTAACCGACTCAAAGGCTAACTTCCTTTTCGCCAAGCACGAAAAAATTGACGGCGAGTCGCTCTATCTGAAATTAAGAGAAAGAGGAATTTTAGTACGTCACTTTTCGTTGCCCGAAATAAAGGATTACAACAGAATTACAGTTGGCACGAAAACGCAGATGAACACTCTCGTGTCGGCAATCGAAGAAATAATCAAGGAAAGAGGATTTATAAAATGAGAACAGGCAGTATAAAGAGAAAAACAAAAGAGACCGATATTTCTGTTGAATTGAATATTGACGGAAAGGGAAAATCGGATATAAATACGGGCTGCGGCTTTTTAGACCATATGCTTACGCTTTTCGCGTCTCACGGGCTCTTTGACTTAAAGGTGTCCTGCAAGGGCGACTGCGAGGTCGATTTCCACCACACGACAGAGGATATAGGAATAGCGCTCGGCGCGGCATTCTTACAGGCTATGGGCGATAAAAAGGGAATTGCCCGTTACGGCAGTAAAATTCTTCCTATGGACGAGTCTCTCATTCTCTCATCAGTCGATATTTCGGGAAGAGGAATGCTCGTGTATGACGTCCTTATCCCCACCGAAAAGGTAGGCGACTTTGACACCGAGCTTGTACGGGAATTCTTTGTCGCCTTTGCAAGCAATGCAAACTTAACTTTACACATAAGAAGCATATGCGGAGATAATTCGCACCACGTAATAGAGGGCGCCTTTAAATCTGTTTCAAGGAGTCTTTGCGACGCTCTTTCCTTCGACGAGAGAAGAGCGGGACAGATTCCGTCAACTAAGGGAGCGCTTTAATATGGTTATTGTCGACTACGGAGTAGGAAATCTGTTCTCGCTTAAAAGCTCGTTTTCCTTTATAGGACAACAGGTCGAGGTAAGCGGAGACAGAGACGTTATAGCAAAAGCAGACAGAATTATACTTCCCGGCGTCGGCGCCTTTGCCGACGCGTCGAAGAAGTTAAAGGAAAGCGGTCTTGACAGAGTAATATGCGACAAGGTAAAGGACGGTACTCCTCTTATGGGAATCTGTCTCGGAATGCAGATGCTTTTTGAGCGCAGCCTCGAATACGGCGAGCATGAGGGGCTTTCACTTATAGAGGGAAGCGTTAAATACATAGGCGACGCAATTCCAAGCGAGCTGAAAATTCCTCACATCGGCTGGAACGCTCTTCATTTCGGAGGCAAAAAACACCCGATATTCAAGTACGTGGAGGAAGGAGAGTGCGTCTACTTCGTTCACTCCTTTTACGGCGCCGACTGTGAAAGGTCTGTCATAGCGACTGCCGAATACGGCGCGCCCCTTACGGCTGCTGTAGCTTCCTCTAACGTTTGCGGCTGCCAGTTTCACCCCGAAAAAAGCGGAAAAACGGGACTCAACATTTTGCGCGCGTTTTGCGAGTGGGAGGGAGACGAATGATTATTTTTCCCGCAATAGATTTATATGACAAAAAGGCGGTAAGGCTTTATCGCGGCGACTATTCTCAAATGACTGTGTACAGCGAGGACCCCGTTTCCGTCGCGAAGGATTTTGAGAAAAGCGGCGCGACACACATACATTTGGTTGACCTTGAGGGCGCAAAGGACGGAACTACGCCCAATCTTGACGTGGTTTCGGAAATTGTAAACAAAACTTCACTTTTTGCCGAAATAGGCGGTGGAATACGCAACCTTGAAACGATAGAAAAGTACCTTTCTGTAGGAGTAGGGCGAGTTATTCTCGGCACGGCGGCAGTAACCGACGAGGGCTTTCTTTGTAGGGCAGTAGAGAAATACGGCGACAGAATTGCAGTCGGTATAGATATAAAGGACGGATACGTCGCGATAAAGGGCTGGACCGAAAAGAGCGCCTATACCTTGCACGAATTCTGCGAGAAATCAGAGAAAATCGGCGTTAAAACTATAATCTGCACCGATATTTCAAAGGACGGCGCTATGCAGGGAACGAACAGAGAGCTTTATTCCGAGCTTTCAGAGAGATACGGCATAGATATAGTCGCGTCGGGCGGCGTTTCCTCGCTTGACGATATAAAAGCGCTTCGCCGAATGAACCTTTACGGCGCTATAATAGGAAAGGCTTATTATATAGGGGCGATAGATATTTCTTCCGCTATTGAGGTGGCTAAATGATTACAAAGAGAATAATACCCTGCCTTGACGTTCGTGACGGGCGCGTGGTCAAGGGGACTAATTTTGAGGGGCTGCGAGACGTAAATTCCCCCGTCGAGCTTGCGCGTTATTACAGCGAGTGCGGCGCCGACGAGCTTGTTTTCTACGATATTACGGCGTCGGCAGAGGGCAGAGCGCTTTTTACCGGTATTCTGACGGAGGTAGCGAGAACGATATTCATTCCTCTGACTGTAGGCGGCGGCATAAATACGCTTGACGACTTTGACAGAGTACTCAAATGCGGCGCCGACAAGGTCAGCGTCAATTCGGGCGCTATAAAAAATCCGTCTCTCGTAAAAGAGGCGGCGAAAAAATACGGAGACCAGTGCGTCGTGCTTTCCGCCGACATAAAGAGAGTTGACGGAAAATTTACCGTCTTTTCTAAGGGCGGTAGAGAAAACACGGGAATGGACGCGCTTGAATGGATAAAGAACTGCGTCGATATGGGCGCAGGCGAGGTGGTCGTAAATTCGATAGACACCGACGGAGTGAAAAAGGGGTTCGATATTGAGATGCTTGACGCCGTATGTAATACGGTAAGCGTACCCGTTATCGCCTCAGGCGGCGCGGGCTGTGTCGCGGATTTTACAGAGCTTTTTAAAAGACTTCCGAAGGTAGACGCGGGACTTGCCGCCTCGGTCTTTCACTTTGGCGAAATAAAAATTCCCGACTTAAAAAAAGAGTTAGAGAAAAATCAGATTACGGTGAGGTTATAAATTATGAATATAGATGAACTCAAATTTGACGAGCGCGGGCTCATTCCCGCCATTGTTGTTGACGCAATAGACAAAAAGGTGCTTACCCTTGCTTATATGAATAGAGAAAGCCTTGAAATTTCAATGGAAAAGGGGCTTAGTTGCTTCTATAGCCGTTCGAGAAACGAGCTGTGGCTTAAAGGAGAGACGAGCGGCAATTATCAGCATATCGTCTCGATTACCGCAGACTGCGATAACGACGCTTTGCTCGTTACGGTAGAAAAGGACGGCCCCGCCTGCCATACGGGAACGGATAGCTGCTTTACTCACACTCTTTTCGAGAGCGAAGAGCTGCGTGAATTTTCCTATGAGCAGCTTCTTTCTCTTATAAAGGGCAGAAAAGAGGAAAAGAAGGACGGCTCTTATACCACCTATCTCTTTGAAAAGGGGCTTGACAAAATTCTCAAAAAGATAGGCGAGGAATCTACAGAGGTTATAATCGCGGCGAAGGCAGAGGATAAAAAGGAGACGATTTACGAGATAGCAGACCTTGCGTATCACGTAATGGTGCTTATGGTAGAGGCTGGTATTTCGCTTGAGGACGTGCACCGTGAGCTCGCCTCCCGTCACGTAATTGACCATAAGGTAAAGCAGGAAAAGATGACGAAATGATTTTGCGTGATTTTCATATTCACAGCCGTTACAGCGACGGCAAGGATAGCTGCGAGGATATTATAAAATCGGCGATAAAAAATGGCGTGAGGTCGATAGGCTTTTCTGAGCACAGTGACCGTATAGATACGGATCTGTATTTCTCGCCCGAAAAAAAGGAAGGGTATATTTCCGAGCTTGCCGAGCTGAAGAAGAAATACGAGGGACAAATAGAAATATTCTGCGGACTTGAGCTTGACTATTTTGAGAACTACACAGAAGACGAAAGAATAGACTATATTATAGGCTCGGTGCATTATATTGAGCATAAGGGCGAGCTTTATCCTATAGACCTTTCCCCCGAAAGCGTGAAAAAAACCGTAGACGAGCTTTTCGGCGGCGACTTTTCTGCATATGCTGAGGCATATTTTGCTTACGTCGCGCGTCTTAAGGATAAACGCAGGGCAGATATCATAGGGCATTTCGACCTATTAACGAAATTCAAGGATATGGGCGCATGTCCCGACACAAAAGACGCGCGCTATATAGAGGCGTACCGACAGGCCCTCGACGCTTTGGGAAGCGAAACCGTTTTTGAAGTTAATACAGGCGCGGTTTCAAGAGGCTACAGACAGACCTTTTATCCCGACTCCGATATCATCTCGGATATGGTAAAGAGGAAGTGCTCTTTTATTCTGTCGAGCGACTCGCACAGCGCAAAGGATGTATGCTTCGGCTTCGATACTGCGGAAAAAACGTTGCTCTCTTTGGGCGCGAATATCAAGGAATACCCCTTTTAATGCAAAAAAAAGCGTTAAAATTAACAAAACAGACATAATTACAGTATAATACTTGTTAAAATTGACGATTTTCAAAAAAATTACAAAAAATACTCAAAAAAACAAATATTTTGTGGTAAAATATATTATTAAAGATTATTTAGAAGAAAATTTTTAAGAATACATTATTCGGAGAGGAACAACAATGAGTGTTAAAGTATTGAAATTTGGCGGCAGCTCTCTTGCCGACCCCGAGCATTTTATCAAGGTACGCGATATAATAAAGAGCGAGCCTGAGAGGAGATACGTGGTTGCGTCAGCTCCGGGAAAATGCAAAACAAGCAACAATAAGATTACCGACCTTCTCTATAAATGCTATGAGCTTGCAGTAGAGGAGAAGGACATAAGCGAGGTCTTTGACGAGATCTGCTCAAGATATACCTATATCGTAAACGAGCTTAACATTGACATAAATTTAAACGAGACCTTTGAAAAAATAAGACTTGCCGTTTTGAACAACTCAGGACGCGATTACGTAGCTTCAAGAGGCGAATATCTGAACGCGAAAATTCTTGCCGCATATCTCGGCTTTGATTTTATAGACGCGAAGAAGGTAATCTTCTTCAAGGACGACGGAACTCTTGACGCAGACAAGACGAACACCGTGCTTCACGACGCTCTGTCGAAGCATCCCTACGCGGTAATTCCGGGCTTTTACGGTTCTATGCCGAACGGCACGATAAAGACATTTTCACGAGGCGGCTCGGATATTACGGGCTCTATCGTTGCAAGGGCGGCGAATGCATCACTCTATGAAAACTGGACCGACGTTTCGGGCTTCCTTATGGCTGACCCCCGTTGCGTAGAGAATCCCCAGCCTATAGATACAATTACCTATAAAGAGCTTCGTGAGCTTTCCTATATGGGCGCGACTGTTTTGCACGAGGACGCAATATTCCCCGTAAGATGCTCGAAAATTCCGATAAATATAAGAAACACAAACAAGCCTGAGGACAGGGGAACCTTTATAGTTCCTATGACCGACAAGGTGAGCGAGAACGTCATTACGGGTATTGCGGGTAAGGTAGGCTTTTCCACCATTACGATTGAAAAGGCTATGATGAACGCTGAGCTTGGCTTCGGACGCCGTGTGCTTCAGGTCATAGAGTCGCTCAATATCTCATACGAGCATTTTCCGTCGGGCATTGATACTATGAGTCTGGTCCTCTCGACGAAGGAGCTTGACCGTTGCCGCGCCGATATTCTGGCGGGAATATGCAAGGCGGTAAATCCCGACAACATTTTCGTCGAGGACAATTTAGCTCTTATCGCCGTCGTAGGACGCGGAATGGTAAAGACGAAGGGCACGGCTATGCGTATCTTCAAGTCGCTTTCCGACGCCGATATAAATATCCGTATGATAGATCAGGGCTCGTGCGAGCTTAATATAATCGTCGGTATAGATGAAAACGATTATATCGCGGCAATAAACGCGATTTACGACGAGTTCGTAAAATAAGGCGATTTGTGAAGATATAAAACAAATCTTTTTAAAGGCAAAGAAAAAATCAGGAGAAGAAAAATGAAAAATTCAGTATTTACGGGGGTAGCGACGGCTATAGTTACGCCGCTTACCGCTGAGGGTATAGATTACGCGCAGTTTGCCCGTCTCATAGAATGGCAGATAGAACAGGGAGTCAACGCCATTGTAGCCGTCGGCACGACAGGCGAGGGCTCGACTCTTACAGACGAGGAGCATAAGGAGGCTATACGCTTCTGCGTAGAGCAGGTAAAGGGCAGAGTACCCGTAATTGCGGGAACAGGCTCGAACGATACCGCCTACGCCATAGACCTTACGAAATACGCCTGCGAGGTCGGCGCTGACGCTATGCTTTTAGTCACCCCTTATTATAACAAGGCAACTCAAAAGGGACTTGTCGCGTCCTTTCGCGCGATAGCCGACGCAAGCACGAAGCCCTGCATTCTTTATAACGTGCCGAGCAGAACGGGCTGCAATCTTTTGCCCTCTACCGTTCTCGAGCTTGCCGACCACCCGAATATAGTGGCGATAAAGGAGGCGTGCGGAAACATTTCGCAGATAGCCGAGCTTATTTCCCTTGTCGGCGATAAGCTGGACGTCTATTCGGGAAATGACGACCAGATAGTGCCCATTCTTGCTCTCGGTGGAAAGGGCGTAATTTCGGTACTCTCAAACGTATTGCCGAAAGAGACTGTCGAGATGTGCGACAGATTCTTTAAGGGAGACGTAAAGGGCTCGGCTAAATTGCAGTTAGAGCTTCTTCCCCTTATAAACGCGCTCTTCTGCGAGGTAAATCCGATTCCCGTAAAGGCGGCTGTCGCTGCTATGGGATATTGCGAGAACTATTTAAGACTTCCCTTGACACCTATGGAAGAAGAAAACGAGAAGAAGCTTCTTTCTCTTATGGAGAAGGCTGGAGTAAAAATAAACAAGTAATTAAGTAATTTGTGAAAAGAAAAAGGAATTGTAAAAATGGAGATATTGTTATGCGGCTTTGACGGACATATGGGTAAAGAGGTCCGCGCATTGACAAAAAACGGTTTCAGAGGAATAGAGATAAAGGCGGGCGTTGACGTTAACGCAAGGGAGGGACTTGAGTGCCCCTGCGCGTCCGATTTCGCTTCGGCTGAAAAACGCGTTGACTGCATCGTTGACTTTTCAAATCACGTCTGCACAAACGAGCTGCTCGACTTTGCAAAAAGCGCAAAGCTGCCTTTAGTCATCGCTACAACGGGACAGACCGAGGGCGAGCGTGAGGCGATAAAAGCAGCGTCAAAGGAGATTCCTATCTTCTTTTCGGCTAATATGTCCTTCGGAGTTGCGCTGTTGGTCGAGCTTGCGAAAAAGACTGCCGAGGCAATGCCCGAAGCAGAAATAGAGATTATAGAGAAGCATCATAACAGAAAATTAGACGCCCCGAGTGGAACAGCAAAAATGCTTTTTGACGCTATAAAGGAAGCGAGACCCGAGTCCTACGCCAAAAACGGCAGAAGCGGCCATGCGAAGAGAGAACAGAACGAGATAGGAATTCATTCGCTTCGTATGGGTAACGTCGTCGGCGAGCACGAGGTCATCGTGGCGACGCAGACACAGACCATCTCGCTTAAGCACGAGGCGCACAGCAGAGCCATTTTTGCCGAAGGGGCGCTTGTCGCGGCCGAGTTTCTCTGCAATAAGAGCGCAGGACTCTACGATATGAAGGACCTGCTAAAATAAAAAATATAAAAGGCATAAAAAATGAGAATAGCAATTTACGGATACGGAAATTTAGGAAGAGGCGTCGAATGCGCCGCAAGAGACTCAGAGGACGTCGAGCTTGTCGGAATATTTTCGCGCAGAGCGCCCGAAAAGGTAAAGAGCTTGGGCGCGCCCGTCTATTCGGTGTCAGAGCTTAACGCCTTTTGTGGCAAAATAGACGTTCTTATAATCTGCGCGGGAAGCGCTACCGACCTGCCCGAAATGACACCTGCGCTTGCGAGGACCTTTAACGTTTTAGACAGCTTCGATACCCACGCGTCAATCCCTGCGCATTTCGACAGAGTGAATGAAAGCGCGCTTGACACAGACCATATCGCGCTTATTTCAGGCGGCTGGGACCCCGGTATGTTTTCTATCGCCCGACTCTATTCCTCTGCCATTCTTTCGAATGGAAAGGATTATACCTTCTGGGGTAGGGGCGTAAGTCAGGGACACTCCGACGCCATTCGCAGAATTGAAGGAGTTATCGACGCAAGACAGTACACCGTTCCCATTGAACGCGCGGTTTCGGCAGTAAGAAACGGAGAAATGCCCGAGCTTTGCACGAGAGAGAAGCACACAAGAGAGTGCTACGTGGTAGCAGAGGAGGGGGCAGACCTTGCGAGAATTGAAAAAGAAATCAAGACGATGCCCAACTATTTCGCCGACTACGACACGACGGTAAATTTTATAAGTGAAGAAGAATTAAAGCGCGAGCATATGGGAATTCCGCACGGCGGAAGAGTTATAAGAAGCGGAAAAACGGGGATAAACGGAGAAAACAGCCACGTAATAGAATATAGCTTGAAATTGGACTCGAACCCCGAATTTACGGCGAGCGTGTTAGTAGCCTTCGCTCGCGCGCTCGACAGAATGTATAAAAGAGGCGTTCGCGGCTGCAAGACGGTTTTTGACGTCGCGCCCGCAGACCTTTCGCCTCTCAGCGCAGAAGAGCTGCGCGCGCATATGCTCTGAAAAAGGAATACGCTCTAAAAAAGAACAGGAAGAAAAAATGGAAAACAGGGACCTACTTTGTGAAAATTTGTCGGTATCGTCCGACGGCGTGCTTTTGTTTGCGGGATATGATACCGTTTCTCTCGCAAAAAAATACAAGACGCCCCTCTATCTTATGGACGAATGTCGCATTCGCGAGCGTTGCCGCACCTATAAAAAGGCGCTTTTCGACGCCTTTGGTGAGAAGGGGCAGGCGCTCTACGCATCCAAGGCGGCATCCTTTAAGCGTCTCTACGAAATAATGCGCGAGGAAGGAATGGGAATCGACGTTGTTTCAAGCGGTGAGATATATACTGCTCTGAAGGCGAATTTTCCTATGGAGAAGTCCTATTTTCACTCTAACAACAAGACCGATGAGGACATTTATTACGCGATAGATTCCGGTGTCGGCTACTTCGTGGTCGACAACGAGGAAGAGCTTTTCGCCATAGACCGAATTGCGTCGGAGAAAAGCGTTATACAAAAGGTGCTTTTGAGAATTACCCCGGGCATAGACCCTCACACCTACGCGGCTATAGCGACGGGAAAGGTGGACTCTAAATTCGGCTCGGCGATAGAGACGGGACAGGCTGAAGCGATAACAAAAACAGCCCTTTCGCTTAAAAATATAAGGCTCTGCGGCTATCACTGCCACGTGGGCTCTCAGGTTTTTGAGTCGGACGTGTATATTGCGACGGCGCGTGTTATGCTGAAATTCATTTCGGATATCAGCAAGTCTCTCGGCTTTTTCCCCGAAGAGCTTGACATAGGCGGCGGATACGGCGTACGCTATGTATCAGAGCAGCCGAAAATAGATATCTACAGCAATATTTTGACGCTCGGCGACTTTATGAAAAAAGAGGCGGCAAGGCTCGGAATAGAGCTTCCTCTTATATCTCTTGAGCCGGGACGAAGCATTGTTGCCGACGCAGGTCTGACCCTTTATACAGTAGGTACGGTAAAGAGAATACCCGAATATAAAAATTACGTCTCTGTTGACGGAGGTATGACCGACAATATAAGATTCGCCCTCTACGGAGCGCCTTATACCGTTTTGCCGTCCTCTAAAATGAACGAAAAACGGGATATGCAGGCGTCTGTCGTTGGCAGATGCTGTGAAAGCGGAGACATAATTCAGGAGAACGTAATGCTTCCGTCGAGCATTAAGAGAGGCGATTTAATAGCCACTCTTACGACGGGCGCGTATCATTACTCAATGGCATCTAATTATAACAGAATAGGCAAGCCTGCGTTGGTTATGCTATCGAGCGACGGAGATTACGTCGCGGTAAGACGGCAGACTCTTGAGGATATATCGGCGCAGGACGAGTAATTTTCTTTATATAGGATTGGAGAAAAATGAAAACAGTAATAGGAATCGATGTAGGCGGAACAACGACGAAAATAGTCGGCTTTGAGTACGGTAAGAGAGAAAAGCCACGCTTGATAGAGCCTCAGTTCGTACGCGCCACAGACCCGCTGACCTCGGCGTACGGCGCATTCGGGCGCTTTACTATGGAAAACGGTATTGCGCTTGAAGAAATAGACCGAGCTATGATAACGGGCGCGGGCGCCTCGGTTATAGAAAAGCCTATCTATACAGTCGAGCTGCACAGAGCGAGTGAATTCGACTGCATAGGACGCGGAGGACTTTACCTTTCAGGTCTCGACGAGGCTATCGTCGTGAGTATGGGAACAGGCACGGCTATCGTACACGCGAAAAAAGTGGGGGACGAAATATATAACGAATACCTCGGCGGTACGGGAGTCGGTGGCGGCACGCTCATAGGCCTTACAAGGAAGATTCTCGGAGTTGACAATATAGAGCACATAGAGCAGCTCTGCGAGTCGGGCGACCTTGCAAACATAGACTTAAGAATTCAGGACATAACCGATAAGCAGCAGTACGGAGGAATGGATTCTACCCTCACCGCATCAAACTTCGGAAAGCTTTCCGACCTTGCGAACAAGCACGATATCGCGCTTGGTATAGCCAACCTTGTAGCCGAGACGATAGGTATGATGGCAATCTTTGCGGCAAGGAGCTTTAACATAAAGGATATAGTTCTTACGGGAAATTTAGCCACAGTTATGCCGATACACGACAGGCTTATCGGTATGAATAATAATTTTGACGTAAACTTTATGATACCCGAAAATGCGCAGTACGCGACGGTAATAGGCGCGGCGCTTCACGGAATAAGATAAGAAAAGGGAGTTATAATATGGATATGTTAAGAGATACAGTATGCGTACAGGGCGGTTATCACGCAGGCAACGGAGAGCCGAGACAGATACCGATAATTCAAAGCACGACCTTCAGATATGAAAGTAGCGAGGATATGGGAAAGCTCTTTGATTTGGAGGCGAGCGGATATTTTTATTCCCGTTTGCAGAATCCCACCTGTGACACCGTCGCAGCTAAAATAGCCTTGCTTGAAGGCGGCTGCGCCGCTATGCTGACCTCGTCGGGACAGGCGGCTAACTTCTACGCGGTATTCAATATAGCTAATTGCGGAGACCACGTGATAGCATCGTCTGCTATTTACGGAGGAACCTACAATCTTTTTGCGGTCACGATGAAGAAGATGGGCATAGACTTCACCTTCGTTTCCCCGACGGCTACAAAAGAAGAGCTTGAAAAGGCGTTCCGTCCGAACACTAAGGCGGTTTTCGGAGAGACTATATCTAATCCGTCGCTCGACGTATTAGACATCGAGACCTTTGCTTCCGCAGCGCACGCTCACGGAGTCCCCCTGATAATTGATAACACCTTTGCGACCCCTATATTCTGCCGTCCCTTTGAATTCGGCGCGGATATAGTTACGCATTCGACTACAAAATATATGGACGGACACGGAGCTTGTGTCGGCGGCTGTATCGTTGATTCGGGAAAATTCGACTGGCTTGCTAATGCCGAGCGTTTCCCGGGACTTACCACCCCCGACGATAGCTATCACGGAATAGTTTACGCCGAAAAATTCGGACTTGAGGGCGCGTTTATTACCAAGGCGACGGCTCAGCTTATGCGTGACTTCGGCTCGTCCCCCTCGCCTCAGAGCGCCTTTATACTCAATTTAGGACTTGAGAGCCTTCACGTGAGAATGAAGCGCCACTTTGAAAATGCCTTGGCAGTGGCTAAGTTCTTATCAAAGCACCCCAAGATAAAATGGGTAAGATACCCTATGCTTGAGGGGGATAAATACTACGATATAGCGAATAAGTATATGCCGAACGGCTGCTGCGGAGTTATCAGCTTCGCCGTTGAGGGCGGACGCGCCGCTGCCGAGCGCGTAATGAAGGAGCTGAAAATAGCCGCTATAGAAACGCACGTGGCAGACGCGAGAAGCTGCTGCCTGCACCCCGCGAACGCAACGCACAGACAGATGAATGACAAGGAGTTAGAGGCTGCGGGAATTACCCCCGACCTTATCCGTTATTCCTGCGGCTTAGAGGCGGCAGAGGACCTTATAGCCGACCTTGACGCTGCGCTTTCGACGCTTAACTGATTTAGAAAGAGAGTAAATTTATGCCGATAAAAATACCGAATGACCTGCCTGCCGTAAAGGTTCTGGAGTCGGAGAACATCTTCGTTATGACAGAGCTGCGCGCTATAACGCAGGACATACGACCTCTTAAAATAGCGCTTCTCAACCTTATGCCGACAAAGATAGACACAGAGACGCAGTTTTCGAGGCTTTTAGGAAACACGCCGCTTCAGATAGAGCTTACTCTGCTGCATACGAAAACGCATAAGTCGAAGAACGTCTCGCAAGAGCATCTTCTGAACTTCTACGTTGACTTTGAAAGCATAGAAAAGGAATATTTCGACGGACTGCTCATAACGGGCGCGCCTGTTGAAAAAATGGAGTTTGAAGAGGTAGAATATTGGGAAGAGCTTTGCAGAATTATGGAGTGGAGTAAGACTCACGTCTTCAGCACGTTCTTCGTTTGCTGGGGCGCTCAGGCGGGACTTCATTATTTCTACGGTGTGGATAAGTATTTGCTGAATGAGAAGCTTTTCGGAGTATTTCCTCACACCGTCGAGCATGGCGAGTCGAGACTGTTTCGAGGCTTTGACGACGTGTTTATGATTCCTCATTCGAGACATACGGAGGTCTTGCGAGAGGATATAGAAAAAATTCCGAGCCTTAAAATTTTAGCTTCCTCTGAAAAGGCGGGCGTTTTCGCTGTGGAGGACGAGGAAAATCACAGAGTGTTTATCACGGGACACCCCGAATACGACCCGAGAACTCTTGAAAAGGAGTATCTCCGAGATAAAAATCTGAACCTTCCGATACTTCCCCCCGAAAACTATTACCCCGACAATGACGATACGACGCCCCCGATTGTAAGCTGGCGTTCTCACGCTAATCTCTTGTATTCGAACTGGCTCAATTATTACGTATATCAGACGACGCCCTACGACATAAAGGACGGCGTCGGAAAATGACCGACGCCCCCGCTTGCGAGGCTGGTAAAAAAAAGATAATAAAAAATGCGAAAAAACTCTTGACAAATTAAAAATACTGTGATATACTTACGGAGTAAATGTGGAAATAGTTCTTATTTCCCCGCAGGTAATTTAATAAAGGCTATGATAAAGACGGTAACCCTTTTTATGCGGCGCAGAGAAGTGGCGGAAGGTGCAAGCCATAACGCAGTAGGTCATTACCCATCGCTTTTGAGCCCGAATTCTGAAAAGTGCAGTAGGAGTTCGCGAGGAGCGCAGCGTTAGTGCGCAGGAGTTGTTAGTCTCCCTAAGTGGCGTCATCGACGCAATTTGAGTGGTACCGCGAGTGTATAGATTTCACCCGTCTCAAAGAAGATTTTTCTTTGAGACGTTTTTTATTTTAATTTAATTTGATTGAACTCCGAGAGGATTTTTTCAATAATTTTCAACTTTCAATTTTCAATTTATATGGAGGTGTTTTTATGTCAGGTTCATCTGAAAACAAGCTTTTAGAGGTCGCTCTGCGAATTAAGGAAATGCGCGAGATAGACGGTATTTCAATAGAAGAAATGGCACGAAAGACCGAAGTGAGCGTAGAGCAATACCTTGAATACGAGGCGGGCTCAAAGGATTATCCCTTCTCATTTCTTCACAAGTGCGCGTTGGTTTTCGGCATTGACATTACGGACCTGCTTGAAGGACAAAGCGCATCGCTTTCCTCTTACACTATTACAAGAAAAGGAAACGGACAGGAGACCGCGAAGGAGGACGGAATAGAGATAAAGAACTTAGCCCCTCTTTTCCGCAAGAAGCTCTCCGAGCCCTATTGGGTAAAATACGAGTATGACGAAAATCTGCAGGATAAGCCTATAGCGCTCGCGACTCATTCGGGACAGGAATTCGACTTCGTCATGAGCGGACGACTCAAGGTGCAGATAGGCGACCATATCGAATATCTCAGCGAGGGCGACAGCATTTATTATAATAGCGCAACCCCTCACGGTATGATTGCCGTCGATGGCAGAGAGTGCCTTTTCCTCGCCGTCGTTTTGCCCGGTGAGACCATCCCCGAGCAGACAACGAGAGCGACTCTCGCTTCAAGAGTAGAAAAAAAGGAGCTTGTAAGCAGTCGCTTCATTCATACCGAAGAGGATGAAAACGGTACCCTTACAAAGATAGATTTTGAAAACGAGGACAAGTTCAACTTCGCCTTCGATATAGTCGACGAGATAGCGAAAAAGGAGCCTAACAAGCTCGCTATGCTTCACATCGACAAAAACGGCAGAGAAAACCGCTTTACCTTCCGTGATATGAAGCGCGCGTCGAATATGACGGCGAACTATTTCCGCGCTCTCGGTATTAAGAAGGGCGACAAGGTAATGCTCGTGCTTAAGCGTCATTATCAGTTCTGGTTCGCTATCCTTGCCCTACATAAGCTGGGCGCCGTCGCTATTCCCGCGACAAACCTCTTACAAGAGCACGACTTCGACTATCGCTTCAAGGCGGCTGAGGTCAGCGCCATCGTGTGTACCTCCGACGGAGACGTCGCGCATCAGGTCGAGCTTGCCGAAAGGGACTGTCCTCTCGCTACAAAGATAATCGTCGGCGCAGAGAGAGAGGGCTGGCATAGCTTCAACGATGAGTATTCGCTCTACAGCGCGCATTTTTACCGCGACGAAAATACCGCCTGCGGAAACGACCCTCTGCTTATGTTCTTCACGTCGGGTACTACGGGCTATCCGAAGATAGCCGTGCATAACCATAAATATCCCTTAGGTCACTATATAACCGCGAAGTATTGGCACGGCGTCTATGAAAACGGACTCCACTTCACGATTTCCGAGACAGGCTGGGGCAAGGCTCTCTGGGGCAAGCTCTACGGACAGTGGCTCTGTGAGAGCGGCGTATTTACCTACGACTTTGATAAATTCAACGCGTCGGAAATCTTGCCAATGTTCGCAAAATATAATACCACCACCTTCTGCGCGCCCCCCACAATGCTCAGAATGCTGATAAAGGAGGACATCTCGAAATACGACCTGTCTTCAATCAAGCATATGACGACGGCAGGCGAGGCGCTCAACCCTGAGGTTCACCGTCAGTTCGAGCTGGCTACGGGACTTTCCATAATGGAGGGCTTCGGACAGACCGAAACGACTCTGTCGATAGCTAACCTTATGGGCAGCAAATGCAAGGTAGGCTCTATGGGTAAGGCAGTACCTCTCTACGACATCTCTCTGTTTGACGCCGACGGAAAGGCTGTTCCCACAGGTCAGACGGGCGAGATAGTTATCAAAACAAGCGATAAGATTCCCTGCGGGCTCTTCAATGGCTATTACAAAGAGGAAGAGAAAACGAAGGACGTATGGCACGACGGCTATTATCATACGGGCGATACCGCTTGGCGCGATGAGGACGGATACTTCTGGTACGTCGGACGCGCCGATGACGTTATTAAGTCGTCAGGCTACCGTATAGGTCCGTTCGAGATAGAAAGCGTAATCATGGAATTGCCCTACGTGCTTGAATGCGGCGTTACTGCGGCGCCCGACGAGGTGAGAGGGCAGGTCGTTAAGGCGTGTATCGTTCTCGTACCTGGCAAGGAGGGGACAGACGAGCTCAAGCGTGAGATACAGAATTACGTAAAAGAGCATACGGCTCCCTACAAATATCCGAGAATTGTCGAGTTCAGGCGTGAGCTTCCCAAGACAATAAGCGGAAAAATTCAAAGAAACAAGCTATAAAGCTGCGACAAATTCAACAAAATTTCGATTTTTTTGAAAAATATATTGACAAATGCTTTGAGTCGTGATAAAATAACCGATATAAAGGCTTTGACGAAGAGGATATTCGCGTGTGTTTTCACAGAGAGACGGTAGATGGTGCAAGCCGTTAAGACGCTGCGTATGTTTGTAGCTTCCGAGCTGAGAGAAAGAAAGAGAAATCAAGTAGACTCTCTCCGATAATGTTGCGTTAGTACATACGGGTTGTTTGACCTTGAGCGGCGATTTTGAATCGCAATTTGAGTGGTACCGCGGGTTTTGAACTCGTCTC
>JAZOCY010000010.1:0-3975 GCA_045596805.1 Eubacteriales bacterium | reverse complement strand
GACGGTTTTTCCGTAGTGACCGGCGCTTGTGTTGTAATTGCAGGTGCATTTTCCGTAGTAACGGGCGCTTCTGTTGTAATTACAGGTGCATTTTCCGTAGTAACGGGCGCTTCTGTTGTAGTAGTAGCAGTAGTAGGCGCTTGTGCCGTAGTAATCGGTGCTTGTGCCGTTTCCGGTGCTTGTGCCGTTCCCGGTGCTTGTGCCGTTCCCGGTGCTTCTGTTGCACTTGGTGCTTCTGTTACAGTAGGCGTTTCTGTTTGCTCGGGGGAAACGTTCCCGTTACATGCTGATACAGCCATTGTCAAGACAACAATCAAGGCAAGCAATAAAAAACGCAATGAATGGGGTGTTTTTTTAACTTTGTTCATAGCTTTCTCCTTTTTGACCACATAATTCTTATTATGTGGTAATGTAACTGTAAAAGGGAACAAAGTTTTTCGCATTTTTTCACAAAAAGGCTGTTTTCCTCAGATTTGTTTTTTAAAAAGACGGTTTGAGGTGTTTTTGTCATACTTTTTTCAACTTTTTAATTGTTTTTTAGTATTTTTTTGTATGAACTTATTGACTTTATTTGAAAAAAGTTGTATACTTAATGATGTTATCAAATAAAATTTCAAAGATAACACCACATAATAAGAATTATGTAGTAACGCCGTTTCAGCACCGCAAAAGACCTAATTTTTGTAGCTGTCTTCTGTGGATATCGCCGTTTTCCATTGTATATATTCGGGTGGTATTGACGTTGCTGTGACCGAGAATGTCGGCGAGTCTTACTATATCCTTTTGGATTGAGTAATAGGTGCGTGCAAAAAGATGACGTAGGTTGTGCGGAAAGACCTTCTTTTCCGAGACTCCTGCCTCACGGCAGAGTTTTTTCATATCCGACCATATATTTGACCTATCGAGCGGTTTTCCTGTTTTTGTTATAAAGACAGGGCCGCTTTTTATTTTTTGTCTCTGCGCGTATGCCTTCAGCATTTTACAGAGGTCAGTCGCTAAAAGCACCTGTCGGCGTTTGCCTTTACAATTTATTTCGGCATATTCTTTTCTAAGACTTTCTACAGTGATATACTTTAATTCAGAGACTCGGATGCCTGACGAGCATATCGTTTGCATTAAAAGAAACAGTCTTTCGTTGCCCCTGCTTTCCGCCGTTCTTAAAAGGCGCTCGTATTCCTGCTTTGTCAGCTCTTTTTCCTTGCTCGTGAATATCTGCCTTTGCGTCTTTATCGCTTTAATTCTGAATTCATTCCAATCGCAGAAGGCGAAAAATGTATTTAATGCTGATATTACCGAATTTACGCTTGCGACGCTGTATTTCTCACAAAGCTCGGCTTTGTAGCTCAATATTTCATTTTTGTCTACGGTTCTGCCGTCAAGCCAAGCGCAAAAAGCCTCAACGTCCCGAATGTACTTTTCGAGTGTCGCTAAGGCTTTTTCTTCCGTTATTAAATGCTTTTCAAAGCTTTGAATTATCTCTTTTGTTATTTTTCGCATTTCGTTACTCCTTTATACAATTTAACATTCCAATATTCAGTTAAATTATAACATCAGAGTAACTTTAAATGGGACTAAAATACGTTATTAAAACTCCAGATACGAAACGCCGTAGTAGTCGCAGATTCCTCGACAGATGGCTTCTGCCCACTTCGCCTGATATTCGACACTTATGAGCTTGCTTCTGTCTGACGCGTTTGAAATAAACGCAAGCTCGCAGAGAATAGCGGGCATATTCGTATTCTTCGTTACAACGTGGCTTTCGGTTTTTACGCCTCTGCTGTTTATAGGAACTGCGTCTATCATCTGGCTGTAAACCTTGTTTGCAAGTAGCGCGCTTTTACTTCCGTAACAGTAATATACTTCTGTTCCGCTCGCTGAAGTGGCGGAGGCAGAGTTGCAGTGTACCGAGACGAAAATACTTGCGTTTGCGCTGTTAGCAATGTCACAGCGCGTTTGTAGCTCGACAAAAAAGTCGCTGTCTCTTGTCAAGAGAACTGTGAAGCCCTGCTTCTCACATTCCTCCTTTAAGAGCTTTACAACGGCCATATTAACGTGGGCTTCATAGGGCGCCGAGCTTCCCGCGCCGGGGTCGCTGCCGCCGTGACCTGCGTCGAGACAAAGCAAAAAGTCTAACTTTCTCGGCGCGACGTTTCTTTTTACCGTTACTATAAAGCCGTCGCTGTTATTGCCCGAGATGGTTACGTCGTCCTCCTTCGGAACGGAAAGAGACTCTGAATACGGTAAATAGAAAATTTCGTATTCCTCGTTTCCGTCCTTAATAAACAGGTGCTTGTCACCGAGATTTTTGATATAGCATAAATATTCTTCAAGGGAAAGCGCGTGGTTTTTCATAAAAGAGGCGTGAGGAACACCTACGTATCTGTAAACTCCCAAGCCCTTTTCGCCCGATACGTTTGTATAATAGCTGCTTTCTTCGGGATACCTTTCTATAAATCCGTATTCTGAAGCGTGGAAGGACAGAAATTCCTTGAGAACACGGGCGTTCGTGTTGTCAAGCGTGTAAATGTTGCTATAGCCAGCCTGACATTTGAGATAAAAGGAGTATCCGCTTTTAAGGTCGGGCAAAGTGGCATTTTTGTCATAAGCGCCCGAAATTAAAACGTTAAGTCCGCTTTTCTTCGCGTCGAATGCAGAGGCGAGCCTTTGAAGCGCTTCTACCGCCACGTAATACGCTTTCAAAGACGAGTTTGACAGCTTTGCCGAGCTTATATTCCCATATAGCGAATAAAGCTCGTTTTCGGTTGCCGTAGAGGGCAGATTTTCGTTTACCTCACTCAAAGCGCCTCTATAAATATCCGACTTGGTTACTCTAACGATAGTTTTGTCAGAGCTTCTTTTTTCGAGAGATTCGTTTTCACAGAGCTCTACCTTCGGTACGTACAGAGCGTATAGCTCTTCTACGTCATCGTTATATATATGCGTTAATTTTTCTGATGAGAAAAAGCGGCTTTTATACCAGCCGAGAAAGCCCACGTCGGAAAGCGAGGGGAGGGGGGAGGGAAGCGTGGACGGGTAATATCCGAAGCGCTCGGTGTTCTCCTGCGTAACGTAGAGTGATACGTATTTTTTCGCTTCACCTCTGAAAACACCGTAAAGGGTAATGTCATCATAAATTGAGGTGTCAAGGTTAAACGGCTCGCCGTTGCTTTCGAGCGACCAATGCGAGAAAACGTAGAGCATATTCTCCTTTTCATATGAAGACGCGGAAATATTTTCCGCCTTTTTTCCACAGTCTATATATTTAAATGAATAGGAGTCGTTTACTACGTATTTGACCGTAGCCTTTACGTCAAGCTCAATAGGAATATTCAGCTTTGTTTTGTAGTTCGAGCTTTTGGGATAGAAGTCAAAGAAATAGGTGCCTGTGCCTGCAGTCAATGCTTGTCCCGCACCGAGTATAAGCTCGCCTTCAATGTCGGTTTCAAATTCAGGCAAAGCGCCTGAATAGAGTATTTCGTTTTTCAAGGTAGCGCGAGGCAGGGCGTCGGAGGGGAGAATGGTAAGGGTTGCCTTTTTCTTGGGTATCGCCTCGTAATTCATGTCGTCCCCCTTAAATGATGCCGTAACCGAATAGACTCCCGCGTCGACAAAAGCGTTTTCGGTAAGCTCGGCAGTCACCCCGTAAGGAAGCTCGCCCGAGAGAGTCAGAGAATGGGGCTTTCCGTCATATACGGCTTCGAGATTCTCAAATTTTATCTCGCTCATATCGTACCTTGCGCGCAGTATTGTAAGAGTGGCTTCCTTTTCTGCGAGAAGCTCGCCCGTCTCTTCGCTGTATATGTATAGCTTTGAGAGATACGTTCCCGCGTCGGTTGCCGTGTTGTTTTCATAGACGAGCGTATAGCCACTTGGAATTTCGGATTTGCATAAAACCGATTTTTCTTTTCCGTCATATATGAATTCGGTATCATCAAATATAACCCTTTCAGGCTTGAAAGCGCAGCCGTAAAGCAA
>JAZOCY010000009.1:0-10902 GCA_045596805.1 Eubacteriales bacterium | reverse complement strand
CCGTACTGCTCGTCGGGCACTCCTATTACCTGTACGTCCTTTACCTTTTGGTGAGTATATATAAATTCCTCTATTTCCTTCGGATATATATTCTCTCCGCCTCTTATTATCATATCCTTGAGTCTGCCCGTAATTCTGTAGTTGCCCTCAGGGGTACGGCAGGCAAGGTCTCCCGTATGAAGCCAGCCGTCAGCGTCGATAGCCGAAGCCGTCGCCTTGGGCATCTTATAGTAGCCCTTCATAATATTGTAGCCTCTTGCCACAAATTCGCCCGTTACCTCGTCGGGGCAGTCCTCTCCCGTTTCGGGATTTACTATCTTACACTCAATTTCGGGCAAGGCTCTTCCGACAGTGCCGACACGTACCTCTATAGAATCGTCTGTCGAGCTCATTGTACAGCCCGGCGACGCCTCCGTCTGTCCGTAAACTATAGTTATCTCCTTCATATTCATCTTCTCGACAACGTCCTTCATTACCGAGATGGGACAGGGGCTTCCCGCCATAATTCCCGTCCTCATATAAGAGAAGTCCGTCTTCTTGAAATCCTCGTGCTCAAGAAGCGCGATGAACATTGTGGGAACTCCGTGGAACACGGTAATTCTCTCGGAATTTATACAGGAAAGCGCAGGCTTCGGAGAATAATACGGAAGCGGCAGAACCGTCGCTCCGTGCGTCATAGCCGCCGTCATAGAAAGCACCATACCGAAGCAGTGGAACATCGGAACCTGTATCATCATACGGTCGGCGCTGGAGAGGTCCATACGGTCTCCTATGCACTTTCCGTTATTTACTACGTTATAATGCGTGAGCATTACGCCCTTGGGGAAGCCTGTCGTGCCCGACGTGTACTGCATATTGCAGACGTCGTCCTTATCTACGGCAGAGGCGCGTCTCGCAAGCTCCTCCTCGGAAACCATATACGAGCGAGCGCAAACGTCCTCCCACGTCATGCAGCCCTTTTGCCTGAAGCCTACGGTTATTACGTTACGCAAGAAGGGCAAGCGCTTGCTGTGAAGCGGCTCGTCTGCTTTTTTTGCGCTAAGCTCGGGGCAAAGCTCTGCTATTATTTCAGAATAATTAGAGTCCCTGAAGCCGTCCACCAGAACGAGAGTATGAGTATCCGACTGCTTTAAAAGATATTCAGCCTCGTGTATCTTATAAGCCGTATTCATAGTAACCAGCACGGCGCCTATTTTGGTGACTGCCCAGAATGCGATATACCATTCGGGCACGTTCGTCGCCCAGACGGCAACGTGGTGTCCTGCTTTTACTCCAAGCGAGATAAGCGCGCGCGCGAAGTTATCCACGTCGCGGCGGAACTCGTAGTACGTCCTCGTATAATTGAGCGTAGTATATTTAAAGGCAAGGTGGTCGGGGAACTCCTCTACCATACGGTCAAGCACCTGTGAAAACGTGCAGTCTATAAGCAGGTCCTTCTTCCATACGTATCTTCCCGTATGAGCTTTGTTATAGTAAAGCGAGCTATCCGAGCGAGAGGGGTCGCTGTATTGGCTCATAAAGTTTTCAAACTGCGAGAGAATAATCTCAATATCGTCTATCTCCTCGCACCAGGCAGGCGACCATTCAAGCGACAGAAAGTCGCTGTAATTTATAGAACGCAGAGACAAAATAAAGTCGGAAATGGGAAGAGAGCCCTCGCCCATAAGACAGTAATTCAGCGTCTCGCCATCCCTTTGCGCATCCTTTATATGAATGTGCTTAACGTAAGCGCCCAAATTCTCAATCGTCACGTCGGGAGTCTCGTTGCCTATAAAATAGGAAGCGCAAACGTCCCAGAGCGCGGCGAGACCGTCGCAGGCAAATCTGTCTAACATCTCGCGCAGAGTCTTACTGTCGGAAAACAGACCGCTTGTCTCAAGCAGAAGCGTAACGCGCGCGCTCTCTGCCTTGGGCAAAAGCTCTGAGAGAAAGCTCTCGACGTAGTTAAGGCTATTTTCTTCGTTCTTTGCGGCGTGCAAGCGTATATAGGGAATATGAAGATTTTCGGCTATTCGGATACATTCCTCTATCTCCTCGCGCGCAAAATCCTTCTGCGCCTCGTCAGAAAAATCACATATACTGTCGATACACGGAATAGACAGCTTTTTTTCATAAAGCTTACGCAGAGTGGCAGAGGAAAGATAGTCGCAGAAGGCGCTGTCGCTTCCCGTAAAAAGCTCGTTTTTTACGTTGTGAAGCTCGATACCCGAAAATCTCAGGTCTTTAGCTATTTCGCAAAGCTCGTCAAAGCTCTTTCCGTGCCAGCCCTTTGTGGAAAAGGAAAGCTTCATCTTTCTGCCTCCTCGTTTACAATCTTGTTCAATGCGTTGATGTACGCGCTAATAGACGCGCCTATAATGTCTGTAGAAATGCCGTTACCCGAATAGAGCTTGCCCTCGTTGCGCAGCTTGATAAGCGCCGAGCCTACCGCCTCTTTACCCTCGGTAACCGACTGAATCTGAAAATCGTCAAGCTCGAAGTGATGTCCTATTATCTGCTCAAGGGCGCGAAAGGCGGCGTCTATAGGACCGTCGCCCATAGCTATTCCGCTTAAAATTTCTCCGTCACGAGAGAGCTTTATTTGCGCCGACGAGGAAATTATGTTGCCGTTGTTTATTACGTAGCTCTCCAATTTATAGACGGGGGCTGCCTGCATGGCGACGCTTGCAACTACTGCGTCAAGGTCCTTTGCCGTGACCTTTTTCTTCGCTGCCAATTTTTTAAATTCCTCGTAAACGCGCACATTGTCCTCTTCTGTAAGGTCATAGCCTAAACGGCGGACAGCGTCGCTTACCGCTTCTATCGTATCGTTGATATCAAATACGGCATTGTCATTTTCCGCGTTAAAGGTCTTCTTGCCCGAATGGGACGCGCTTCCGCTGCCGCATATCCAGCCTATCTGCTTGGTAATTCTGTGAAGCTCGTTGTCGTTAATATCCAGCTTTACTCCGCAGCGGTCACCGCAAAGGCTGAAAACCGATGAAAAGGACTCGGTCTCGGGAATGTCGGAGGCGCCCACCGCGCATTTCATTTCGGACGCGCCTGCGCGGATAGCCATAAAGGCTGACGCGGTTGCCATTCCTATAGAATTTTTACAGAGTATTCCCACGTTCACTCGGGAAAGCTCGGGAATGTCATTTTCCAAGTCGCAAAAGAACGCGGCAAACTCGTCGGGAAGCATTACGCCCTCGTCGTCACATAAGGTAACGGTGTTTACCCCTGCCGCTATCGCTTCGCAGATAACACGGCGCAGATAGTCTCTGTCGGCGCGCGTAGCGTCCTCTGCGAAGAATTCAACGTCGTCGCACTTTGCCTTTGCCATAAGGAAAAGGCTGCGACAAAGCTCGAGCATTTTATCGGGCTTCTTATGGAAGGAGTATTCCATCTGAACGGCAGAGACGGGCAATTTTACGGCAAGTCGCGCGCGCTTTGCGCCCGAAACAGCCGCCGCCGCTATATTGATACTCTCCTCAGTAACTCCTGCGTCAACGCACAGAGCGCTGTATTTAATAAACGCGGAGGCTGTTCTTATAAGCAAGGAATCGGTTTTTACGTTATCGATAGGCGGCATATGGATAACATCGACCTTTAGATGGTCGAGATGTCTCGCTACCTCTATTTTTTCTTTGAATGACAAAGAGCTGTGTCTTTGCAGCGTCATGTCGGATACAATAATTTTTTTCACTTTC
The DNA here is from genome assembly GCA_045596805.1 of Eubacteriales bacterium. GTDB lineage: Bacteria > Bacillota > Clostridia > Oscillospirales > CAG-272 > UBA1740. Next base: position 7,213 of record JAZOCY010000009.1, on the reverse strand, counting down.
TTCTTCCTTTCGAATATGCTTAAGCCTCATACCTTAAAACAAAAAGCCCCTGAAGCCTTTTAGGGCTTCAGGGACGAAAAAATACTTCCGCGGTACCACCCTGATTACCGTCAAAAAACGGTCTCTTTAAGGCTCTGACAAGCCCTTTGCCACGGTAACGGGGCATACCGGAATTTCTTACTGAGGTTCGGAAATTCTGCTCAGGAACGAGACTTTACCTGCATTCGCATATCGGCTCGCACCAACCGCCGACTCTCTTGTGTGCGTTAAAGCAGGAAATAATTCCTTCATCGCATTTAAAAACATAAATTATTCTATCACACAAAAAGCGCTTTGTCAACAGTTTTTAATGATTTTTTTGGTTTTTTGAGTGTTTTTTCGGATTTTTCTGCTTTGCTTTCAGCTATTCGTGGGTTTTTAAGGTCAAATCTGATAGGTCCAGCCGAACGTATCCTCGCGCTTGCCCCACTGAATTCCTGTGAGCACGTCATAAAGATGTCCCGTTACCTCGCCTATCTTACCACCGTTGATTTCAAAAACCTTATCCTTATACGCAAGCGTTCCTATGGGAGAAACGACAGCCGCCGTTCCGCAGCCCCAAGCCTCCTCAAGCTTACCCTCGTCGAGAGCGCGCTCAAGCTCGTCTATGCTTATTCTTCTCTCGCTTACCTTGTAGCCCTCGCTTTTGAGAAGCTCAATGCAGGACTTTCTCGTAATACCTGGAAGAATAGAGCCTACAAGCGCGGGAGTAACTATCTCGCCGTCTATTTTGAACATTACGTTCATGGCGCCGACCTCTTCTATATACTTGCGCTCAACGCCGTCAAGCCAAAGCACCTGAGCATATCCCTTTTCCTCTGCCTTCTGTCCCGCGCGTGTGCTTGCGGCATAGTTACCTCCGCACTTAGCCTCGCCCGTACCGCCTCTTACGGCTCTTACATCCTCGGACTCTATCATTATCTTAACAGGGTTAATGCCTGCCGCGTAGTAGCTTCCAACAGGGGACGTGATAATCACGTAGGTCGCGCGCTTTACCGAATGAACGCCCAAGCTCTCGTCATTTCCGAACATAAAGGGACGGATATAAAGCGAGGTTCCCTCCGCCGACGGCGTCCACTCCTGCTCGAACTCAATAAACTTGGTAAGAGTTTCAAGAGCTATGTCCTCAGGAATAGTGGGAAGGCAAAGACGCTCTGCCGAACGGTTCATTCTTCTTATGTTCTCGATAGGACGGAAAAGCTGAACCTTGCCGTCTGCCTTTCTGTACGCCTTAAGTCCCTCGAATATCTCCGCGCCGTAATGCAGAGCTGTGCAGGCGGGGTGTATTTGCAGATTACCGAAGGGAACTATTCTCGCGTCGTGCCAGCCCTCGCCCTCTGTCTAATCCATAATAAACATATGGTCTGTAAATATCTTGCCGAAGCCCAATTTGGAAGAGTCGGGCTTTTCTGCAGGATTAGGATTTCTCGTTATTGAAATATTCATTTCTTTCACCTTCTTAATACTTTTACAGTTTAAATTTCGGGAAATTATTTATAATTTTTTCCCAAACGGATAGCGCCTAAGTTTACGTCGAGCATATCCGCGCGCTTTGCCGAAATTACCTTCTTAAGCGCCGCGAGAATCGTCTCTTCGTCGTCAAAGTCGCCCATATCGGAGAGCACCTTACCCATAATTATCATATTTGCAAGGGTGGGTGTCTTGTTCTCGTCAGCCATCTTTGTTGCGGGTATATAATGAACCGTAACGTCTGTTCTTCTGACCTTGCGTTCAATCAGGGAAGAATCCACGTAAATCGCGCCGCCGGGCACAACGCTGTCCTCGTACTTGTCGAGCGAGGGAAGATTCATCGCTATAAGAACGTCGGGATTAGACACTATAGGCGAGCCTACGGGTGTATCGCTCAGAATTACGCTGCAGCTCGCCGTACCGCCTCTCATTTCGGGACCGTAGGAAGGAAGCCAGCTTACGTTTTTACCCAAATTCAAGCCTCCGTAAGCCAAAAACTTACCCGCGAACAAAATTCCCTGTCCGCCGAAGCCTGCGAATAAATATTCTGTTGTTTTCATCTTCTTCTCTCCTCTCAGTTACTTGCGCTTCTGTCCTTATATACTCCGAGAGGATAATAAGGAATCATTTTTTCGTCTATCCATTCAAGCGCCTTTTTAGGTGTCATACCCCAGTTGGTAGGACAGGAGGAAATAACCTCTACAAGAGAAAAGCCTTTTCCGTTCACCTGATTTTCAAACGCCTTTTTAATAGCCTTCTTCGCGTTCTTTACGTTCTTTACGTTGTTTACCGCGACGCGCTCAAGGTATTCGGGGCCGTCAAGCTGAGAAAGCATCTCGCACACCTTTATAGGAAAACCGCAGTGATTTACATCACGTCCGTAGGGGGATGTCTGGGTTATCTGTCCGGGAAGCGAGGTGGGCGCCATCTGTCCGCCTGTCATACCGTAAATTGCGTTGTTTATAAAGATAACCGTGATATTCTCGTTTCTTGCGGCGCTGTGTACGGTCTCTGCCATACCTATTGACGCAAGGTCTCCGTCTCCCTGATATGTAAACACTATATTTTCAGGGTCAGAGCGCTTAACGCCTGTCGCTACCGCAGGCGCGCGTCCGTGAGCCGCCTCTATCATATCGCAGTTGAAATAATCGTAAGCCATAACCGAGCAGCCTACAGGCGCTATACCTATCGTTCTGCCCTCAATTCCAAGCTCATCCAAAACCTCGGCTACAAGACGGTGAACAATACCGTGAGTACAGCCGGGACAATAGTGCAGAGGCAAATCTGCCAATGCGTGAGGTTTATCAAATACTACCATCTTATTTACCTACCCTTTCTGCCGCTTTTTCAATAGACGCCAAAACCTGCTCGGGAGACGGAATCATACCGCCGCTTCTGTTGCAGAGTGTAACGGGCGCCTTGTCGCTTATAGCCAAACGAACGTCCTCTATCATCTGTCCCATAGAAAGCTCTACCGAGATAAATTCCTTTACCTTTTCCGCTGCCTTCGCGAAGGGCTTTTCGGGGAACGGCCAGAGAGTGATGGGACGGATAAGACCTACCTTAATTCCCTTTGCTCTCGCCTCGTTTATTGCGTTCTTGGATACACGAGCGGCGATACCGAATGCAGCTACGCAAATTTCAGCATCATCCATCATATATTCCTCATACATTACTTCGTTTTCTTTTATCGTCTCGTAACGCTGGTAGCGCTCAAAGTTGGTACGCTCAAGCTCCTCGGGCTTCAAAAACAGAGAGTTTACTATGTTGTGCTTTCTCTCCATCTTCGTGCCCGTTACTGCCCAAGGCTTTTCGGGCGACGGCGCGGGTGAGAAGTCAAGAGAAACAGGCTCCATCATCTGTCCCATAGTTCCGTCCGCCAGAATCATAGAGGTCATACGGTATTTGTCGGCAAGGTCAAAGCCGTGTACCGTAAGCTCTGCCATTTCCTGTACCGACGCGGGCGCTAAAACTATCATATGGAAGTCGCCGTGCGCGCCGCCCTTTGTCGCCTGAAAATAGTCGGACTGCGAGGGCTGAATACCACCGAGACCAGGTCCGCCTCTCTGTACGTTTACGATAAGCGCGGGAAGGTCTGCTCCCGCAAGATATGAAATACCCTCGCCCTTAAGAGAAATTCCTGGGCTTGAGGAAGACGTCATAACTCTCTTTCCCGTAGCTGAAACTCCGTATACCATATTTATTGCCGCTATTTCACTTTCAGCCTGAAGAAATACGCCGCCTATTTTGGGCATTCTCTTTGCCATATATGCCGCAATCTCCGTCTGGGGAGTGATAGGATATCCGAAATAGTGGCGGCAGCCTGCAATAATAGCCGCTTCGGCTATCGCTTCGTTACCCTTCATTAAAACCTTATCTGCCATTTCTTTCACCTCTCTACCTTAATAATACAGTCGGGGCACATTGTCGCGCAGAACGCGCAGCCTATGCACGACTCCTCTTTCACCGCTTTTACAGGGTGGTGGCCTTTTTCGTTAATCTCGTCCTCTGCTATCGCAAGAACGCCCTTTGGACATACGTCTACGCAAAGACCGCAGCCCTTACATTTGTCGGTCTTGAATGTCAGCTTTGCCATTTTTTTATCTCCTTTACATGTGTTTCTGTAATATTATCTCGCGGAAGCTCTCTCCTGTTTCGAGGAGTCTGTCTGTCAGCTTACGTACCGTCGTATATATCATAGGAATGCCCACTCTTTCTGCAAGAGCCTTTGACACAGCAATACTTCCTATAATATCATCGTCGGAGGTCTCTGCCCCCAAATTCGAGTTGTTGACGATTGCCGTAAACTTAAGTTTACACGCATCCTCTATCTCGCGCATAACCTCGAGAGCGCTTTCAACGTCTCTTGTCAGAGGTCGGAACGTATTTAAGACGTATAGCATTTCGTAATCGTTTTCCTCGTCTATCCTCGGCGCTATGCGTCCGAGCGCCAAGGCGCCTCGCTCGTCTCCGCCCACGTCAAGCACGCAATAAAGCTCTTTATCGTCGGTTATCGCGTATATATCCTGAGGGAGCGCGGGAATATCTATATTCGTGTTCGCGTACGGCGAGCATATAAGACGTATTCCCTTTTCCTTAAAAAGCTCTTCGCTGTCCTTGGTTCTGAAATAGGGGTTTACTATATCTATATCGGCAACCGCAACGCGCTCGTGCCTTGTCTTCAGGTCAAGAGCGATATTTACGGCTATATTTGTTTTTCCGCTGCCGTAATGTCCCGACAGTATTGTAATTCTTTTATCCTTCATTTTCCTTTTTGTATATATTTGTTTACTTAAAGCAGATTTCTCTGGATTTTTCCGCTTGCAGTCTTAGGAAGCGAGTCCTTGAATACTACTATTCTCGGATATTTATAGGGCGCCGTATGCTCTTTTACGTAATTCTGTATTTCACGCTTGAGCTCGTCTGTGCCCTCCGTGCCCTTTACTAAGACTATGCTTGCCTTTACTACCTGACCTCTCACCTCGTCGGGCGCGGCTGAAACTCCGCATTCAAGCACGTAGGGCAATTCCATAATAACGCTTTCTATCTCAAAAGGGCCTATGCGGTAGCCTGACGACTTGATAACGTCATCGACACGTCCGACGTAGTAATAGAAGCCGTCCTCGTCACGCCACGCAAGGTCGCCTGTGTGATAATATCCGTCGTAGCGCACCTCGTCCGTCTTTTCGGGGTCGCCGTAATACTCGGTAAACAGACCGCAGGGAGAGCCATTTGATATATTAACAACGATTTCTCCCGACTCACCGACGGGAACGACCTTTCCGTCTGAGGAAAGCAGCTCGACGTCATAAATAGGCGCAGGCTTACCCATAGAGCCTATCTTGTGAGGCGCGCCTGTAAGGTTGCCTATTATCATCGTGCTTTCCGACTGTCCGAAGCCCTCAAGTATCTGAAGTCCTGTAGCTTCCTCAAACTTACGGTAAACCTCAGGATTGAGCGCCTCGCCTGCCGTCGTCATATGCTTAATAGAGGAGAGGTCATATTTTGAAATGTCCTCTTTTATTAACATTCTGAGCATTGTGGGGGGCGCGCAGAAGGTCGTTATCTGATATTTTGCGAACATCGGCAGAATGTCGGACGCGTTAAATCTGTCAAAGTCGTATACGAAGGTCGCTCCCTCGCATATCCACTGTCCGTAGAACTTGCCCCAAAGAGCCTTCGCCCAGCCCGTGTCCGAAATTGTGAAGTGAAGTCCGTCAGGGTCAACGTTATGCCAATACTTCGCCGTATGGAAATGACCGAGCGCATATTTATAGTTGTGCGCCGCTATCTTAGGATAGCCCGTAGTGCCCGACGTGAAGAACATCAGCATAGGGTCGTCTCCACCGGGGGTGTCGTCCCTTCGCTCAAAATGCGTGCTGAACATACTGCATTCCTCGTCGAAATTACGCCAGCCCTCCCGCTCGCCGCCTACGATTATCCTGTGAAGCAGCTGAGGGCATTTCTTCGCCGCAATATCCACCTGCTCGGCAACCGCCCCCTTCGAAGTACAAAGTATGGCGCTGACGCCCGCTTTATTAAAGCGATACTCGAAATCGTGGTCTAAGAGCTGATTCATCGCAGGAATCGCCACCGCGCCTATTCTGTGAAGTGCGAGCATAGCGAACCAGAACTGATAGTGTCTGCCAAGCACGAGCATTACCTTGTCTCCCTTTTTAATACCGAGAGAACGGAAATAGTTTGCCGCGCGACAGGAATTTTTCTTTATATCGGAATATGTAAAGCGGCTCTCCGTCTTATCGTTGGCTATATGCAGAAGCGCCAGCTTGTTCGGACTTTTCTTCGCTATTTCGTCAACTATATCGTAAGCAAAATTGAACTTGTCTATATTCTTGAAGGTAATAGAGGTAGGTGTTCCCTGCTCGTTTTCCTCCGTGTCGATAAATTTGTTATATACTCTTTCTTCGGTATCACGGCGAACGGGGGCAGCCACTTCTCTTTTCTGCGCCTTAAGCTCGGGTATTTCCGCGCCCGTGGGATTAAGAACAAAGGCGTAGAATGAGCAGTCCTCGCCGTTTACGGCTATCATACCGTGAGGCGTCGAGCTATCGTAATAGATGCTGTCGCCGGGGCCGAGAATTTCCTTATGCTCGCCTATCTGTATCTTGAGATGTCCCTCAATTACGATATCGCATTCCTGTCCCTCGTGAGTTGTAAGCTCTATATCCTTTACCTGCGCGTCCTCGCTGTATTTACTGCACACGTAGAGGGGCTCGGCAATTCTCTTCTTAAAAGAGGGGGCAAGGTTGAAATAGGTCATTCCGTGAGCCTGCTCTATTCTCTGTCCCATTCTCGCGCGGGTGAGCGTATAGGACTTAAGCGTCGGGCTCTTACCCTCTATAATATCGGTAACGTCAACGTTGAAGGCAAGCGCGCAGCGATATATAAAGGCGAAGTTGAGGTCTGAGCGTCCGTTTTCGCAGTCGCTGTATTCCTCTTCGGAAACGTTGGTTTTCAGCGCCATCTCCGCTATAGTGTAGCCCTCTATTTCACGAAGCTCACGTATTCGGTTAGCCATTTCTTGAATTTTATAATCAAGAGCTGTGATGTTTTGCATTTTTTTCTCCTTTTTTGGAACTTACGGGACAAAAAAACTCGTCCCAAAGATAAATACTTTGAGACGAGTTCTAAAAAAACAAAACCCGCGGTACCACTCAAATTGCGATTCAAAATCGCCGCTCAA
>JAZOCY010000008.1:0-22341 GCA_045596805.1 Eubacteriales bacterium | reverse complement strand
CTTTTATTTTTATTGCCAGTTTCGCATCTGTCATACGTAGGGTCTTGCCCATACACTTTATTTTTCCGATAAGAGCATCACGCTTTTGAGACTTCCCCTTTTTGCTTGAAACGGACATCAAGCAAAAATAAGCAGGTGTTCCCTCCCTGATATAACTCAATATACATGTATAATTGCCAATTGTTCACAATTAGTACACAAAAAGCCACGTGTTTTTTGATATACTATACTTCAGAAGAAAGAATGACAAAAGGAGATACATATTATGGCATTAACGTACATAGTAAACGGCAAGATCGTTCTTCCCGATTCAGTCGTGTGCGGCAAGGCTCTCGCGTTTGACGAGGAATGTGGCAAGATATGCGGCGTAGTCGATAGCGCGCCCGCCGATGCACGTGTCATTGACGCAAAGGGTAATTACGTTGCCCCCGGTCTTATTGATATCCATATTCACGGCTATCTTGGAGAGGACACCTGTGACGCAAAGCCCGAAGGCATCAGGAAGATGGCGTACGGAGTAGCGAAGAACGGAGTTACCGCTTTTCTTCCCACGACAATGACGGTGTCGAAGCAGGAGATTGTGGCGGCGCTCGACGCTGTGCGTTCTCTCAAGGAGGAAAGCAAGAGCTGGGACGGCGCCGAAATCATCGGAGTTCACGCAGAGGGACCGTTTATCAATCCTTCAAAGAAGGGCGCTCAGGCTGAAGAAAACATTCTCGCGCCCGACGCGAGTTTTATAATCGAAAACTCGGATATTATCTCGTCCGTCACACTTGCGCCCGAAATGGACGAAGGTCACAATTGCATTAAGAAGCTTGCGTCGGAATCAAACGTTCTCGTTTCTATGGGACACACCGACGCTAAATTTGAAGAAGCTATGAGCGCCGCCAAAGACGGCGTAAATCACGCGACGCACCTCTTCAACGCGATGTCGGCGCTCGCTCACAGAAATCCAGGAGTTGTAGGCGCTGCGCTCGCCTCGGACAACGTTTCGGTTGAGGTAATTGCCGACACGTTCCATATCAATCCCGGACTTTATTCGATTATCGCAAAGGTTAAGGGCGATAAGATGATTCTGATTACCGACTGCACGCGCGCAGGAGGTATGCCCGACGGTGAATATGACCTCGGCGGACAGCCTATTTTCCTTAAAGGAATTGAATGCCGCCTTGCCGACGGCACGATTGCGGGAAGCGTATTGAAGCTCAATAACGCCGTAAGGAACGTTATCGAGCACACAGGTCTTCCTGTATACGAGGTTTTCAAAATGGCGTCTCTCAACCCCGCGAATGCGCTTCATTGCGAAGAGCGCATAGGCTCGCTTGAAAGTGGAAAGGATGCCGACATCATTATCGCTGACGAAAATATAAACGTTATAAGAACAATAAAGAAAGGTAGAACAATCTATGAAGCTTAAAGTAAACGCGCCGCTCGGTCCCGGCTTTATGCCGATGTCGGTAGTATATCGCGACTTCCAGAACGCAGTTAAGGCTGAAGGAGGAGAAAAGCTCACTATCGGACTTGAGAGAAACAACGGACTCGTTTCTGTCTTTACCATTGACGTATTTAAGGACGGCACGGGACACGATGAGGAAAACCACGAATTCGTTGAAAGAATTGTAAAATCGCTTCTTTGGATGCGTGGCGGATATAAGGTAATTATTGCAGGCTCTAAGCTGATCGCTGACAAAATTAAGGCTGATTACTCCGAGACGGGAGCTCGCGCCTTTGACCGTGAATTTATGTCAGGCGTTTATGAGTCTCCGTTTGAGGTTATACACGTTCCCTTTGAACAGGCTCCTGCTTCTAACGAAGCCGCATCCCCTGTCGGACGTCATCTTGACGGCTGCCGTATCGGCTTTGACGCGGGCGGAAGTGACCGTAAGGTGAGCGCCGTTGTAGAGGGAGAGGCTACGTATTCCGAGGAGGTAGTTTGGTTCCCCAAGCTTCAGAACGATCCCCAGTATCACTACGAGGGAATTATGGACGCTATGAAAACAGCGGCTTCCAAGATGCCGAGAGTTGACGCTATCGGCGTATCCACCGCAGGCGTTGTTATAGGAAACCGTATTATGACCTCTTCCCTTTTCCTCAAGGTAAAGAACGAGAATCCCGAAGCCTTTGAAAAGGTAGTTAAAAACATATATACCGATATCGCAAAGGAGCTCGGAAACGTTCCGATAGAGGTAGCGAATGACGGTGACGTTACAGCTCTCGCGGGCGCTATGGACCTCGGAGACACCAACGTTCTCGGCGACGGCATGGGTACAAGTGAGGCAGGCGGATACGTTGACGGAAACGGAAACATCACAGGCTGGCTCAATGAGCTTGCCTTCGTTCCTGCCGACTATAACAAGGAGGCTATGGTTGACGAGTGGTCGGGCGACTACGGCTGCGGCGTTAAGTATTTCTCACAGGATTCTGTAATAAAGCTTTGCCCCTCTGCGGGAATTGAGCTTGACGAGAGCGCTTCCCCCGCTGAAAAGCTCAAGGTTGTTCAGGGCCTTATGGCAAAGGGCGACGAGCGCGCTGCAAAAATATATGAGACTATCGGCGCTTATTTCGGATATGCTGTCGCTTATTACGCTATCTTCTACGATATAAAGCACGTTCTTCTTATGGGACGCGTATCCTCGGGAGAGGGCGGAAGTATTCTTCACAAGAACGCGCAAAGGGTTCTCGCCGAAGAATTCCCCGAGCTTGCAAAGAAGATAACTATTCATCTTCCCGACGAGAGCAGCCGTCGCGTAGGTCAGTCTATCGCGGCAGCGAGCCTTCCCCAAATAAAATAACCTAACAATTCTTGTTAGAGAGGAAAAAATATGAATCATAAGCTTGGTGTTATAGGCTATGGCAATATGGGCTCGTGGCACTGTAAAAACGTAACCGAAAGAATTGAGCGTCTTAACGTGGCGGCAGTTTACGATATTGACGAAAAAAGACGCGCGCTCGCAAGAGAGAACGGCTTTACCGTATATGATACCGAAGAAGAGTTTTTTGCAAGCGACGTGGATCTTATCTTGGTCGCTACTCCTAACAGCTTCCACAAGGATCACTGTATCAAGGCATTGCGAAGCGGAAAGAATGTTATCAGCGAAAAGCCCGCCTGCTTGAACTGCGAAGAGCTTGAAGCTGTTATTGCAGTCTCCGAGGAAACGGGAAAGCTTTATACCGTTCACCAGAACCGCAGATTTGATACCGACTTCGCCATAATCAAGAAAATAGCGTACTCTGACGTTTTAGGAAAGCAGTTCCATTTAAGCTCGCGTCTGTTCGGCAACCGAGGATTTTCCGACGGAAGCTGGAAAAGCGTTTACGAGGCGGGCGGCGGTCTTTTATACGACTGGGGCATTCATATGATAGACCAGATACTCTATCTTTACGAAAACGAAAAGCCGATTTCAGTCTATGCAGAGCTGCATAGCGTCCGAATGAAAAAGGTGGACGACGTGTGCAGAGTTACCGTTACCTTTGAAAACGGTCTCAAAGCGCAGATAATAGCTGATTTGTGGTGCTACGTTCCCGAAGCGCGTTGGCACCTGGAGGGCAGCGACGGAAGCGCCATCATATACGAGTGGTTTGGACGCGAGGGCAAAATCATTCGCGCCAAAAACCAGAATATCAGCTGGGAGGAGGGCTGCGTATATACTCCCAACGGAATGTCCACGAGCATGTGGCCGAGAGCTACGCACGATTTAGAGGAGCTTCCTCTCCCTACGCTTGAAATCGAGCCTCGCTGGGAATCCTATTACGAAAACGTGCTTGACACGATAGAGGGCAAGGCGACGCAGTTCGTGACTCACGAGCAGATAAGAAAGGATATGAGGGTTCTTATGGCGGCTTTTGAGTCGGCAAGAGAGGGCAAGGTCGTTTTTCTTGACAACTGATTTGAAGGAAATCAAATGCTTTAAATAGAGCTTTCTCAAAAATTTTGAGAAAGCTCTTTGTTTTTCTGCGTAATCCTATAAATTTGTTGACAACACATCAAATGTAATGTATAATATGTTTGAATTAACAAAAAATATTTATCAAGGAGAATAACCAATGAAAAAAATTCTTTCACTTATGCTCGTTCTTGTCCTCGCGCTTGCTTCTCTTGTTGCATGTGGCAAGCCTGACAATAACGGCGAAAATTCCGATGTAAATGCAGAAAAGACCTATACCCTTGCTCTCGCGGTAGATACCGCTATCGGCAATAATAACAAGGTCTCAAACACCGCAATGGCTCTCGCGCTTGACTCTGACGGCAAGATCGTTCTCGCTCGTGTTGACACCGTAGAGGCTACTCCCGCGCTTGACGATGCGGGCGCGCTTGTCGCTCAGGACAGCGTTTCCAGCAAGGTTGAGCTTGGCGACGCTTACTCGGGCATGGCGGCAGGCGCTTGGGCAGATCAGGCTGCGGCATTTGAAGCATGGCTTGTAGGCAAGACGGCGGCAGAGGTTGCTGCTACTGAATTCACAAACGAGCTCATCGCAGGCTGCACAATGACCTCCAGCATGGCTACCTTCAAGGCTCTTGTCGCAGAGGCTGCGGCTTCCAAAAACGCTGTCAGCTTCAAGACCTCCGAGGAGATCACGCTTGGAATTGCGCTTTCTACCGCCGTTAAGAGCAGCAGAAGCGGGGGCGCTACGGTTACTACCGACGTTGCAGCTGTTGTAATCGCAGGTGGCAAGGTTGCCGCTACCGCTATCGACTCTATTGAGCAGTCCTTCGCGCTTGAGGACGGCGCGCTTGTGGCAGGCGAGCTGAGCGCTTCCAAGTTTGAGCTTGGAGATGCTTACGCCATGTCCGCAGGCTCTTGGGCAAAGCAGGCTAAGGCTTTTGCCGACGCGACGGTTGGCAAGACTGTTGCCGAGCTTGAAAGCTTCGAGCCTGTAAGTGACGCGCTTGCTGCAGCAGGCTGCACAATGCAGAATACCACCGCAGGCTACAAGGCAACCATAATCAAGGCAACTTCTTACGCGAAATAATTAATTAAAAAATGAAAAGGGGCTGCCAAAGCCCCTTTTGTGTCTTATGAAGAAAACAATACTATGAAAAAAATTGTATCCTTCGCGCTCGTTTTTCTCCTCTTTTGCTGCGCCCTCTTCTCTTTGACGTCGTGCAATAAAGGGGCTGAAAATGAATACGTTACCCGCGCAAAAACCGTATCATACGTTCATTTTAATACCGTTTCAATTCTCTCCTCGTATGGCGATACGACAGAGGAACAGTTCGACGCCTACGTTAAAATCGCAGATGAAACGCTTGGATATTATCACAAGCTTTTTGACATTTATTATGAGTATGAGGGAATAAACAATCTCAAAACCGTCAATGACAACGCGGGGAAAAAGCCCGTCGAGGTTGACCGCGAGCTGATTGATTTTCTGCTTCGTTGTAAACAACTGTTTACAGAAACCGGCGGCAAAACCAACGTAATGCTTGGCAGCGTTCTAAAGATATGGCATGAAAAACGAGAGCTTGCCGATTCAAACGGAGGCTATCTCGACGAGGCCCTGTTGCCCACAGAGGAAGAACTGGCTTCTGCTTCGTCGCATACCTCAATTGAGCTTCTCATAATAGACGAGGTGTCAAATACCGTATACATTTCCGACTCACAGGCGTCTATTGACGTCGGCGCTATAGCAAAGGGCTACGCCGCAGACAAGCTCGCTCTGCGTCTCAAATCGCTTGGCGCAGATTCTCTCGCCATAAACGCGGGCGGCAACATTATAACCATAGGAACAAAGGGCGACGGAAATGCGTGGGTGAGTGGCATCACCAATCCCGATAAAGCGTCTGAAAGCAGTCTCGCTTGCAGAGTCGAGATAGGCGAAGGCTCGCTCGTTACGTCGGGCAATTACGAGAGATTTTTTATTTCGGGCAACCGACGCTACCACCACGTAATAGATCCCGAAACGCTTATGCCCGCCGACTATTTCGCGTCGGTCTCTGTATTTGCGAGCGACAGCGCATTGGCAGACGCGCTTTCCACCGCTTTGTTCTGTATGTCTTATGACGAGGGACTCGCGCTCGCTTCTCGCATAGAGGGCGTTGACGTTATCTGGATATACGATGACGGAGAAATACGCTGCACGGAAGGGGTGCGCTTGGCAGACTGATTGCCGAGCCACGCCCTTTTTCTTTTAGTTCTCGCCCGTTTTGCGCAAAACGGGCTTTTTTCTTCCAAAACATGGATAAGTTTCAAACATTGTTATATTAATAACTATTGGCGATTATATTGACTTTGACGCGTTTTTGCTGTATAATTATCATATATATTATAATACACGAAGTCCGTGTCTGTCTGCTTGCAAGCAAGCACGGACGACCATATTTCAAGGAATGTGCGAAAGCCGACAGGCTTTCGGGCGATGACGCAGTCAACGCTGTTGATTTCATCGAAAATGAAATCAACGACACATAGATTATAATACACGAAGTCCGTGTCTGTCTGCTTGCAAGCAAGCGCGAGTGACTATATTTCAAGGAATGTGCGAAAGCCGACAGGCTTTCGGGCGATGCTGTAAAGCAACGCAGTTAATTTCATCAAAGATGAAATTAACGTCACATAGATTATACAAATATACAACCGCATTTGAGCAAATACTATATTCGAGCAGCAATAGCTGCTGTCGAAAACGTTTTTGAAATGAAAGGAAAGCTATATGCTTAAGTTCAGATTTTTGGGCCGTACTCACGTTCCACACAATAAAAACACCGCGCATCTGTCGCCTGTCAGAATGCCCTGTCCGAAAGAGGTGCTTGTGCCCGTGTCTCAGCACATCGGCGCGCCTGCGTCTCCTGTGGTAAAGGTAGGAGACGAGGTAAAGGTGGGACAGCTCATTGCCGAGCCGTCTGCCTACGTTTCCGCGCCCGTACACTCCCCCGTTTCGGGCAAGGTTACAAGGATTGAAAGCTATATATCGTCGGACGGCAAGGACGTTCCCGCTATAAGAATTGAGAGCGACGGACTTATGACGCTCAGCGATGAGGTAGCGCCTCCCAATGTTTGTGACTTTGATTCCTTTATTGAAGCAGTAAGAACTTCGGGCCTTGTGGGACTCGGCGGCGCGGGCTTTCCCACGTCGGTCAAGTTAGACGCTGCGAGGCATGGTAATATTCATACCATTGTAATCAACGGCGCCGAGTGCGAGCCCTACATTACCAGTGACACAAGGACTATGCTCGATAGTAGCGATTCCGTCTATAAGGGCATAGCGCTTCTCGAAAAATATATTCCCACAGTAGAAAAATTTGTTTTCGGCATTGAAAATAACAAGGGCGAATGTATTCAGAAGATGAATACATTATTTGAAGAGAATCACAAGGTCTCGGTAGTCGCTCTGCCTCCTCTCTACCCGCAGGGCGCGGAAAAGGTGCTTATTCACAACACCGTAGGGCTCGTTGTTCCCGAAGGAAAGCTTCCCGCCGATATCGGCGTGCTTGTTATAAACGTATCCTCGCTTGCATTTCTTGCCGACTATATGAGGACGGGTATGCCGCTGATTGAAAAGTGCGTGACGCTTGACGGCAGCGCGGTAAAAAATCCTATGAATCTCATCGTTCCTATAGGTACTTCCATTTTCGACGTTCTCACCTTTGCAAAGGTTGACGTCGAAGACGTTGCTAAAGTGCTTTTCGGCGGCCCCATGATGGGAACTCCCGCAGGCTCAATCTGGGAGCCTGTCACCAAGAGAAACAACGCCCTCACCGTTATGGACGAAAAGGACGCCGTCTCGCGCGAGGCGACGAACTGTATACATTGCGGAAAATGCGTCGACGCCTGTCCTATGCATCTTAATCCTTCGGCATTTTCCAAGGCGTTTAATCTGGACATTGAGGACGAGATAATACTGTTTGAACAGGACCGTATAAATCTTTGTATGGAATGCGGCTGCTGCTCATACGTCTGCCCCGCAGACCGTCCCCTCGTGCAGAACAATCGCTTGGCGAAATCTATACTTCGCAAATACAAGGCGCATCAGTCCACGTTGAAATAAAGGAGATTGAGATGAAAAACTTAGTTGTAGGTACCTCTCCTCACATTTACACAAAATTAACTACGCAAAGAATAATGGCAGACGTGCTCATCGCGCTCGTTCCCGCTTCTGTCGCGGCCACCGTGCTTTTCGGTCTAAAGGCGCTTTTGATGCTCTCCGTGTGCGTACTCTCTTGCGTGCTTTCCGAATTTTTATTTAATCTGGCAGTCAAAAAGAAGCAAACCGTATCCGACCTGTCCGCGTGCGTTACGGGCGCATTACTTGCTCTTAGCCTACCCGCAAGCGCGAACGTATGGCATTGTATAGTAGGCTCGGTATTCGCCATCGTTATAGTCAAGTGTGTTTTCGGCGGTATCGGAAGCAATTTCGCCAACCCCGCGGTTACGGCAAGAGTTTTCTTGCTCATCGCATTTTCAACAAGCCTTGCAGGTGGCACGCCGACTCGTTTTCAGAATACCGATCTCGTCACAAGCGCAACCCCTCTCGAGATAATCAAAACGGGCGACGTAAGCGCTCTTCCGAGTCTTTTCGATATGCTCGTCGGCAACAGAGGCGGCGCTATCGGCGAGGGCTGTGCGCTTGCGCTCGCGCTTGGCGGTATTTACCTCATCGCGCGCAAGATTATTAACTGGTATTCCCCTGCCGTTTATCTCGGCTCGGTATTCCTTTTCTCTCTCGTTATAAAGGGAGACGCGTCTGTCGCTCTTTACGAATTGCTCGGTGGTGGCGCTGTGATTGCCGCATTCTTTATGATAACCGATTACTCCTCCACGCCCATAAATCGCGCGGGAAGATTGGTTTTTGCCTTTGGATGCGCTGCCCTTACGGTACTTATTCGCTTCTGGGGCTCATATCCCGAGGGCGTTTCCTTCGCTATTCTTCTTATGAACATACTCACTCCCTACATTGAAAAATGGTGTGAAAAGAAGCCTTTTGGAAAGAGGGTTAAGAAAAATGAGAAAAAATAATTTTATGCCCACTGTCGTTCTTTGCTCGATCTGCCTCGTTGTAGCGCTTCTTCTCTCAGCTGTAAATATGGTTACCAGCCCAATAATCGAAGAGCAAAAAAACGCGGCGGCAAACGAAGCTCTCCTTGAGGTGCTTCCCGACGGCAAGGGCTTCGAAAAAATTGAAATAAGCTCTGACTATCCCGCCGCAGTTTCGGCAGGATATAAGGCGGACGGTGGCTTTGTTTTCCAGATGAACGTCACGGGAAAAAGCGCAAACCTCGTTATTATGTGCGGTATTGACTCGGACGGACGTGTGGTAGGAACAAAGGTAATTGCAAGTGAAGAAACTCCCGGCTATGCATCAAAGGTTTTCCCCGAAGTAGAGGGTGTAGACGGAAAATATGCAAAAATGGCGCTTGAAGGCTTTGAGCCCTATCTTATTTCGGGCGCAACGTTGACCTCCCGAGCCTACGGAGAGGCTATCAAGGCTGCATTACAGGCTGCATCTATCGCAAAAGGCGGCTCTGTTGATATAAGAACGCCCGAGCAGATTTTACAGGATAACTGTAACGAAGCGCTCGGTACCGAGTCCCTTAAATTCAATAAATACTTCGCTCTTGAAGCTCTCATCGGAATAGACGCGCTTTATATTTCAGAGGACGGCAGCGGTAAAGTGTTCGTTATAGGCGAAAGCTTTATCGGAGTCAAGGACGGCGCAGTCGTCTCGACAGACGTAAGCGATGAGCTAAAGACTGCATTGCTTGACACAAGCGCATCTCTTGACGCAATTTCTCTTGAAGCTATAGAAAAGCCCGAGGGCGCAAGGAAAACCGTCCTGAGCATCAAAAAGGCGTCAAACGGCGCGTACTTGTTCGAGCTTCTCGCCGACGGATATCAGGCTATGTTCGACTGGGGCGACGGAACGCCGATAAGCATTTTGCTCTCTATTTCAAAGGACGGCAAGATCATCGACGTAATGACGACGTCTCACAATGAAACGGCAGGCTTGGGCGATGCCTGCGCGACAGACGCCTACTATGAGCAGTATCGCGGAAAGGGCGATGAGGAGATTAAGGTTTCCTCCTCCTACCCTCTCCATAACGGAACCGACCTTATTCCCGACACCTCTACCGACGTAGGTGTTATCGCAAGCGCGACCTACACCACCGTAGGCTATCAGAGCGCGATAAAGGACGCCTTCCACGCATTCGCTCTCATCACAGCAGAAGGAGGAAGCAATTAATGACTAACACAAAGAAATTAACTATTCTCCTTCGCGGCATCATTATGGAAAACCCCGTGCTTATTTTGATATTAGGCACCTGTCCCACTCTTGCCACCTCTAATTCGGTAATATCCGCGCTCTCTATGGGCGTGGCGGCAACCGTTGTTCTTATCTGCTCTAACGTTGTTATTTCCGCATTACGCAGGATAATACCGGAAACGGTAAGAATTCCCTGCTATATCGTTATTATTGCGGCGTTCGTTACCGCTGTACAGATGCTTTTACAGGCGTTTTTGCCCTCCGTATACGACATGCTCGGCGTTTACCTCGCCTTGATAGTCGTTAACTGCATTATTTTAGGCAGAGCCGAGCTGTTCGCGAGAAAGAACGGCGTCTTAGATTCGGCGCTTGACGGCGTCGGTATGGGCGTCGGCTTCCTGCTTGCGCTTCTGGTTATTTCTGTCATTCGCGAATTTCTCGGAGGCGGCTCGTTTGCAGGAATAGAGCTCTCCTTTATGCAGCCAATCAAAATCCCCGTTTTAGTTCAGGCGCCTGGCGGCTTCCTCGTCTACGGCATCGTTATTGCCGTGATGAATAAGCTCACCGAAAAGCGTGGCGGCGTAAAGAAAAAGTCCTTCTCCTGTGAAGCTTGTCCCGCAAAATTCGCTTGCGCTCAGACCTCGTGTGACGCGTCCGAAGCAAACGAAGCGGAAAACGCAACAA
Organism: Eubacteriales bacterium; assembly: GCA_045596805.1. GTDB lineage: Bacteria > Bacillota > Clostridia > Oscillospirales > CAG-272 > UBA1740. The sequence goes on along the minus strand of JAZOCY010000008.1, from coordinate 11,457 downwards.
AGGAGGGCTCTGAAAATGCTTAAAGAACTGATTCTTATTTTAATGGCAGGAGTCCTTGTAAACAACTACGTTCTGCAGCAATTTCTCGGCATCTGCCCCTTTCTCGGCGTATCAAAGAAGCTTGATCAGGCGACGGGTATGGGAATTGCCGTAACATTCGTTATGCTTTGCGCTACCGCTGTTACCTGGCCCATCTACACCCTCGCGCTCTCGCCTCTCAAGCTTGAATATCTTCAGATTATTGTATTCATTCTCGTTATTGCATCTCTCGTTCAGTTTGTTGAAATAGTGCTTAAAAGGTTCATACCCTCGCTTCACAGGTCGCTCGGCGTGTATCTCCCTCTCATCACTACAAACTGCGCGGTTCTCGGCGTCACCATCAATAACGTTACCGCAGAGTATAGTTTCCTTGAATCAATGGTGTCCTCGCTCGGCGTGGGACTCGGGTTCCTTTTGGCTATGGTGCTCTTTGCGGGAGTTCGTTACAGAATGGAAAGCGGAGAGGCGCCCAAGGCCTTCAAGGGCGTTCCCATTACTCTTATAGCGGCTTCCATCGTCGCGCTTGCCTTCTTCGGCTTTGCGGGCGTAGTGGAAAATCTGCTCGCTTAAGGAGGTTTATTATGTTAAGTATTATAATTCCGGTAGCTCTTCTTTTTGGAGTTGCCATTATATGCGCCATTCTTTTAACCGTTTCGAACAAATTCTTCGGTGTAAAGGACGGCGAGACCGTGACGGCTATACGCGAATGCTTGCCGGGCGTCAACTGCGGCGCCTGCGGATATTCGGGCTGTGACGGCTACGCAAAGGCGCTCGCAGACAAATCCTGCGAAAAGACTAACCTCTGTGTTCCCGGTGGAGACGGCGCGGCGAAGGAAATCGCTCTCATTCTCGGAGTTGAAGCGGAAGACGTTGTTGAAAAGGTCGCTTACGTTTCCTGTAACGGAAGCTGCGACGTCGTAGCGAGAAAGTACGAATATCGCGGTCAGAACACCTGCTTCGCCGCCAGCTCAATGTATAGCGGCGACAAGTTCTGCGCGTTTGCCTGTCTCGGTTATGGCGACTGCGCGTCCTTCTGTCCGCAGAACGCTATTACGATAGAAAACGGCGTCGCCAACGTTGACCCGAAGAAATGTATTGGCTGCGGAATTTGCGAACGCAACTGTCCCCACTCAATTATCCATATTATCAACGATACCGCCAAAGTACTCGTCAAATGCTCTAATCACGACAAGGGCGCTATAACCCGTAAATATTGCGCTAACGGCTGTATCGGCTGTATGAAGTGCGAAAAGGTCTGCCCATGCGGAGCAATCAAGGTTATAAACAACCTTGCCACGATTGATTATTCGCTTTGCACAGGCTGCGGTCAGTGTGTCGAGGTCTGCCCCGTTCACTGTATTCACGAATGCGATTGCCTCTGTGGCGCGCGCTCAAGCTGAAGACGCACGGCTTAATTTAAAATGAAAAAAGACGGAAGCGCGCTTCCGTCTGTGAGAAATTTACGAAAAGGAATTTTGCTATGACCTGCGAAAAAATACGTAATTTTATAAAAACGCGCCGTATAGATATCGCAGTCGTCGCCACTCTTATCGCGCTCTCACTTGCGCTCTTGCTTGTGACCTCTCTTACGAGAGAGGAGGGCGCTTATGCAGAGCTTTCCGTAAACGGCAGTATAGTAGGCAAATACCCTCTCTCGCTTGACGGCAGCTATTCGCTTAACGGAGGGACGAACACTCTCACTATTGAGGGGGGCGAGGCGTATATGTCCTATTCAAGCTGCCCCGACCATACCTGCGAAATCAGGGGGAGTGTCAAATTCGTCGGTCAGACGATAGTTTGCCTTCCTAATCGCATTACCGTAACGATAGTCGGAAACTCTGACGCTTCCGTCGATTTCGTATCATAAGGAGGCGAAGATGAGAAGCAGTACGAAAAGACTGACAACACTCGCTCTTATGACGACCTTCGCAATTATTTTGTCATACGTCGAGAGCAGAATCCCCGCATTCGTCGCTATTCCCGGCGTAAAGGTGGGACTTGCCAACGTTGTCGTTATCCTCGCCCTCTATACGCAGGGCTTAAAAGAGTCTATTATAATATCGGGCGTAAGAGTTTTTGCCGTTTCGTTGCTTTTTAGCAATCCCATCAGTATGATATACAGTCTGTCGGGCGCTTTTTTGAGCCTTCTTACTATGTCACTGCTTAAAAAGCTCACGCCACTCAGAACGGTTACGGTAAGCGTGCTTGGCGGCGTAACGCACAACGTAGGTCAGATTGCCGTCGCGTCGGTCATTCTTGAGACAAACGTGCTAACCTATTATTTACCGTTTCTTATTCTTTCGGGAACGGTGGCTGGCATTGCCGTTGGCGTTGCGGCTGCAGTCTTGATTAAAAGACTCGAAAATTTTTTTAAAGCTTAAAAAGGATAGAAAATGAATTTTTTACAGGCATTTATTAATTTTGCTTTGCCCTATTTAATCTGCCTTTTGGAGATAATAGGTATTTTCGTAATAGTCTTGGCTTCGCTTGTCGAGTTTTTTCATTACCTACAGAATATGTTTTTGAAAAAGCAGAGAGACGTGCTGACCCGATTTTCAAAAAGCTTGGCTGTAGGTCTTGAGTTTGAAATTGCTGCGGAAATACTGAAAACAATACTTATACAGTCTCTTGAGGAAATCTATATCCTCGGCGGAATCATTTTGCTCCGAATAGCGCTGAGCTTGCTTATACACTTTGAAACCCGTCCGCCGAAAAAGCAAAAGGATAAGGAAGCAAAGGAATAAATTCGCCTGAAAATAAAAAACGACAAGTTTCGCGTGTTATCCTTAACGGAGAACACGCATCGATATAAATCCCTTATGGGATTTTCGATATGCTGCTGACGCAACTCGATATGCCTTCGGCTCGATATGTTTGCTTCGCAAACAAGGGATTTATCTCATATCGAATTGACGCGCAGCGGCAATATATCGAGTTCGAGCAAAGCGAGAACATATCGAGTCAACGAAGTTGACATATCGACAGAAGGAAAAACAAGAGCAAGAATAGAAGGATTTTCTCCTTTTACTCTTGCTCTTTCTGTCGTTATAAGGGTTTGGGCTACGCCCTTTGTGTGTTTGACTGGTCAAATGCGATGCTCGCACTTAGCTGAGCTTTCAAATTCCTCGCTAAGAACATCATCCTATTGGCTTGTCGTTTTTTTGTTTTGCCTGAATATGAAGCCCCATTTTTAAAGTCTTTTCGATATTACATGCGAGGCCTTGCGAAGAAGGGACTTGATGGTTTTTTCTTCTTCTGCTATAAACTTCTTTTCCCCGTCCTTTGAAACCTTTAAGGCAATCCCGATAGCGCCCACGCATTTTACTTTGCTTTTTATAGCAATTGCATAACCTAAGTTTACATTTTCCGTTTTACCGACAGTGCGGGTAACACGGACGTCCCCGTCGGCGCAACGGCAATAATTCAAAAGATCCTCGTGAGAACGAATTTCTTCCCACTCGTCAAGAGACGGCGCCCCGTATTTCTGCCATATTGACGCAAGCTCGTCGGGCGACATGTTTTCAAGAATAACGCGCCCCGTCGCCGTGCGATAGATGTCGTCCCGTCTTATTCGCGACCTTTGCTCAAAGATGTTTCCGTCATCAATATAATCAATAATATATTTTGTATTTCCCTCTATGACTGCGAGAACCACACAGTGCCCAAGCGTTTTATACAGATACTGCATAACGGGACGGCAGGTATGAATCAGCTCGCTTCCGTATTTATCGACAGCAGAAAGGCAATAGACGTCAGGTCCGAGAACGTATCCCTTAGTTGGGGATATCTTCACCAAATAGCCCTCATATAGCAAGGTCTTGATAATATGCGAGCATGTCGGCTTGCTAATTCCCGTACGTTCTGAAATTTTCCATAACGGAATCGGGTTGCTTCCATACTCGGATATTACATTCAATATTTTTATTGCCTTCTGAACGGACGCTATCATATCCCTTTTCCCCCGTGATTTTTCTTTTTTCATTGTATCATACTTAAAACAAAAAAGCAAGATTTAACAATGTGAAATCTTTTGACATTTTTATAAAAAGCAGTATAATAAAGCCGTAGCTTATAAACGAAAGGATATTTCTGCTCTTATGCTCTTTTTTGTCTTATCAATATGTATGTATTGGCTTCAGAATTTTTCCAACAAAAGGTTTTGTATTGTCGCGGGCGAGAGCTCTATAGGAAGCGCGCTCATTCAGAATTCGGTGTGCTGCCTCTGCGCCTCAGCCGTTTTAATGGCAGTCAACCGAGCAGGAGAGCTGCCTTCGAGCGCTTTTTTCTTCTCCGCTCTTTTTGGAGGCGCGTATCTCGGAACGATTTTTCTTTTGCTTTGCGCCTTTATGCGCGGCTCAGTTGGGCTTTCAACACTCTTGTGTAACATCGGCTCTTTTGTTGCCGCCTTTTACGGCGCGCTACGCTTTAAAGACCCCTTTACGCCGCTAATTGCGACAGGATTTATCTGTATGCTGACGGCAGTCATTCTTTCTGTCCCTAAAAAAAGGAGTGATGAAAGCGTCGGTATAAAATGGTTTTTGTTTGCGTTCAGCTCGGGACTGTGCAGCGGAATCGTTTCCTCAGTCAAGCGTGAGGCTGTTGCGAAAATTCCACCCGAGAACGTCGGTCTTTTCCTTGCCGTCAGCTTTCTTTGGGCAGGCTTTTTTGCTCTTTTGTTCGCCCTTTTGTTCAAACAGAATCGCAGCGACGCGCGCAAAATTATGAAGCAGCCCCGTCTTTTGTGTCTGGGCGCCTTTGCGGGAATAGGAACGGCGGGGGCTAATTTGTTTCAGATGCGCGCTCTCCTGACCATTCCGTCAACTATAGTTTACCCTATGACGTCTGGCATCGTGGTCGTTACACTATGGCTTGCCTCTCTTCTCATATATAAAGAGACGACAGCAAAGCCGCGCAATATACTCTCTGTTATTCTTTGCGTATTGGCTATAGTTCTCTCTAATCTTAAAATCTGACAGGAGGTATCGAAGATGAACCTGATACAACCCTATTACATAGAAAAAAGATTGGGCGACGGGCATATTTCGCTTGACGGCGAATGGGAGTTTTGTTACGAGGACGCCGCCCGTGAAAGCATTAAAGAGCTTCGCTTCGAGCATACGACGCAAATTCCCTCAAGCGTCTATCACTCGCTTCATCGCGCAGGACTTCTCCCCGACCCCTATTACGGCACAAACAGCCGTCTTTATCGCTGGGTAGATGAAAAGGTTTGGTATTATCGGAAGCGCTTCTCTCTTTCTTGTCCTGATTTCAAGGGAAACGCTTTTCTTTGCTTTGAGGGAGTCTCCTATTTTTCAAGGCTCTGGATAAACGGAATTGCGCTCGGAGATCACGAGGGAATGTTTGGCGGTCCCGTGTGCGACGTTCTGGAGTATCTTAATCTGAATGGAGACAATGAAATTCTGCTTGAGGTAAAGGCGTGCAACTACGAAAGAAAGGCAGATTATTCAAGGTGGTGGGAAAATCGCGACGTAGCCGAAATAGTCCCCTGGAACGTTGCCCGCGACACTGAGACCAGCAACGGCGATTTTATCGTTGTGGGGCTCTGGGGCAATGTACGGCTTGAGCTTGTCCCGACTCTTCACGTAAGCCGTCCCTATCTCTATACCGAAGATATAAACGGTAACACCGCGCTTCTCGCTTTCGAGTGCGAAATAGCAGACGGACAAATCAAAGAGCTTTCTCCCTATTATGGAACACCCGACATAATTACACAGTATTGCAGAGCGTTTGACTCGGGTCTCACGGGCAAGGTAAAGGATCGCAGCGTTAAGATCGGTATTCGGATATCGCACGGAGACGAGGTCGCGTATGAAGAAACCGACGACGTTCCTCTGTGCGATTTTGACGGGCTCGGCATGTCTAAGGACTATTACGAGCTGCAATTTTATCGCAAAAAAATAGAGATAAAAAATCCTCGCCTTTGGTTTCCAAACGGAATGGGAGAGCCCTTTCTCTATGACGTAACTATTACGCTTTCGTATGACGGAAAAATATATGACGAGCACAAAATTCCGTTTGGAGTCCGTACCTTTAAGTCCGACTACACGGCGGGAAACAAATATCGCGCCCGCTGGGAGAAGTTTTTGTTTTCCGTAAACGGACAGGAAATCTTTCTCAAGGGAATAAACTGGATGCCCATTGATTATCTTTATGATATCAGTCCCGAGCGCTATGAATGGTGTCTTACTATGGCGAAAAATATGGGCGTTCAGATAATTCGCGTATGGAACGGCGGCGGCTTTCCCGAAACTGATACCTTTTACGAGCTTTGTGACAGGCTTGGGCTTATGGTCTGGCAGGACCTCTTTATCGCTAACGCCAACACTCCGAGATATTCGCAGAGTCTGCTGGAGTCGCAGACGGCGTATAATTTATATCGATTGCGAAATCACCCCTCACTTGTTCTTTTGTGCGGCGGAAACGAGTTCAATCCCTATTCAGAAGGAAATGCGGCGAGTATGTTCGTCATAGACCGTACAGTCCGTGCTCTTACTCCCGACAGAATATTTCACTATACGACAGCGGACAAGGGAAGCGCGCACATCTATATAGATATGGAGCCTGTCTGGTACAGACACCGTTACGCCCACCTTCCCTTCCTTGCCGAGTCGGGCATACACAGCTTTCCCAACTACAAAAGCTTCAAAAGGCTGATAAGCGAAAAGGAAGCGAACGGAGTCCTTCCCGACCTGACAAGCAAGGAATTCGGGGAAAACTACCCCGAGCTTCTCAATCACTTCTCGGAATACATACCCGAAAGAGTGCCTCGAATGACCGCCAGAATATCTCAGGTCGTGGATATGAAGCGTCTGACGCTCGAAGAGCTTTGCGAGGCGTCTCACGTTCAATCCTATGAATTTTATCAGCTCATGATACAGTCAATGCGCGAAAACTTTCCCCGTTGCGGCGGCGTTATGCCCTGGGTTTTCAAGCGCCCGTGGACTACTGCGGCAGTTCAGACGGTAGACGGAAACGACCTGACAACGCTCTCATATTATTCGATACAGAATTCCTATCGACCTGTTAACGTTTGCTGGCGACAGGAGTGGTCGGTTTTAGCGCCGAACGAGAAATTATCCCTTAAAGTCACCGTTTTTAATGAAAACCGAGAAGAGCTTTCCGACGCAAAGCTTTCTCTGACAGTATATCGCCCCGACCTGAGTGTCTATGCACAATACTCCTGCGAATACAGCGAGTCTGTGGATTTCGGGCATATTTCGTTAGACGACGGCTTCACCGACACCTGCTTTCTCGTATGCGCCGACCTGTCAAGAGGCAAGGAAATACTGTCGAGGTCTGTCTATTTCAACAAATGTACTTCCCTCTTAAATGACAGAGAGCTGTATAAAAAATACCGAAGCGAGCCGACAGAAAACCTGCGTTTAGATAACGGCCCTCACCTGAAGCCGTGTATCTCTTCGGCAAAGCAGGCGAAAATTGAGGCTATGACGGTTAAAAACGGCAAGGACGGAAGATACGGCTTCACGGATATCCGTATCAAAAACGTCTCCGACACGCCCGCCTTCCCTGTAACTATTGAGCCGACGGACGAACAAGCGCGCTTCTTCCTCGACGACAACTTCTTTTTACTTAAAGCAGGGGAAGAAAAAAACGTACGCATAACGCTAAAGGACGGCGAAGCCGAAGGCTTGCGCGTAAGGCTATGGAACGGCGAAGCTTTTGTTCTTTAACTGTATGCAGGAACTTTTTAACAAATCAAAGAAATTTCAAGAACAACGTAAAAGCGGCAAGACGGGAATTAACCGTCTTGCCGCTGCTTTTTATATGAATAGCTTGTGAAAGCTTGTGCAAACCAAAGTTTACGGAAGCTCGACGAAATACATCGGTTCTTCAAGAAGCTTTTTATGTCCCTCTCTCCAGACCGCCTTCGCGTCCATAAGGTCGCATTCCGCCTCTAACACGTAGCCGTGGCTCTTTTCGTCCTCGCAAAGAAAGTCGAGAATTTTATCATAGCGCTGGGTGTAATGCGCTCCGTCCGCGGTTCTGAAGTTGTGGGGAATCATCTCCTGCTCGATGACCGTGTCGCCGTCCTTTAATGTGTATCTGATAGGATTTTTTCTGTCCATACAGTACGGAGGCTCTGCCGTCTCCTCGACACCGTGCATTGAGGTGTTATGCATTGCCGAACAGCCGAGCATAAGTATTTTTCCGTTATATTTCGGGAGCCTTGCGAAGGGAGAATTTTCACCTACAGGGGTTCTGTCCTTTTCGTGTCCTTCGGTTATTTCCTTCGCGTATTTTCCTATAGCGCAGCAGGAATGCGTCGGGTGCATGCTTCTTACAACGCCCGAAACGCTCGTTCTGAAAAACTCGGTCAGATATCCCACGCAGCTCGGCGCTTCGTTTATATCAAAAACGGGGTTCGCTCTGGTTACGGTGGCATATGACAGGGCGGGAACGAGCAGAGTTCCCTCGCTTCCCAAAAGCTCAATAAAGGCCTCATAAAATGCTTTTGCGCCCCCCTCTATCGTTCCAAGCGACTTAAATGAAGCGTGCATCAGAACCGTGTCGCCCTCTTTTATTCCTAAGGCGCGAAGATCATCTTTTATTTGTTCTTTTGTGTATGCCATTGTTTTTTCTCCTTTATTTACTTAGTAAAGCGCCTTTTTAGCGCAAGCGCTTGTTTTATTTAAAACTCTACTTCCATACCGTCATAAGAGACTATAAAGCCGTAGGGCTTTACCGCTTCGACAAGCTCGTCATACAAAACGACCTTCGCGTTATGAGAAAAATGATTTGCGCAGAAAATTGTTTTTTCAACAGCGCAATTAAGCTCTGTGAGCCGCCTTTTTACGAGCAGGTTCTTCTCTACGTTCATATGATAGTCTGAATTAAGAGGGCCGTCTCCGTTGCAGCAGTCGAGAGAGACGTAATCAAATTTCACGGGTTTTTTTTCTAAATACTCCCACGTCTGGTCAGGGAAAAATCCTGTATCGTGAGCGTAAAGCATCGCTTTGCCGCCCTTTTGTATAATATAGATATAAGGCCCCTTGGCTTTAGAATGATTTGCTTTCAAGGGCGTCACCTTATATTCTCCCGCCTTGCAGGACTCGAACGGCTCTAACGTGTGACATTTTATAATGCCCTTGTTTTCCAGATCTTTGAGTGGGAATTCCCTTTCAATAGTATTATGTACAATTTCCGAGCCGTAAATATTAAGCGGCGCGGTATGCTCTCCAAGACTTGGCGCATAGCTCGGAGCTCTCATAAAAAAGTCGTAGGGATAGAGATGGTCGTGGTGCGCGTGCGTCACAAGGCAGTGATGAAGCTTATAGAGAGGCAGTCCATACGTGAGAACGTGCATATACGTGTCGGGCGGAAAATCCAAAAGCAACGCGTCGTCTATCAACGCCTGTGAGCGCGTGCGCACGTCCTTGCCGCCGTTTGCGCGGGCGTATTCGCAAACCTTACAGTGACAGAACAGCGCGGGAATTCCCTCCGCCGCGGCAGTGCCGAAATATTTTATCTTCATTATCTACTATCCTTTGGCTTAAACGTATCGTTTTTAACAGTATATCACAAACGAAGCCTTTTTTCAATATTTTTGAAAGCTTTTTTCATCATTTTTTCTGTTTCGTTTTTATCAAAATGTTTCTAATTTTTCATTGACTTCTCGGAGAATACAGTTTATAAATAAACTGTGGCTCTTAAAACACACGCTTTTGTCTTTTTTTATGCAAAGCGATATGAGCTTGATATAAACAGAGAGGAAATCTTATGAAAAAAATTTTGCTTATTGGCGATTCTATTAGAAAAGGCTATGACAAATACGTTAAAATGGCGTTTGAGGACGTCGCAAATGTTTATTACCCACAGGACAATTGCCGCTTTGCCGCTTACGTTTTAAAGGACCTGTCGCTTTGGAAGGAGCAGCTTGGGCTATCGGATGACGTCGATCTTGTTCATTGGAACGCGGGCCTTTGGGACGACCTTATTCTTTTAGACGGCGAGCATCTGACGCCTCTGCCCATTTATACCTATTATATAGAACGGGTATGTAAAACGATTGCGCTGCTTTTTCCGAAAGCGAAGGTGATTTTTGCCACGTCCACGCGTATTATTGAAGAAAAATTCGTTGATAACAAGAGATATAACGCTGATACACGCGTATACAACGATGCCGCCGTTGAAATTGTGAAAAACTACGGAGCCGAGATAAACGACCTCTACTCTATAACCGAAAATATGCCCGAAAGCTATTTTATAGATATGTCTCATCCTTACACTAAGGAGGGCACGAAGCTACTTACCGAAAGGGTGGTCTCGGTAATCGAAAAGGCTCTCGATATTCGCAGAAAAGACTTGGATTACGACGCCCTGTTTGAAGAACAAAAAAATATAACAGGAAATTAATTTGTCGATAGAAAATATGCTCGGTAGCAAAAAAGGGGAACGATATCAAAAATCAAGCGATTTCCCTTTTCTTCAGGGCGAGAGCCTTGAAATTCTGTTCAGGAGAAAAAGAAATGCAAATAATTGTTAGCAAAAGGTGCGTAATCGGCGAAGGGCCCGTCTGGAACGAGCTTGACAAGAAGCTCTATTACGTCAACAGCTTTGGCGGCAACGAAATATGCTCGCTTGATATGAACGGAAGCTTTGAGAGTCGAGCCGTAGCAAAGGGCGTCTCCGCCCTCGCCTTTGATAAAAGCAATCGCTTGATAGTCGCCCGTGACGACGGCGTGTTCATATTGAAAAGCGACGGCTCGCTTGAAGAATTATACGACACGTCAAAATATAAAATTTCATTTTCAAACGATATGAAAATAGGCCCCGACGGAAGAATATACGTCGGAACGTTAAGCGAAAAGAACAAGGGCGTCTCGGACAACATAGACGGCAAGCTCTATTCTATCGACAGATACGGCTGCGTCCGTATTCTGTTAGACGGCTTGATTGCTTCAAACGGCCTTGAGTGGTCAATTGATGAAAAGAGATTTTACCATACCGACAGCGCGACTCAGATTATAAAGGAATATGATTTTGATAAGGCAAGCGGGGAAATATCCTTTACGGGCAGACAGATTAAGGTAGAGGGCGTTGACGGCTTCACGATTGACACCTGTGACAGACTGTACGTCGGCTGCTGGGGCAGAGGGCATATCGCGCGACTTGATACCGCTTCAATGTCGGTCCTTGACTATATCCCTATTCCCGCGCGCATTCCGACAAGCTGCGCTTTTATGGGAGAGCGACTTGATACTCTCGCCATAACAACGGCAAGCTACACCTCAGACGTGGCAGTCGATAAAAATGCGGGCTTCACTATTCTTTTAAAACCCGACGCGAGAGGCAGAAAGCCCTATTTGTTCGGGTAGGCAGAAAAATCAAGGCTTTGTTGCAAGCAAAGAAATATTATCAAAACAAAAAGCACCTATG
>JAZOCY010000007.1:0-4242 GCA_045596805.1 Eubacteriales bacterium | reverse complement strand
TTATTAAAAACAGGCAAAAAAAGATTTTTTTCATTTAAACCTCTTATATTTCCGTGCGAATTGTTATGTAACGCAAAATATTATATTTGGTAGCTTTTTACTTAATTAAGTATAGCATACTTAATTGCAAAAAGCAACCGTTTTTTTAGTCGAAAAAGCGCTTTGTATGCAGAAAAAACGTATGCGCGAAAAAGGTTATATATTTCCCTTTGCCTTCATATACCTTAATACATAATACATACACGAAGGAAAGGACAAGCAAAATGAAAAAAATAATGGTTGCATTCGGTACGCGCCCTGAGGCTATAAAGCTGGCGCCCCTTATTATTGCTTTAAAGAAGGAAAAACGCTTTTCGGTTTTCGTTTGTCATTCGGGACAGCACAGAAGCCTCTGCGACGACGTCCTCGATTTTTTCGGTATAAGCGAGGACGTAAACCTGAAAATTTGCGACAAGGGAAGCTCTGTTTCGGATATGACAGCGAACGCCCTTTCTGCATATACCGAAGCAATAAAAAGCTTTGAGTGCGACGCCGTAATAGTGCACGGGGACACCACGACAGCCTTCGCGTGCGCCCTCTCCGCCTTTTACCTCAAGGTTCCCGTAATACATATTGAAGCGGGCTTGCGCTCGTTTGACCTTTCATCCCCCTTCCCTGAGGAGTGGAACCGAATTGCTATAGATACGCTCTGCGACTACTGCTTTGCGCCCACAAAATCGGCGAAAGAAAACCTTATCGACATGGGAAAAAGAGAGAAAAGCGTTTTTTGCGTGGGCAATACCGTTACCGACGCTCTCAAATATACGGTGAGAGACGGCTATAGCAACGCCTTTTTAAGAACGGGAAAAAAACTCATTCTCTTCACCTGTCACAGACGGGAGAGTGTCGGTCAGGCAATGGTCAATATGTGTAAGGCGCTCATACGCGTAATCGAGGAATTCCCCGACACCTACGCGCTTTGCCCCATGCACCCCAATCCGTCGATACGTTCAATTATAGTCCCGTTGCTTTCGGGGGAAGAAAATATAATTCTCTCGGAGCCGTTACCGCTTTATGATTTTCATAACCTTCTCGCTCGCTCGTATCTCGTGATGAGTGACAGTGGGGGAGTACAGGAGGAGGCGTCAACTCTCGGGATACCTATGCTTATAATGAGAGACAAAACCGAAAGGACGGAGGGCTGTGAAAAAGGAATTATTCGACTTGCGGGAACAGACGCGGACACTCTTTATGAACAGGCAAAGGGAATACTCGCCGATAAGGCGGAATATGAAAGGATGAAAAAATCCGCATATTCTTATGGAGACGGAAGGGTTTCCGCCCGAATTTGCGAGATTTTAAAAAACTTTATTGACGTAAGCAAAGAAAAATCAGAATATGATAAAATATGACAAAAGACTTCAAAAAAATTAAAAAAGCGTCTTGAAAAAAATTCCTTGCTATGCTATAATAAGAACCGTTATTTTTATTGCCGAATACATTCGGCAAAACGGAGGACTTTATATGTTTATGCTCGGAACATTGGCAAATACGGCTTGCGTGGCGATAGCGGGAATTCTGGGCTCTCTTTTGAAAAAGGGAATGCCCGAAAGAATAACCTCTACAGTTTTACACGGCATGGCGCTTTGCGTTATGTTTATAGGAATTTCAGGCGCGCTTGAGGGAGAGAACATTCTCGTTTCAATCGTTTCCCTCGGTATAGGCGCTTTTCTCGGTGAGCTTGTCGATATAGAGAAATACGTAAATAAATTGGGAAATTTCCTTCAGTCAAAGGTAAAGGTCTCAGACGGAAAAACCTCTGTCGCCGAGGGCTTTGTTAACTGTACGCTTCTTTTTTGTGTCGGCTCTATGGCGATAGTCGGCGCGATAGAGGACGCTATGGGAAATCCCGATACTCTGCTTGCCAAGACCGTAATAGATACGATATCCTGCTTTATTATGGCTACCACGCTCGGAATAGGATGCGCGTTTTCATCACTTGCCGTGCTCGTTTATCAGGGCTCTGTATCTGTGTTGGCGCTCTTTTTCCTCACAAATTTGCCCGACGCGATGCTCAATGAGCTTTCCTGCGTCGGCTCGCTTATAATTATAGCTATCGGTCTCAATATGCTCGGCGTTACAAAAATACGCACAGCAAATTTAATTCCCGCGATTTTTATGCCACTCGTTTTGTGTCTCTTTATGTGATAAAAATAAATATTTTTCTGTCGGGGCAATTGCCCCGACTCTTTTTTTCGTAAAAATCGGTAAAAAACCGCCTTTTTACCTGTTTTTTATTCCCAAATATAAAATATTTTAAATTTCAGAAAAATTCTCTTGACAAATGGAAAATATTGTGATACAATACTAAATTGCATTATAATCGCTTGTCCTATGCCAAAAAGGCAAAAAAGCACAATTTTTGATGTAGTAACTTTTGTGTAAAACATTTGAAAACTTTATGTAAATTATGCTATTTTGCGCTCTTTTTTCGGCATTGACGGCTTGTAATATATCCCGAAAATTTGATTGAATGGAGTGGTTCTACTATGCTAAAACCCCAAAAGCTTGGCACTAATGTCAGAATGAGTTTTTCCAAAATAGATGAAGCTTTGGAAATGCCAAACCTTATTGAGGTGCAGAAAAAGTCATTTAAATGGTTCTTGGAAGAAGGAATGTTTGAGGTCTTGAAGGACGTCTCGCCCATCGTGGATTATTCCGGAAACCTTGTAATCGAGTTTGTTGACTTTTCTATCGACTCAAACCCGAGATATTCGGTTGAGGAATGCAAGGACAGAGACGCTACCTACGAAGCTCCGCTTAAGGTCTCGGTAAGATTGACCAACAGAGAAACAGGCGAATTGAAGCAGTCTGATATCTATATGGGCAATTTCCCGCTTATGACCGATAACGGTACCTTCGTTATTAACGGCGCAGAGCGCGTTATTGTGTCTCAGATTGTTCGTTCCCCCGGTATCTATTATGTCAGCGAGGTGGATAAGTCCGGTAATCACAGCTACAAGAATACCGTAATTCCGTACAGAGGCGCTTGGCTTGAGTATGAAACCGACGCAAACAACGTATTCTATGTAAAAATTGATAAAACCAGAAAGCTTCCGATAACAGTTCTGATACGCGCGCTCGGAGAAGAGACGGACGATAATATTATTGAAATGTTCGGCGACGAGGAGATACTTCGCGCTACGTTCTCAAAAGACGAATGCGCAAGGGAAGCGGAGGAGAACCATACCACACTTGGCGAAGAAGCCTTAAAGGAAATATACAGAAAGCTCCGTCCTGGCGAGCCTCCCATTCTGGAGAGCGCTCAGCTTCTGGTAAACAACCTCTTTTTTGATCCCAAGCGTTACGATCTCGCGCCTGTCGGACGTTATAAGTTCGATAAGAAGCTCGCGATTTCGAAGCGTATCAGGGGATTAGTTCTTTCGCGCCCTGTTGTCAGCGTACTTACAGGAGAGCTTATTGCAGATAAGGGCGAGGTCGTTTCGCGCGATCTTTCCGAGCAGATAGAGCATTCTGCCGTAAACGAGGTTTACGTTATGAGCGAGGAGGGCGTAGAGGTTAAGGTGTTCGGCAACGGCACGATAGAGCCTCAGTACGTTCTTGGCTATGACCTTAAGGAATGCGGAATAAATGAGAAGGTAAGATACTCCGTTCTCTGCGATATAATGGCGGAAGCAAACGGAGATGCCGACGAAATAAAGAGACTCGCGAAGGCGAGAGTGGCAGAGCTTTGCCCTAAGCATATAACAAAGGACGACATTTTCTCGTCTATCAACTATTTGCTTAACCTCACACACGGTATAGGTTCGTTTGACGATATCGACCATTTGGGTAACAGACGCTTACGTTGCGTAGGAGAGCTTCTCCAGAACCAGATGCGTATCGGTATGTCGAAAATGGATAAAAACATCAAGGAACGCATGTCTGTTCACGACAGCGAGGATATGACTCCTCAGACGCTCATAAATACGCGTCCCGTAGCTACGGCTATCCGTGAATTCTTCGGCTCGTCTCCTTTGTCTCAGTTTATGGACCAGACCAACCCCTTGGCAGAGTTAACCCATAAGAGAAGACTTTCTGCCCTCGGCCCCGGCGGTCTTTCCAGAGACAGAGCAGGCTTCGAGGTTCGTGACGTTCACTATACCCATTACGGAAGAATGTGTCCTATCGAGACCCCTGAAGGACCTAACATCGGTCTTATTTCCTATCTTGCATCCTTCGCAAGAATAAATGAATATGGCT
>JAZOCY010000006.1:0-22942 GCA_045596805.1 Eubacteriales bacterium | reverse complement strand
CCTCCAAATATGTTTTTTCGTTCGACTGGCAGGTCAAACTTATTATAGCATATTTGGAGGATTTTTTTGCTCACCGGTTAACCTCTTTTGAACCACGCGGCTATCGCGTGGTTTTCGTTATACAGCAAAAGAGCCAAGTCAATTGACTGGGCTCTTTTACTCTTTTTTGCTATTTGCTAAATTGCTTTTATTTCTTCAATGCGATAGCGCGCTTTGCGCTTTCGGCAATATTCTTTGCGGTAAGTCCGTAGATTTCAAGCAATTCGGGAACGCTTCCGCTTCTGCCGTAGCTGTCCTGAACGCCTACGCGGATAACAGGCACAGGGCATTCTTCAGAAAGACATTCGCAAACTGCGGCGCCGAAGCCGCCTATAACGCTATGCTCTTCAGCCGTAACTATCGCGCCCGTCTCGCGCGCGCAGTCTATAAGAAGCTCTCGGTCAATAGGCTTTATTGTGTGGATATTCACAACTCTCGCCGAAATTCCCTCGCTTTCAAGCATTTCAGCAGCCGAAACTGCCAAGTGTACCATAAAGCCTGTAGCGGCTATAGTTACGTCCTTGCCCTCTCTGTACGTAACGCCCTTTCCAAGCTCGAACTTATAGTCGGGCATTTCAGCCGTCATATTCGGAACGGCAAAGCGTCCGAAACGAAGATATACGGGGCCCACAAAGTTTATAGCAGCCTCAACTGCCGCCTTCGCCTCGTTTGCGTCCGACGGATTGATGATGGTCATACCGGGAATTGTACGCATAAGCGCGATGTCCTCGTTGCACTGATGTGTCGCGCCGTCCTCGCCTACGGTAATGCCCGCGTGAGTCGCGCCTATTTTTACGTTAAGATGAGGATATCCTACGATGTTTCTTACCTGCTCGTACGCGCGGCCTGCCGCAAACATAGCGAAGCTTGAAACGAAGGGGATTTTTCCCGTCGATGCAATACCTGCCGCGACGCCTATCATATTTCCTTCCGCTATTCCGCAGTCAAAAAATCTCTCGGGGAACTTTTTCTTGAATACTCCCGTCTTTGTTGCCGCAGCCAAGTCGGCATCCATAACAACGAAATCGTATTTCTCACCAAGCTCGGCAAGCGCCTTGCCATAGCCCTCTCGTGTTGCAATCTTTTCCATTTTCTTTCCTCCTCCCGCTTATCTCGTCAATTCTTCAATGGCAATCTTGTACTGCTCTTCCTTGGGGGCTGCGCCGTGCCATTCTACAGCGTTTTCCATATATGATACGCCCTTGCCCTTTACAGTACGGCAGATAATTGCGGTAGGCTTGCCCTTGCACGCTTCCGCCTCGTTAAACGCCTTTTCTATCTCGTCAAAATTATGTCCGTCGATAGAAACTACGTTCCAGCCAAACGCCTTGAATTTCTCATCGTGGGGTGTCGGATTCATAACCTCCGTGATAGGTCCGTCTATCTGAAGTCCGTTCCAATCTAAAAGTATGCAGAGATTGTCAAGCTTATAATGAGATGCAAACATAGCTGCCTCCCATACCTGTCCTTCCTCACTCTCGCCGTCTCCGACTACTGCGTATACTCTATAATCATCGCCTGAAATTTTAGCCGACAGAGCCATTCCGCAAGCGGCGGAAATACCGAGACCGAGTGAGCCTGTGGTCATATCTACGCCGGGAGTGTTCTTCATATCGGGATGTCCTTGCAGGTAGCTGTCCGCCTTGCGCAAGGTCTTTAAATCCTCAACGGGGAAAAAGCCTCTGTGAGCAAGCGTCGCGTAAAGAGCAGGCGCCGTATGTCCCTTTGAGAGAACGAAGCGGTCTCTCTTCTCCCACTTGGGATTCTTCTCATCGATGTTCATCTTTTCAAAGTAAAGATAAGCCATAATGTCGGCAATAGAAAGCGAGCCGCCGGGATGTCCGCATCCCGCGTTATAAACTCCCTCTATGATACCTATACGGATGTCATTTGCCTTTTTTTCCAAAAACTGTTTCTTTGACTGTTCCATTGATCCTCCATCTGCAATGCATTAAAATTTTTGTATCCATATTATTTTACTATATTTTGACCCGTTTGTCAACAGAGTAAATATAATTTTGCGTACTTTTTAAGGCTTATTGCGTACATACGCCAAAATTTGCAGCTCAATGTCTAAGCGCCAGAAAAAAATCCTTTATTCTTGCCGCTATTTCACGCGCGTCACGGTAAAGCTGCCCTCTGTATTCACGAAGATCGGCAGAGACTCCGTACGCCTCGAGTCCAAGACTGTCGGCTATGTAAAGCGCCCTGTAAAGATGGTACTTCTGAGTCACTACTATAATTTTTTTAGCGCCGAAGCTCTCCTTTGCGTTTAAAATACTCTCATATGTTGAAAATCCAAAATAGTCTCGCGCTATATATTCTGCGTCGACTCCCAATTCAGACGCGAGCGCTTCCATAGCAGACACCTCGTTATAGCTCTCTCCCGAACGGTCACCGCTCAAAAGAAGCTTCCCTTGAGAGCCGAGAGAAAAAGCCTGCGCGCCGACAAAAACTCTGTCATAGAGCATATCGCTCGGGCTTCCGTCGCTCTTCAGTCCGCAGCCAAGCACCAAAACGTAATCGCAATCAAGCTCTGACGCTTGCTCTGCGTCCAATATTCTTGTCACAGTGCTTCCCACAACCGACGCGTTTATGCAAACTATAGTTAGCGAAAAGGCAAGGAATAAAACGCAGCCTGAAAGAAAAATCCGTTTTAGCTTTTTCACTGTCCTCACTCCTTGCTTTTAAATTTCAAAACTACTTTTTTTGCGATACGTTATCGAAGATAAATTCAGAAGAAAAGCCGAGCGCAATTCCGTCTGTGCCGACCTGTCCTATTTTGATTTCGCCGCTTTTCTTCGGCAGGTCAATTAAAAGGGTATCGTTCGATAAAAATTCGGTGTCCGTTTTTTTGCCGTTCACAAAAACGCGGCTGCATTCGGTAAAGTTCTCGCCGTTTATATAAAGCTTATCGCCTATGGCGCTTACCGAGCTTATTTTTATTTCACAGACGCCCATTCTCATATCCTTTGTCGCGTACCCCTCTTTACCCGAGCAGGTATAGGCGTAGCGCTCGCCGTAAAGGATGTCGTATTCCATTATTTTCAAAAGCCCGTCATACTGCTCGAAGTCTCCCTTCGAATATGCCATATGAAGCTTGTTCACGTTGCCTATTCGGTATCCGAGCAGCTCAAAAACGAGCGAGGAAAGCTGATAAGCCTCCACGTCGTCTACGTCATCTTGCGATATGTCTGCGCCGTAGTTATTCCAGATAACGTATTCCGTCGTAAAAATATTACCGTCCGACAAATCCCCGTTTGAAATTTCAAGGCCCGGCAAATGGTCGCCGTAAAGAACTAATACGGTAGGCTCGTCAAAGGAGGAAAGCGCGCTTATAAGAGCGCCGACGAACGCGTCGGTTCCGTTTATCTGATTCACGAAATACTCAAAGGCGTTTGTATCCTCTTCGTTTTCAAAGCCACTTATCTTTATCCTCTGTGTTTCGTCGATAACCTCTCTCGGATATTTTCCGTGCCCCTGCACTGATACCGCATATATAAAGTCGGCTCCCTCCGTAGAATTAAGAGAATTAAAAATCTGCGAGGTGAGAACCGCGTCCTTTGCCCAACCAAGCGGGTTTTCCTCGACGTTCTGCATATATTCAAGAGAGGTATAGGTGTCAAAGCCTAAATTTGCGTATACCTCATGTCTGTCATAGAAAGAACCGCTATGGTTGTGAATTGCGTGAGAGGTATATCCAAGCTCTCCGAGAAGATAGGGCATGCTTTCGCAGGCAGTGTCGGACAAAACCGTTTTGTAGGGATATTCGCCCGCGCCGAAATGAGAAATGTTCATACCCGTAATTATCTCAAATTCGGTGTTTGCCGTTCCCGCGCCCAACGACGGCACGGAAAGGAAGGCGTGGGGGCTGTTTTTCTTAAGCTCGGTAAAAACGGGCACGGGGTCAAAAGAAAAATCAAGCTCTTTTAAGTATTTAGCGTCGAAAAACGCCTCAAGCTGTAAAAATATAACGTTCGGGCGAAGCTCGTTTTCAATGCTGTCCTCTCCCAAATCGGAGAGAATTTCTTCCATTTTTTTTTCGCCGTAGCCCTCGCTTTTCTCTATTCCGCGGTCTATAACGCTGCGCGAAAAGCAATAGGCAAAGCCGTACGTCTCATAGTCCTCGCCCAAATTGCCGAAATCCTCAGGCAGAAGCTCGTTTGCGCTCGCATAGCCTGTTACGAGCGAAACCGAGAGCAAAAGCCCAAGCAGCGCGGGAACTATTCTTTTATATCTGACCTTGTGGCGCGGCGTATTTTTCCATACCCATACGGTCAATATAATGAAGGCTATGATAGCGACGACGATTAAAAGAAGCTGCCACGTCTCAAGATATATTCCTATAATGCCCCATACCGAGTCAAGCAGAGCTATATCTATAAAGCCTATGGGCGTTATTCTGTAGCTCAAAACCACCGAATTCGATATGCCGAGCGCAAGCCATAAAGCCGAGATTACAAAGAACGGTATATGCTTGTTCGAAAAAAGCAGAGAAAAGCAGATCGTCAGCAGTATTATAAGTACGTTATAAAGATATATAAGGGGGCTCTGAAAAACGTATTTCACGGCTTCAAAAAGCGAATGTCGGGAAATAATTTCTATAAAAAGGTAAAGCAAAGCCGAATATGTACAATAAAAAGACAGTGTATGCGCTTTTATATATTCATCAGCTCTGCAGAGAATGCCTTTGAGCCTTTGTACGTTGTTTTTCCTCTGTCCCATATTTCGCCTTTCTGAAATTTATCCGTATTTTTTCTGTGAATTATTTTATTATCATTATTTCCGTGAGAGCAAATGAAGGTCTGTCGGACGGATACTGCTCGGACGCTCTCGTTGCCGTCATCTTCACCGTATACTTTCCGTATTCAAGCTCGTTTGTTATAAAGTAGTTATAATACTTTGCCGTATCCATTTCCTTTTCAAAGACAAGCTCTCCGTTCTCATCAAAAATCTGAATGAGAAGCATAAAGGGGTTTGTATCGTTTATACCCGTTCCGAATTCAAGGCCTATTCCCTCAAAAGGAATGGTAATGCTCGCGCCCGCCTTCGTTACTCTGCCCTTGCTTGCCCAGCCCGATTCATCGCCTGTGCCGAAAACTACCGTATCCTTAATGCTGTCCCAAGAATATTTGACGGCGTCTGCCTTGCCGTTTTCAAAAAGCGGCTCGCTCGGCATGGAAAGAGGCGCGCTCTTTGCGCCGTCCGAATTTTCAAACGCAACGGAAAGCGTCTTCCATAAAATGTCACCGTAAAGATTATGTCCGGCTTGGTTCGGGTGAACGGTGTCATATATATAAGTATTCCACATCTCATCAGTATTGTTCCAAACGCTTGCAAATTCATAAATAACGTCTATTACGGGAATGTCATAATAGGTTGCAACGTCGAGCATCGCGGTAATAAAGGTCGCCTGAATACCTCCCCATACGGCGCTTCTCATTTCGTCCTTGCGTCCGTGTGTTACAAATACGATCTCTGCTTCGGGATCGTTCTTATATATTTTTTCTATCATAGCCTGATAGTTAAGCGCTGTCTGTGTATAATCGTTTCCGTAAGGGCCGTCATTTGTGCCGAGAGAAATGAAGATGAGGTCGTCATAGCCTGCAGAAAGCAGCTCTTCCTCCATAGAATAGAGTCCCCACGTCGTATTCTTTCCACCGATAGAGTGATTCTTCATCGTAATATTCGCGTTGGGATATACTTGCTGCAAATGCTCGGTAATGCTGACGGTATAAGACTTCATGGGGGAGCCGCCTTCCTTTGCCTCCATTATAGAGTCTCCCATATAGCCGATGGAAAGAGAGCCTGCTTCAAGCTTCTTTTTTGCGTTGTTGAGAGCAAGCATAGGCGCGCTTACACTTTCAATTGTCGCGTTCTCGTTTCTGCCTATTGTGTCAAGGAGAGCTTTTGCCGCAGTAGTAGCTCCGTAGAGTCCCGTTCCCTTAAGGGTAACAGAATTTCCCTCAACGTCAATATAATACTTTCCGTCCTTAGAATCTATGCTTTCAAGATAAAAGGCTGCGCCCGAAGCGCTCGAAGCTATCGTGAGCTTGTGTCCTGTAAGAGCCAATATCTGCTTCTGCAAAAGCTCGGACGCGTATTTTGCGCCGTATGCACTTCCCTTTGTTACAATCTTATACTCGCTTATAGGGGTGCCGTTTAGTTTAAGGTTTTCTATCTTCGGCAGCTCTTCTACGGGATTGTCGGGTGTCCCTGTCACGTCGGGTGCTTGCGTTACGTCAGGCGTCCCCGTTCCGTCAGGCTCTACAGGGGGCTTTTCACCGCCGCAGGATACGAGAGCGACGAGAAGCGCGAGTGTTAAAAGGCACAATGAAACAATTTTTGTTATCTTCATTTTATTTTTCCTCCAAAACTCATTCGTTTGACAACCTTAGTTTACCTTTCTCTTGCGAACAGAGATCATGAGATTTATAGCAATCATTAAAATAAAAACTAAATTTACGTATCCGCTTACGGGAAAGACCACCGAAACGAGCTTCTCAAAGCCGAAAAGGCTACAGGCAAAGCTTAATGCCGAAATAAGAGAGACGGCTATTATGTAATAAACGCTCTTTTTCATAAACGAAGCCTTTTTTCTCGCATAGTAGGCAATAGCCACCGAGTTAGCAAGCGAGGTCGCGAACATAGCAAGCAGAAGAAGCAAGGAAAAAACGACTCCCGCCACGGCATTGATGCTCGTAGCGTGCGCCACCATAGGCAACGCATAGTTGGCGCAATCGACGGATGAAAAGAGCATCGACAAAATAGTGGATGCTATCAAAAAGAGAAGAATTACTCCGCCGAGCGTTCCTAAATAAACCGTTCGCTTATCCTTAATACGCTCTGCCATAACGGCATAAACACCTATAACGCAGCCTGCGTTATAGGTCGCGTTATTAAAAGCGGAGAGAGTCCAATGCGAGAGCATCGGATTGTCGCCCGCGCCCCTTATCGCGCTTAAGTCCTCAAGGCTAAATTCGGGGAATCGAAATATACACAAGCCGAAAACGAATATTAAAAGCGCAGGCACGAAAAGTGAAAAAATTCTCAAAAATCCGCTGACGCCCGACAGAGTAACAAGAGCGACGGCAAGGCATAAGACGGCGCTTCCTATGTAGAAGGGCACCGAAAAGACCTGCTGCGCGAGCGCCCCAGCGCCTGCCGCCATAACGACGTAGGTCAAAAACATAAAAAAGATTGAAACGACTCCTACTGCGTCGCGAAGGACGGGAATATCGCGTCTGACTATAAGCGCGTCGAGCGAATCTATATTCTCTATCTGTGAATAACGAAAGATGATTACCGAAATCAAAAAGAATACGATAAACGTAAGCGCAAGACCGAGATAACCCTTCGCCCCGAAGACACCGAAATATTGCCACAATTCCTGTCCCGAGACAAATCCTGCTCCAAGCAGGTTGCCCGCAATGGCAAGCGCCAGACCAAAAATTCCAAGCTTTTTCATATCAAATGTTCAGCGCTCTTTCTTTTAACTCATTCATTTATATTCGGGGAAAATAAGTCTTGTTTCGGTATACATCGAGTCATACGCTTCAGCTAAAAGCGCTTCAAAATCTACCTTTTGAAGCTCGGCGAAGACCTTTTCCTTTTCGGGCTTCGTCTTGGGATGACGGGGGGTAAATACCGTACAGCAGTCCTCGTAGGGTAGCACAGAGGTCTCAAAGGTATCTATTTTTCTCGATATCTCGACAATCTCTTCCTTGTCCATACCTATTAAGGGACGGAAAACGGGAAGCTCGCTTACCGCGCTATCCGTGACGTTTAACGCCTCTATTGTCTGGCTCGCCACCTGTCCGAGACTTTCTCCCGTAATGAGCGCGCGGCAATTATACTGGCGAGCGCACCTTTCGGCGAGCTTCATCATAAAAATGCGAAGCAACAATGTAAAATAGTCCTCCTCGCATGAGTCTCTGAGTACCTCTTGAATATGTGTCAGCGAAATTACGTGGACGTGAAGACGCGACGTGTATTCGCAGAGCTTGTCGGCAAGTGAGAAAACCTTGTCTCTCGCCCTCTCGCTCGTGTAGGGATAGCTTTCGAAGTGGAGAGCCTCAAGCTCCATTCCGCGCTTCGCCATCATATAGCCCGCGACGGGGCTGTCTATACCGCCCGAAAGCAGAAGCAGACCTCTGCCGCTTGAGCGAGGCGGCATACCTCCCGCGCCCTTTTGCTGATCTGCGTGGATATACGCCGCGCGATCTCTTATTTCGACTCTTATCATAGAGTCGGGATTGTGTAAATCCACCTTTATTTTCGGAACTGTCGAAAGTATAGCGCCTCCGACCTCGGCGGCAATTTCGGGCGACTTCATAGGGAAAAGCTTATCCGAGCGCTTCGCGTCAACTCGGAAGGTGCGCTTTCCGTAAAGCTTTTCGGGAAGATAGCTCTTTACCGTAGAGAGAATGCTCTCCATATTTTTTTCGGCTACAGCGGCGCGCGTGACGCCCGAAATGCCGAAGATTTTTTTCGCGCATTCAAACATTCCGTCAAGGTCGCAGGTGTCGTTTTGAGGCTCAATATATACCGTGCTTTGCAGATGGCTTGTTTTGAAAACTCCGTACTGCGAGGCTCTTTTCTTTATTTCTTTTACGAGCATAGCCTCAAAGGTCGAGCGATTCGCCCCCTTTAACACTATCTCACCGTATTTGCATAAAAGAATTTCCTTTATTTGCTCCATTTTATTCTCTTTCTTCTGCTGTAAGTAAAAACTGCATAGAACTCGCCTTTTCGGCAAAAGCCGAATCGACGGGCCTCCGAAAAGTCAACCGTCGAAACGACAAGCCGTTAAAGTGGCAAATTGTCAGCTATTATAATATTTATCAAATTCCGCAGGATGAGGAATCTTCGACATCTCGGCGCATTCCGCTCTCTTGCCCTTAATAAAGTTCTTTATGAGATCTTCGGGGAATACTCCTCCGACTGTAAGATACTCGTGGTCCTCTTCAAGCGCGTCAAGCGCCTCAGGCAAAGAGGCGGGAAGTCCCTTCAGCTTCGCCTTCTCCTCCTCAGGAAGATGGAAGAGGTTGAAATCATATGGGCCCCAGCCGTTTTCGTGAGGATCTATTTTGTTCTTAACTCCGTCAAGACCTGCCATAAGGATAGCCGCATAGCAGAAATACGGGTTACAGGTCGCGTCGGGATTACGAAGCTCAAAGCGGCGCTTGTCGGGCGATTTTGCGTATGCGGGGATACGAATGACCGCCGAGCGATTTGACGTTGCGTAGCCTACCGTCACAGGCGCTTCAAAGCCCGGGATAAGTCTCTTGAACGAGTTCGTCGAGGGGTTTGTAATAGCGCAGAGCGAGGATATGTGCTTAAGCAGTCCTCCCATAAAATAATGCGCCGTCTCGGAAAGGTGAGCATATCCGTTGTCGTCCGAGAAAACAGGCTCGCCGTCCTTGAAAAGAAGCATATGCACGTGCATGCCGCTTCCCGCCTCGCCGTAAATGGGCTTCGGCATAAAGGTCGCGCTCTTGCCGTGCTTCAAAGCGGTATTGTGAATGATATATTTTATCATCATCGTAGCGTCTGCCATATGAAGCACCTCGCCAAGCTGAGGCTCTATCTCATACTGTCCCGAAGCGGCTACCTCGGGGTGATGGTAATTTATTTCAATGCCCATATCCTTCATAAGCATACACATCTCGCTGCGACATTCGTACGAGGTGTCAAAGGGCTTTGCAATATGATAATTCTTCTGCTTCGGTACGACAACTCCGTGTCCCTCGGTGTCGCTGTTCCAATATGACTGACTCGCGTCGACAGACGCGCCTACGTAATTGCCCGACACGTTCCAAGTGACGTCGTCGAACAAATAAAACTCAAATTCGGGAAGTATTTTCATAGTGTCGGCAATTCCCGAAGCCTTCATATACTGAACTGCCGCCTTGATGATGTTTCTGGGGTACTGAGCAAGGGGTCGGTTTTCGGGCGTGTCGATTATCATAGCGTTTCCCGTCATCGAAAGAGTGGGGATAGAACAGAAGGGGTCAATGACTGCCGTATCTAAATCGGGGATAAAGACCATGTCGCTCTTCTCTACCACGGCGTAGCCGTAGTTTGACGCGTCAAAGCCTATTCCGCTTTTCATGGTTTCCTCCGAAAAATTCTCTGCGGGGATAGTAACGTGGCGATACCTACCGTCTATATCGACCATCTTGAAGTCCACCATTTTTATCCCGTTTTCTTTAATAAGGTTCAATATTTCCTTCACGCTTTTTGACATTTTAAACGCCTCCTTTTTTC
Source organism: Eubacteriales bacterium (assembly GCA_045596805.1). GTDB lineage: Bacteria > Bacillota > Clostridia > Oscillospirales > CAG-272 > UBA1740. Next base: position 12,634 of record JAZOCY010000006.1, on the reverse strand, counting down.
CTCGTTTTCAGGTGATAATTTTTCATGATAATTATATCAAATTTTTGCTCTTTAGTCAATAGCATTTTGTACGGAAACACGGTTTTTCAACCGTTTTTTCTTCCCATCTTTTCGCCGAGCCTCTTATTCGGGCAAATAAATAAAAAATGCCTCTTGACAAAATTTCTTCTATATGTTAAAATATGCTTGGCTTTGATAAGAGGAGTAGCCTGTATAGCGGCAAAGAGAACGGACGGTGGGTGAGAGTCCGCGCGCGATTGCGGGTGAAGGTAGCTTTGAGTCTCGGAAAGAAAGGCTTTCGCCGATTAGACTCCGACGCATCTCTGCGTTAAAGAGGTTGAGTGCGCTTTACGCGAATTCAGGTGGTACCGCGGGTTATGCTCGTCCTGTTTTTGGGGACGGGCTTTTTGTTTTGACCTGCCCCACGTTTACACAGTAACAAATACCGAAAGGATTTTGAAATGAGAAAAGAACTTGACAAAAAATATTCTCCCCGTGATTTCGAAGAGAGAATTTACAACGATTGGTGCGAAAAGGGATACTTTGCGCCCGACGCAGACAAAAGCAAGAGAGCGTTTTCGATAGTTATTCCCCCTCCTAACGTAACGGGACAGCTTCATATGGGACACGCCCTCGACGAGACCTTGCAGGACATTATAATCCGTACGAAGCGTATGCAGGGCTATAGCACGCTTTGGGTGCCCGGCACCGACCACGCGGGCATAGCGACACAGATAAAGGTTGAAGAGAATCTCCGTGTAAACGAGGGCCTTACGCGCTACGACCTCGGCAGAGAAAAATTCCTTGAACGCGTCTGGGACTGGAAAAATCAGTACGGCTCGCGCATTATAAATCAGCTTAAAAAGCTCGGCTCGTCCTGCGACTGGAGTCGCGAGCGCTTCACTATGGACGAGGGCTGCTCGAGAGCGGTAAAGGAGGTATTCGTAAACCTCTATAACAAGGGGCTTATATACAGAGGAAACCGTATAATCAACTGGTGCCCTCACTGTATCACAGCACTCAGTGACGCAGAGGTCGAATACACCGAGCAGGCGGGACATTTCTATCATATCCGTTATCCTATAAAGGACACAGACGGCTATGTTTATATTGCTACCACACGTCCCGAAACGCTTCTCGGCGATACCGCTGTCGCCGTAAACCCGAATGACGAGCGTTACACGTCTTTGGTAGGAAAGAAGCTCATACTTCCCTTGGTAGGCAGAGAGATTCCCGTTGTCGCCGACGATTACGTTGATATGGAATTCGGTACGGGCTGCGTTAAGATAACTCCCGCGCACGACCCCAACGACTTTGAGGTAGGAAAGAGACACAATCTTGAAACGATTCGCGTTTTAAACGACGACGCTACTATAAATTTCCCGAATAGCAAGTATGACGGACTTGACCGTGAGGCTGCGAGAAAGGTTATCGTAGAGGACCTCGAAAAAGAGGGCTTCCTTGTAAAAATCGAGGACTACACGCACAACGTAGGTACCTGCTACCGTTGTAAGACCAACGTAGAGCCTCTGACCTCTAATCAGTGGTTTGTAAAAATGGAGCCTCTCGCGAAGCCTGCGCTTGACGCGGTTCTCAACGGCGAGGTCAAATTTGAGCCCGAGCGCTTTACAAAAACGTATACGAACTGGATGGAAAACGTACACGACTGGTGTATCTCCAGACAGCTCTGGTGGGGACACAGAATACCCGCCTTCTACTGCGACGCGTGCGGTGAAATGACGGTTACAAAGGAAAAGGAAGCCGTCTGTCCCAAGTGTAAAAAGCCTATGAGACAGGAGGACGACGTCCTTGACACCTGGTTCTCCTCTGCGCTCTGGCCCTTCTCTACTATGGGATGGCCCGACGAAACGGAGGACTTAAAGCGCTACTATCCCACAAACGTGCTTGTAACAGGCTACGACATCATCTTCTTCTGGGTAGCGAGAATGATTTTCTCCGCTATCGAGAACACGGACAAGGTTCCCTTCGACACCGTATTTATTCACGGTCTCGTGCGCGACGCGCAGGGAAGAAAAATGTCCAAATCGCTTGGAAACGGCATAGACCCTCTTATGATAATAGAGCAGTACGGCGCCGACGCGCTTCGCTTTGCGCTCGCGACGGGAAATTCGCCCGGAAACGATATGCGCTTCTCGGACGAGAAGATTGAAAGCGCGAGAAACTTCGCGAATAAGCTCTGGAACGCTTCGCGCTTCGTGCTTATGAATCTTTCGGACGATGACGAGGACTGCGCTCTGCCCGACGTTTCCTTGCTTGCCGATGAGGACAAGTGGATAGTTTCCCGCTTCAACAAGCTTGCAAAGCAGGTAAACGCTTCAATAGACAACTACGAGCTTGGCATTGCCCTCTCGCTTATCTATGACTTTACCTGGGATATCTTCTGCGACTGGTATATAGAGCTTTGCAAGGGACGCTTGCAGAATAAGGGCACAGAGGAAGCGCGCACAGCGTCTCACGTGCTGGTTTACGTCCTGACGGGCATTCTCAAATTACTCCACCCCTATATGCCCTTTATAACTGAGGAAATTTATCAGAGCCTGCCTCATTCTGACAGCAGTATTATGATAAGCGCGTTCCCCGTATATGACGAGTCTCTCGACTTCCCCGAAGAAGAAAGCAATCTTGAAAAGATAATTTCCTCTATTAAGGCTATACGCGCTCGCAGAGCTGAAATGAACATTCCTCTTTCAAAGAAGGCGAAGCTCTTTGTTGTTACAAAGTATGCTTCTCTCTTTGAGGGCGCGTCCGTATTCTTTGAGAAGCTCGCAGGAGTATCCGAGCTTAATGTAGAAAACAGCTATAGCGACGAAAACGCCGTTAATATAGTAACCGACTCGGCTACCTTCTATATTCCTATGGCAGACGTTATCGACTTCGACAAGGAGCGCGCGCGTCTTAATGCCGAAATAGAAAAGAACAACGGCGAAATCGAGCGTCTTGTAAAGAAGCTCTCCAATGAGAACTTCACCTCCAAAGCGCCCGAAGCGGTAATCGCCGCCGAAAGAGCGAAGCTCGAAAAATACAAGGCGACCAAGGAAGCCTTAGACGCCGCCCTCGCAAAGCTGGGATAACTTAAAAGGCAAAGAATATAACTCATAGAAAGCAGAAGAGAGAGCTTAACGGAGTTTTACCTCAGTACTACTCTCTCTTCTTTTCTTGTTTTTTCTTTTGCCGATATATTCACTTTCGTAAAATATGCTCACGAAAGACGAATTCGATATGCCTTCGCTACGCTCAGGCTCGATATATTGTCGCTTTGCGCCAATTCGATATGAGATAAATCCCTCGTTTGCGAAGCAAACATATCGAGTGCGTAAGCACATATCGGGTTTTGTATATCTCGCCTGTGGCGAGGTATGCAAAACATATCGAAAATCCCGCAAGGGATTTATCTCGATGCGTGTTCTCCATTAAGGATAACACGCATTTAAGCGAGGCGTGTTCTTATGAAATATACTTTATTCGTTTTTTATTACTGAAGATTGGAAAAGATAAATGATTACAATAACCGATTTAAGCTTTCAGTTTGGCGGGCAGGTACTGTTCAAGGACGTCAATCTGAAATTTACAAAGGGCAACTGCTACGGCGTTATCGGCGCGAACGGCGCGGGAAAATCGACCTTTCTCAAGCTCCTCTGCGGCGAGCTTGAGCCGACGAAGGGCGAGGTCTCTATTCCCGACACCGTAAGAATGTCGGTTCTGCGTCAGGACCACTTTGCCTTTGACTCGTTTACCGTGCTTGACACCGTAATTTACGGCAACAAAAGGCTGTATGATATTATGAAAGAAAAGGACGCCCTCTATTTGAAGGAGGACTTTTCCGAACAGGACGGGCTTCGCGCATCCGAGCTTGAAGCGGAATTCGCCGAAATGAATGGCTGGGAAGCCGAGTCGGATGCGTCAAAGCTGCTTCAGGGACTCGGGCTTTGCGCCGATATTATTTATTCGCCGATGTCTGCTCTTACCGAAGGCGAAAAGGTGAAGGTCCTGCTCGCGCAGGCGCTTTTCGGAAGTCCCGATATAATTCTGTTAGACGAGCCGACAAACGGTCTCGATATCGACGCTGTTATCTGGCTTGAGGACTTCCTTTCCGACTATTTCGGCACTGTTTTGGTGGTTTCTCATGACCGTCATTTCTTAAATGACGTTTGCACGAATATTGTCGATATAGACTATTCCGAAATCAAGCTCTACGTGGGCAACTATGAATTCTGGTATGAATCGAGCCAGCTTATTCAGAGAATGATAAAGCAGCAGAACAAGAAAAACGAGGAAAAAATAAAAGAGCTTCAGGAATTTATTTCCCGATTCTCCGCAAACAAATCTAAATCAAGACAGGCGACCTCAAGAAGAAAGCTGCTTTCGAAGCTCACAGTCGAGGAATTACCCGCCTCATCCCGACGCTATCCCTTTATCGGCTTTGATATGGACAGAGAGGCGGGAAAGGATATTCTCTCGCTCGACGGGCTGACAAAATACGGCCCAGACGGCACGCCTCTCTTTAAAGACCTCTCGTTCTACGTAAAGCACGGCGATAAAATTGCCTTCGTTGGAAGCGAGCTTGCCGTGACTGCGCTTTTTCGCATCCTTATGGGCGAGGAACAGGCCGACAGTGGCAGCTTCAAGTGGGGCGTCAGCATTACGACCTCCTATTTCCCACACGACAACAGCGAATACTTCAACAACTCTAACGACAGTATTCTTAACTGGATGAGAAGATATTCAAAGGACCAGACCGAAACGTATTTGCGCGGCTTTCTCGGAAGAATGTTATTCTCTGCCGACAGCGTATTCAAGCCTGTAAACGTTCTTTCGGGTGGCGAAAAGGTGCGCTGTATGTTCTCGCGTATGATGCTGTTCGGCTCTAACGCGCTCATACTCGACCAGCCGACGAACCATCTCGACCTCGAATCAATTACGGCGGTAAACAACGGTCTTTCTGATTTCAAGGGAAACATTCTCTTCTCCTCTCACGACTACGAGCTTGTCAACACCGTCGCTAACAGAATTATAGAGCTCTCGCCCGAAGGGATAATAGACAGAAGTGAAAGCTACGAGGACTTCCTCGCGTACAAAAAAACGCTTGAGGAAAACGCATAGTAAACTTTAATTTACATTATGCTTTGTCAAATCTCCCTTGTCCTTTCCTTACAAAGAGACCTCTCGACAATATTAAATAAAAATCCCCCCCGTAATGTGTGATATTCTTAGCGGAGAATTTGAAAATACCGCTAAGTGCGAGCATCGCATTTGTCTGGTCAAATACTTTATGGGCTAAGCCCAAACCCTTATAACGACAGAAAGAGATAACAAATCGGTTTGTAGCCGAAATGTTATCTCTTTTTCTGTTGGTTTAATGAAATCGTTGCACAGCAACGATGAAATCTTCACTTCGTTCAGATGAAATCCAAGGACAAGCCCTTGGATGAAATCAAATCCGTCTAAAAACAACCCTGCGAAGCAGGATTTCACCGCGATAGCGATTTCACCCACCATAGGTGGATTTCGCCCGTCGAAGACGGATTTGACTGTGTGATTTGTCCGTTAAGGACATCACGCTAAAACGGGGGGGATTTCAGTTTCGGGCATAGCCCTAATACTACTGGCGGCGCACAAGTGCGCTTTAGATTGGCCTGCCAGCCACGCATTTGTTCCTAGCTACCCGTAAACGGGTTTAATTAAGCCTTCCCCAGCGGGGGAAGGTGGCACGAGCTTTGCGAGTGACGGATGAGGTGTCTTTTCGCTCCGTGTAAAATTAAATTGCACCTCATCCACCACCTTCGGTGGTCCCCCTTCTCCCACTGGAGAAGGCTTAGACACTAACTTTGCGGACTTGCAAAAATAAAAGTTTATGAGAACGCATTTCTTGTTATGTTCATCGGTTAACCTCTTTTGAACCACGCGACTATCGCGTGGTTTTCGTTATACAACAATAAAGTCTCGACGTTTAGTCGAGGCTTTTGCTGCGTTGAATTAAAACTTTTCAAAGAATCAGTAATTTTGCTTTTTTTCGTTTTCTTCTGTCTTTTCGGCGGAGTGGCAGCTGCCGCCGCATTGCTTTGAGTAGGGACAGCCTATGCATTTTTCTCCGCGCCGCTTAGCGCGAATGAGATAGAGGAGGGCTGCGCCTATTACTATTACTATGAAAAGAACGATTATTATATCCTTCATCGCTTTATTAACTCGCCTTCCTTTGTTTTTGATTTAACAGACGCTTCGGCTTTTTGCTCACGCTTCTTTTTGATAATAAGAGAAGTAAATATGGCAATAATAAATAATACTATTGCCCAGCCGACGAAGGGCATCCAGCCCTCGCCAAGCGAGGTGTGAGTGAATAGAGCTCCGAAGAAGAAAACGAGAAAGGCTACCGTGTAACCGACAGAGAACTGAAGCCCGACGCCTGCCCAAAACCACCTTTTGCTCTTTATCTCGGAGCGCATAGCGCCGAGCGCCGCAAAGCAGGGAGGAGTAAAGAGGTTGAACATAAGAAAGGCGAGCGCCGCCGCTGAGGAAATGCCGCCCATACTCATAGAGCCTACGTCGCCAATCAATTCAAGCTCGTCGCCGATAAGATGCTCAAAGGCGAAGACAGTAGCAAGAGTTGAGACAACGCATTCCTTTGCTATAAAGCCCGTAATAGCCGCCGCCGCAAGCTGCCAGAGAGCTATTCCGACGATAGGAGCGATGATATAAGAGACAGGCGTAGCAACAGAGGCGAGTATGGAGTCGGAGGGATTTTCGGCAATTCGTAAGGTCCAGGTGTATGTCTGCATCATATAAACTATGAAGTTACAAACGAGAATAACAGTTCCCGCCTTTACTATGTACGCCCGTCCTCTCTGAAGCATCGACTTTAACGCAAGGCGGAGAGAGGGAGTCTTATATTCGGGGAGCTCAATGATAAAGAAGGATTTTTTTGCCTTGTTACCCGTAAGAGCGTTTACGAGAAGCGCGCAGAGCAGGATGATAAAAATACCAACGAAGTACATAGCCGTACCTATCCATTCGGCGCCGTCGAAGAAAGCGCCTGCAAAGAGAGCGATAACGGGAAGCTTTGCGCCGCAGGGCATAAAGGGAGCTATCATTGCCGTCGCGCGTCTTTCACGCTCATTTTTTATGGTACGGCAGGCCATTACGCCGGGAATAGCGCAGCCCGTTCCTATAACAAAGGGAATGACCGACTTTCCCGAAAGACCGACACGCTTGAAAATGGGGTCAAGCACTACCGTCGCGCGAGCCATATAGCCGCAGTCCTCAAGCAGAGCGATGAGAAAGTACATAACCATAACGAGAGGGAGAAAGCCGACAACGGCGGAAACGCCCTCGATAATGCCTTCAAGCAAGAATGCCTGTAAAAGCCCGTTTGCTCCCTCTAAAAGACCTGATACAAAGCCTTTGAAGTAAGCGATACAGTCAACCAAGCCCCAAAGGTGAGTGTCCCCTATGTCAAGACCCTCGGCAAGCCAGGCGCCGGGGCCGGCCTGAGATATCCAGAAAACAGCCCACATAATCAGCGCAAAGATAGGAATACCGAGCCACTTGTTCGTAAGAATATCGTCTATCTTATCCCCTACATTTTCACTTGACGTAAGCACCTTGCGTCGCTCGACCTCTTTAACCGTTCCTTTTACAAATTCAAAGCGCTTGCGGTCGGCGAGAAGAACGGATTTTTTGTCAGAGAGGTCAACGTATTTTTGAACGTAGGGAGAGCTTTGCTTTTTCCCGTAAAGAGAAACGGCAACGCGCACGACCTCTTTAAGTCCCTCCGACGAGGTCGAGACCGTATCCACGACAGGACAGCCGAGCTTTTCGGAAAGAGAGGCAGAATCTATTTTGTTACCTTTTTTTCTGTTAACGTCCGCTTTGTTCAGAGCTATAACCGTCGGCACGCCCAATTCGAGAAGCTGTGTCGTAAAGAAAAGGCTTCTGCTCAGATTTGTGGCGTCTACGATGTTTATTATCACGTCGGGATTTTCGTTCTTGACGTAATCGCTCGTAATGCTTTCCTCGCTTGTAAAGGGGGACATGGAATACGCTCCGGGCAGGTCAACGGCGATAAGAGTTGTATCTCCGTCGCAAAAGCTCTTTTTTATTGGGCGTTCCTTTTTGTCAACTGTGACACCTGCCCAGTTTCCGACCTTTTCGCTGCTGCCCGTCAGAGCGTTATACATTGTGGTCTTGCCGCTATTGGGATTTCCCGCTAAGGCAATTCTCATAAAATGTCCTCCTGTGTTCTTTTGGCTTTCTTAAAGCAGACTCTTCACTTTATCTCGGTTAGCCGTCGCTAACCGAAGGGCTAAAAACAATTCGCCGCAGCTTTCATAGCTGAGCGAGCTGTATATTTATATAATAGTAATAGCTTGGGCGAGCTGATTGTCAATGCTGTATCTTCCGTCCTTGATGGCAACAACACAGCCGCTTTTTAAATGGCGAACCACGGTGATAGTCTCTCCCTCGTAGCAGCCGAGAGAAAAGAGAAAGGCGTTAAGCTCATCGTCATCGGTCTCGATACTGCGTATAACGTATTCTTTTCCGTCCTGAGCTTCTCTCAAATTCATTTTACAGCCTCCTAACGAGCAAAAGTTTCACCGTGCAGTTAGCCATTGCTAACTGATAATTATTATACCCTTTTTTTGCTTATTTGTCAATACTTTTACAAAACTTTTTGTAATTTTGTAGGCATATACAAACAAAAAGACCGACAAAGACAGCAAAAGGGCGCAAAATGCACAAAGCTTTTCTGCTATAAAAAGACGAAAAAATAAATACAAAGCCGATATTTTTTGGCAAATTATCAAGCTTTATTGACAAACTGACACAAACGTGGTAAAATATACTTGTCGCACAAATTGCATATACTTTCTCGACGAAGGGAAAATACTTTTGGTAAAAAGTGTTTTCTCCTTATTCTCATACCTTCGTTGAGAGAGCATTTGTGTGACAACAGGCAAAGGGGAGACATTTTTTCGGTGCGTTCCTTTTGGGACGCACTTTTTATATACGGGGGGATAATTATGGGAATAAAAATTCCTAAAAAGGTGATAGACGTTACAGGAATAGAGCTCACGCCCGGAGAGCCTGACGTTTGTCTTGGAAACGGAGAGCAAGGCTTTGAGTGCTGTTGTGACGAATGCGATTATTTTTTGCTTTGCTGTCCCGAGTATGAGATAAAGATTAATGAAGACGAGCCAAGTATTTTGACAAAGTACAATATAGAGCGTCCGAAAAAGAAGCTTTTCGGAAGAAAGAGAAAAAGGAATTAAACGCAAAAGAGGCTGCCTCATTTGAGGCAGCCCAATTTATTATACCAAGTTATTATGCAGAGAAATCCGAGTTTTTTGAAAGGCTTTTTGAACAAAAGCCGATTATGAAGACGCCTTATAAAAACAGAGGCAATCTCTGGCTGTTTTTGAGAGCGCAGTCGAGGCTGTCGGGTAGCAGAGTGAAATCTGCCACAAGCGAGTGGGGCTTACCCTTTGGGTCATCCTGTCTCATAGGCACGAAGAAAACGTTTTTGCGTAGAAGAAGCTGGGCTATATTAGAGAGGTTAGCCGACATCGCGTCGTTCGAGGCGAGAGAAATCAGGGTGGTTCTGTCCGAGCGAAGATGAGCCTTCGCCGCCATCGTCACCGACGAGTCGGTTATCCCTCTCGCTATCTTCGCGAGAGTGTTTCCCGTGCAGGGGGAGATTATAAGAGCGTCGAGTCTTATCTGAGGACCGAGCGGCTCGGCGTCCACTATGGTGTGTATTATTTCTTTTCCGCAGAGCGAGCTTACCGCCTCTCTGAATTCTTTTGCGCGCCAGAAGCGAGTGTCGGTCTCATAGACCTTTTCGCTCATTATCGGCTGTATCTCGTAGCCGTCGGCGCAGAGCTGCCTCATTGCCGCGAGCGAGTGTGAAAGAGTACAAAACGAGCCGCAAAAAGCATATCCTATCATTCTTTTTCTCCTTTCTTTTGTTTTAAAATATCGGATATAGTATCATAGAGCAGAACGCCCGCGCTGTAGGGGGCGTATTTGCTCGGAAGGGCCTTGGCGCAGACGGTGTATATCCCTTTGTTTACGAGGACGGGGCTTATAAGCGACTCGTCTCCCGCGAGCTCTATGTATATAAGCTCTTTTTTTGCCTTTTCAAGCGCGCAGTCGGGAATTACCGCGACAGGCACGGTGTTGAAAATCACTCTGCTTTTTTCTACCGCCCTCTCTATATCCTCAGTGTCGGACGCGAGGTCGAGCGTTTTTGCGCCGAGCGCCTCTGCCCACCTTAAATCATAATCGTTTCTCGCGCAAAAGCAGACTCTTGCGTTCATAGCCGAGAGCAAGAGGAAAAGGCTCTTTGCGATTCTGCCACCGCCCACTATCAGAACGGGGCAATTCTTTATTGTGATATTCAGCTCTTTCATAGCGAGGAACAAAGCGCCCTCGGCGGTGATATAGGCGTTTTCGCTTAAAAAGAGCTCGTTTTCGTAATAATCCTCGAAGCGCAGCTTCAGGCTCTTTGCCTTTTCACGCAGAGCGTCGGGCATTTTTCCGCAAAGCAGAAGCGTATTTTTCGGCGAAAGCGAAAAAAGCTCGTCAAGCGTTATTTTCTCTCCCGAATAAAAGGGGGTGTTTATATAAATTCCGTCTCTTGTCAGAGGCAACGGAAGAATAACGGTATCAGCGTCGGCGAGAGCGTCGGTCATATTTTCTTTCGGCAAAGCGTTTTCTATCGGCAAGTCGAGCGCGAAGGTGGAGACGGAATCTCCACGCGCAATAAAACGCCTTCCTATCTCGCATTGACGGCAATCGCCGCCTACTATTAAAATTTTCATATAATTATCAATACTCCTTTATTTGATACTGACACTTTCATTATATGCGAAAAGCAAAAATATGGATAGAAGCATTAAGGGGCGCAAATGTCAGTTTTCTGTTGACTTGACAAAAAAGCTGTGATATACTTTAAGCGAGAAAAAATTTTTTCAGGAGAAAAATATGAGTCTAAAGAAAAGAGCTTGCGTCAGCAAGGAAGAGATACTCGCGTGGCTTGAAAAATATAAAAGAGAAACGGGCTGCGAGGGCGTTGTGCTTGGAATAAGCGGAGGAAAGGACAGCACAGTTGTCGCTATGCTTGCGAAAAAGGTGTGGGGCGAGCGCGTCGTGGGCGTTATGATGCCAAACGGAGAGCAGGCCGACATTGCCGATTCGATGGAAATCGTAGAGAAGCTCTCTCTTCGTCACTATACGGTAAATATAGAGAGCGCGTTCAGCTCTCTTTGCGCCGAGATAGAAAAAAAGACCTCGCTTGAGATAGCGCGGCAGGCGCGGACGAATATTCCGCCACGCTTGCGAATGACGACTCTTTACGCAATAGCGCAAACGCTCGGATACAGAGTTATAGGAACGGGGAACGCGAGCGAGGCGTTTATCGGCTGGACGACGAAATGGGGAGACAGCGCGTATGACTTAAACCCGATAGCCAGCCTCACCTGTACGGAGGTAATGGAGCTTGGCGCGTCGCTTGCAAAGGAGTTCGGCCTCGACGAGAAATTCGCCTATAAGGCGCCGTCAGACGGTCTTACGGGAAAAACCGACGAGGACAACTTCGGCTTCAGCTACGCCGAGCTTGACAATTATATCATAAACGGCGAATGTGAGTCGGACGAGGCGCGTAAAAAAATAGAAAAAATGCACGCGCAATCGGCTCACAAAAGAAAAATGCCCGAAAGATTCGGCATTGATTGAAGTGGGAAAAAACAAAAAACTATTGATAAAAAATAATATCTATGATAAAATGTATATATAAAAAACAACACGGAGGTTTTTATGTTAAGCAATTATGATATAAGAAAAAAGTCGCGCGAGCAGCTCGGCGGTGGCATTTTTAACAGCAGATGGATGATGGCGCTGGTCGTTTCGTTGGTTTTTTCGGTTATTTTGAGCGCGCTTGGCACAATAGGAGTAGGACTGATATTCACGGGCTGCTTTTTATTTGGCTACGCGGGAGTCTTTTTGGGAATAGCGAGAGGGCGAGAGGAGATAGACGTCGCAGGGCTCTTTGAGGGCTTTAAGGGAGAACGCTTTACCAAGTCGCTCGTTCTTTACATAGTAGAGACGGTCTATATTTTCCTTTGGTCTCTGCTTTTTATAATACCCGGTATTGTCAAGACGTACAGCTATTCGATGGCGTTTTACATAATGAACGACCACCCCGAATATACGGCTACTCAGTGTCTTGACGAGAGCCGCAGAATGATGCAGGGACACAAGCTCGACCTTTTCTGTCTGCATCTCAGCTTTATCGGCTGGATAATCGTCGCAGCCTTCACGTTGGGAATCGGTATGCTTTGGGTAGAGCCTTATATGCAGCTCGCTCAGGCTAACTTTTATGAGGAGCTTAAAAAAGCACAATAGGCGTAAAAGGGGCTTCATATTCAGGCATAACCGCAAACAAAAAGAGATGTTATTTAGTATAGCATCTCTTTTTTCATTGTTAAACGAAAACCACCAGCAGTGCTGGTGGTTCCAAAAAGCTTTAGCTTTGCACAGTTTATTTATCCGAGCAAAGCGAGGAACCAAGTAGCCTTCTCCTGCGGGAGAAGGGGGACCACGATAGTGGTGGATGAGGAGT
>JAZOCY010000005.1:0-6336 GCA_045596805.1 Eubacteriales bacterium | reverse complement strand
CAAGAGGTTTTCGGACAGGGGTTCGATTCCCCTCGCCTCCACCAAGAAAAGACTCAGGATTGTATACAATTCTGAGTCTTTTCAATTATATCCGTTCCCTGCGGTCACGGGTGATATAGCTGACGCTATGATATCTGCTTCGCAGATGATATACGCTTCGCGTATGATGGGAACGGATATAATTCTATATTTGCAACGCAAATACATCATACTTGCGCAGCAAGTATATCATATTGCATAGCAATATATCATTTAAAGCGAATTTGTCGTAAACCATAGAGTGCAAGTAATATAACATTGACATTCGCTTGTTTTTCTGATATATGCAAAATGAAAACTGGAAACCTTTGAAAGAGTTGTTTTAGGTTTGTTATATTTTCCAAATTGCATCAGTCTTATATACCCCAAACAAATAAAGCGATTAGACCTAAAAATCTAATCGCTTTTTTGTAGGGAGTTTATCGCTTTAGTTACGACCTTTGCTTCTACGTTTGTTGCGTCGCCCTTTAAGGTTTTGAAATAGTAGGTATTCTCACCGTTTTCGCTCGCCGCGTCATATCTTAATACCCTCAAACTTTCTTTATAGGGGGCGTCAGAGAGAAAGTTTATCGAAAAGCTCTTTATTTCCTTAGCTTCTATGTCGGGAATTCGGTTGCATAGCATATCGGGGTAATTTGTGTTGTTCATATGACGGTTGCAGTCTATCTGAGAATATTCAACCGTATGGGGCTTGCATTCCTCAAAATTAAGCTCACTCGGTATTTTAAAGCGCAAGGGAAGCTCAAGCGGTTCGGCATATTGATAATTTGAGAGATCTATTTCGGTGGCTCTTACAAGGGTACGGTTTTCTATATTCACAAGCGCCCAGCTTGATGCGCCCTCCATAACCGTTTTGTTATCGCGTATTATTCTGTAAAATCTCGGAAAAACGAGGCTCTTACTTTCAGAGGGCCAGGTCTCTACAGAAATTTTGTCAAACGGATGAAGCTGATCATAATATACAACAGTTATTCTGCTTAATATGAATGCGAGACCTCTTTTAAAAAGGTCGTTGTAGGACGGGCCGCAGGCGCTCATCTGTCTGTTTGCGGTCTCCTGCATATATCTCAGCACCTTGGAGGGACGGAGCATATCGTTCAAATCACAGTCGTTGCCCAAAACGTCATAGTTTTCCGTATACGGCATTTTTATTTCTCCTTTACGTCTTAAAATAGACTCATTTAAGTAAATTTGTGTCTAACTAAAAAAGCTGCTTCGTATTATTTTACGTGAACGTATTTTTCCTTGTCCTCGGGTGTCAGACGTCTTATTACCCGACAGGGATTTCCCGCGGCAAGCACGCCTTCGGGAATGTCACGGATTACTACGCTGCCCGCGCCTATTACGCTGTCCTTTCCGATAGTTACTCCGCCTATAATGGAAACGCCGCCGCCTATCCATACGTTGTCGCCTATTGTAACGGGGAAGGCGTATTCCAGCCCGTTTATACGTTCTTCACGGTCAAAGGGGTGACCTGCCGCATAAATTCCCACGTTTGGCGCTATCCATACGTTATTGCCTATACGCACGTAATTTCCGTCCAATACGATGAAATTATAATTTGCGAAAAAATTATCTCCTATCTCTATATGATAGCCGTAATCGCATTTAAAGGGCGGCAGAATGTTGACGTTCTTTCCGACTTTTCCTAAAATTCCTTTTAAGAATTCAGCGCGTTCCTCTAAAGCGGAGGGCTTGAGCTTGTTATATTCACAAATGGCGTCTTGTATTTTGAAGCGGTGCGCCACCATCTCGGGCGACGGCGTGTATAAATACCCCGCTTCCTGTTTTTCGTTTTCGGTCATTTTATGTAGCCTAAGTGCGCTTATTAGTTCGAGCCCGCTTAGGCTCCTCCTTTTTCATAGATAACTGTATTTTAACATTAAAAAATATGTTTTTCAAGCATAGGTTGTAAACTCTTTTTAAAATAAACTGATTTGTGGAAATGTGATAAAAATTGTATGTAAATTTGTATAACAACACGAAAATGAAACAATCAAGAGTTTACTATTGACAATCACGCGACCGTGTGATATAATGTTATCAAGAGATAAAGCGAAGGAGGTTGATGTATGGCAGTAATGTTTCCGGGAACTGCGATAGAAGTATCACTGATTACAAGAGATAGCTCTCGGACGCTTTTTGACGGAATATTTGCGGCAGGGGGAATTACACTTTCGCAGGTGTGTATTATGACAGGACTTGATTCCTACGTAGTACAAAACTGGGTAAAGCGCAAATTTGTAAGCCCGCCTATAAAAAGAAGCTATTCAAGACAGCAATTTGCGCGAATAATAATCATAAATATGCTGAAGGACGCTTTACAAATAGAGAACATCTGCGAGCTTTTACGTATTATAGACGGAGAATCATGCGAAACCCTTATAAGCGATGACGAGCTTTATCACAGATATGTAGATCTCATCTCCACAGACTGCGACATCAATATAACGGACGAGAATTCTGTCAGAAAAGCTGTAGAAAATGCTCTCTCGGATTATGAGGAGCGTGTACCGGGCTCGAAAAGGCAGCTTGTTGTGGTTTTGCAGATAATGCTTTACGCGCATTCGGCGTCACGCCTGCGTAAAGTATCCGAAAAAATGTTTTCATCGTTACAGTAATTTTAGAGAAAGGAAATAAAATATGTTAGATTGGTGGAATTCACTTGGGCTTGCCGTACAGGCGCTTTACTGTATAGCTATCCCCGCAACTCTTGTACTTCTTATACAAACGGTGCTTACCTTTATGGGCATAGGCGACGGAGTTGACGGTGACTTGGGAGATGCGGGAGAAATAGGAGAAATTGCCGACGACGCTCCCGATATTATCGATGCTGATGGTTTTTATGAAGCCGAGGCAGGCTCTGATGCCGCAAGCGGAATGGGAGGACTCAGACTGCTTACATTTAGAGGCATTGTCGCGTTTTTCGTAGTCTTTTCTTGGGTTGCGATAATAATGCAGCGTTCGGGCGCGCAAATGTGGCTTACGGCGCTAGTTTCTCTCGCCTGCGGATTTCTTATGATGCTTCTGCTTGCGTATTTGTTTAAGGCGCTGATGGGCTTACGATCCAACGGAAATCTGGATAATAAAAACGCAATAGGCACAGCGGGAAAGGTATATCTTACAGTTCCTCCGAGGAGAAGAGGCTCGGGAAAGGTAAATATTATGCTGCAGGGCGCATATGTTGAAAGAGGTGCTGTTACCGATGAAGCAGAGGCTATTCCTACAGGCGCGGAAATAGTCGTCGTAGGAGTCAGCGGTCAGACAGAGCTTGTTGTTAAAAGAAAATAATATTGGTACAACAACCGAATAATCGGTTATTGATATAAAAATTTTTTGGAGGTATATTTTTATGAATCCGGAAGTAATATTTTTAGTTTCGGCAGTTGTTTTGGTACTTGTTTCCTTTCTTGTCTGGGTATGCTCGAGATATAAGAAATGTCCATCAGACAAGGTAATGGTAGTGTACGGTTCTATAGGCAAGAATAAGGACGGCACAAAAAGAAGCGCAAAGTGTATTCACGGCGGCGCAGAATTCGTAATTCCCGTATTTCAGTCGTATGCTTATCTTGACCTGACACCGATTTCCATTCAGGTGGATTTGCAAAACGCGCTCTCAAGACAGAATATAAGAATTGACGTTCCCTCAAGATTTACAGTAGGTATCTCTACAGATGATGGCGTTATGCAGAATGCGGCCGAGCGCCTGCTCGGACTTCAGCTTTCAGAGATACAGGAGCTGTCTAAGGACATAATTTTCGGTCAGCTTCGCCTTGTAATAGCTACTATGGATATCGAGGAAATCAACACTGACCGTGATAAATTTCTGGAGGCGGTAAGCGGAAACGTTGAAACCGAGCTTAAGAAAATAGGCTTACGCCTTATAAACGTAAACGTAACCGATATCAGCGACGAATCGGGATATATTGCAGCGCTCGGTAAGGAAGCAGCCGCGAAAGCTATAAATGACGCTAAAAAGAGCGTGGCAGAACAGGAAAGAGACGGTTCTATCGGCGAAGCGCAGGCA
Source organism: Eubacteriales bacterium (assembly GCA_045596805.1). Taxonomy (GTDB): domain Bacteria; phylum Bacillota; class Clostridia; order Oscillospirales; family CAG-272; genus UBA1740. Next base: position 2,270 of record JAZOCY010000005.1, on the reverse strand, counting down.
AATATGCAGCAGCGTATTAAGGTTGCTGAGGCTGATTCCGTAGCTATTCAGGGTGAAAACGAAGCAAAAATGAAGATAGCCATGTCAGACGCTGCTCTTAAAGAAAAGCAAGCGGAGGCATTGAAGATAGCGACAACCGCTGAAAAAATACAGGCGGCAAAGGCGCTCGAGGAGTCCTATGCGGCGGAGCAGGCGGCAGAGCTGGCGAGACGCGCAAAGGAACAGGCAACGCTCGAAGCTGACATAATCGTACGCGCGGAAGCGAAAAAGAAGGAAATGGAGCTGGAAGCAGAGGCAGAGGCAGAGCAGGTACGCAGACGCGCGCAGGGTGAAGCTGACGCTATATACGCAAAAATGCAGGCAGAGGCTCGCGGTATGCAGGAAATTCTTACTAAGCAGGCAGAGGGCTTTGCTGAAATTATCAACTCAGCGGGCGGAAATGCCGATGCCGCTCTTAAGATGCTTATTGCAGATAAGCTCGAGGATCTCATGCGCGTTCAGGTCGATGCTATTAAGAACATCAAGATCGACAAGGTTACCGTTTGGGACGGAGGTCAGGGCGCTGACGGAAAAACATCTACCGCTAACTTTATTTCGGGCATGATGAAGTCGGTTCCTCCGCTTGATGAGGTTTTTGGCCTTGCGGGAATGCAGATTCCCGATTTTCTCGGCAAGAAGGAAGATGCGGCTTCGGTCGAGAATGCGGAAAAGGTGAGCGAATAAAGTCTTTTGAATAAAGCGAAGCGACAGCTTTTTACGCTTGTACTAAGCTGTCGCTTATTTTTTTCTCAAAAATCAAGAACAGAGACTCTTGCTTTTTTCGTTTTTTCCTATATTGAATTTGAATGAAGGAGAAGGGCGTTTTTTAGGAAAAAATTCGAATTAGTTCTTTAAAAATGTTGACTTCGCTATTTTTGTATGATAAAATAACCGTATGCAGTAAATAACTGTATTATATTAATTATCGGTCATTTAAGGATGCTCCGAAAAAACATTTTTAAAAGCGAGGACAAAACTATGATGTGGAAGATTGCAAAGATAGGCAGCTATGAAACAACCGATTTTGCGGCGTTAGAGCTTAAGCGCTATCTTAACAAAATGGATCCTTCAAACGACTATATGATTTTGGATTGCAAGAAGCACGATTCGGAAAGAAAAGACGTTTTATGGGTTGGATATACCCCCGAATTTCCCGTGCCTGAGGTAGAGGACGCGAAATTTGACGACGGTATTTCTATAAGCGTGAAAAAGAACGCAGGCTACATAACGGGTACAAACGCGAGAAGCGTGCTTATCGCCGTATATCGCTTCCTGCGTGAGCTTGGCTGCGGTTTTATAAGACCCGGCGAGAACGGAGAAGTGATTCCCACTCGTGAATTGAAGGACGTAGATATACAGATTTTCGAGAAGCCCTCATACCGTCATCGCGTAATGTGTATTGAAGGAACTGCAAGCTATGACAACGTAGTGAACATGATAGATTGGCTTCCTAAAATAGGAATGAACTCATTTTTGAATCAGGATCATATGTATTACGGCATCTATAAGAGATGGTATCAAACCGATTCAAATTCTATGTATGAGGGAGAAGCCTTTACGCGCGAGGATGCTGCCGGCATAAGAGACAATACTATACACGAGACAAAGCGCAGAGGCTTGCTTTATCACGGCGGCGGACACAAATGGACCAGCGAGCCCTTTGGCGTAGCCCCAGGACGATGGGAAAAAAGCCTTGAAGAGCTTCCCGAAAAGTACAGAGAGAATATCGCGTTGCGCGACGGAAAGAGAGAGCTTTTCACTAACATTACCTCCAATACAAATTTGTGCTATACCACCGAGTATGTTATAGAAACACTCGCAGGGGCGGCAGTCGATTATTGTAAGCAAATTCCCGAGACGGACGTCCTTCACTTCTGGTTAGGTGACGGATTTAACAATCATTGCGAATGTGAAAAATGTCAGCAGTATTTGCCCTCCGATTTGTATGTAAACATACTTAACAGAATTGACGAGGAATTGACTAAGGAAAACATAGACGTGAAGATTTCACTCGTTGTTTACGATGACCTGCTTTGGGCGCCGCAAAAGATTAGAATTAAGAATGAAGATCGCTTTATATTGCATTTCGCGCCTATCACACGAACGTTCGGTTATGCGCTTGCAGACAAGGAATTTGACGGCGAGCTTTCTCCGTTTGTAAGAAATAAGCTGAAATTCCCGTACAAAAACGAGGAGCTGATTGCTCACCTTAAAACATGGCAGAACGTCTT
>JAZOCY010000004.1:0-2008 GCA_045596805.1 Eubacteriales bacterium | reverse complement strand
CTAAATTAAAATAAAAAGAGGTTAAAATGGGAAAAAGCGTATATTCATTAGTATTAAATGACGATATTGTTGCGTATGTGGACAGATTAGCGTACGAAAAGAATACAAATCGCTCAAATATGATAAATCAGATTCTTGCGGAGTATTTTTCGCTTGTAACCCCCGAGCAGCATACTAGGGCTGTATTTGAGAGAATAGAAGAGCTGCTGAACGGTCACAGTACCTTGCGTCTTATGGTGAGTCCGTCCGATACTATGATGTCCTTGCGCTCGGCTTTGATGTATAAATACAATCCTACGGTAAAATACAATGTAGAGCTTTACAGAAACGAATTTCCCGTGATAGGCGAGCTTCGTGTTTCTATGAGGACTCAGAACAACACTCTGATTTTATATATGATGCAGTTCTATAAGCTGTGGATGCAGATAGAGAGCAAATATATCGGAGCGACAGAGTATTCTATAGAGGGTGGAAAGCTCTGCCGAAAAATAAAATTAAGAATTAACGGAAATTCTGCTAATTCAAATCTGAACAGCTCGACGCTTGGTGAGCTTATAGCAGAATATATCGGCGCTTTTGATAAGGCGATGAAGATATATTTTTCAAAAATAGATAATCCTAAAATTGCTTATGCCGAGATTAGTCGCGTTTTTGAAGAATATCTGCAAAATTCGCCCGAGATAATTTAACTTTCTTTAAAAGGAGGCTTTTATATGAATATTCAAAACTTTACTCAAAAAAGCATAGAGGCCATAGGAAACGCAAGAGCTCTTATGGCGCAAAACGAAAATCAGCAGTTAGAGCAAGAGCATCTTTTATACGCCTTGCTTGATAAGCAGGACGGGCTTGCGACAGAGCTAATGACAAATATAGGCGTTTCACTTCCGTCTCTCAAGGAGGAGATAAAGGACGCGATTTCAAAATTGCCAAAGGTAAAAGCGAGCTCTGAAGCCGATAAAATCTACGTTTCTCACGATATGGACACTGCGCTCGCCGAAGCAGAGGCGCAGGCTAAAAAAATGCAGGATGAATTTGTCTCCGTGGAGCATATCATTCTGGGCATTATTATAAAGCCCTCGCGCGTTATAAAGGAAATTTTCAGAAAGCACGAAATTACAAAGGATAAGATTCTATCGGCGCTTAAAAGCATAAGAGGAAATCGCAAGGTGACCTCTGATAATCCCGAAGACACCTACGACGTACTGAAAAAATACGGACAGGATTTAGTTGAGCTTGCTAAAAATCACAAATTAGACCCCGTCATCGGCAGAGATGACGAAATAAGAAACGTTATCCGTATTCTTTCGAGAAAGACGAAGAACAATCCCTGCCTTATAGGTGAGCCGGGCGTCGGAAAAACCGCGATAGCCGAGGGACTTGCGCTTCGTATTGTAAGAGGCGATGTGCCCGAAAATCTTAAAAATCGCTCAATTTTCTCGCTCGATATGGGCTCGCTTGTCGCGGGCGCAAAATTCCGCGGCGAATTTGAGGAGAGATTAAAGGCTGTCTTAAACGAGGTCAAAGCGAGTGACGGAAAAATTATACTGTTTATAGACGAGCTGCATACCATCGTCGGCGCGGGAAAAACCGACGGCGCAATGGATGCGGGAAACCTCTTAAAGCCTATGCTTGCGAGAGGCGAGCTTCACTGTATAGGAGCGACAACCTTAAACGAATACAGGCAGTATATAGAGAAAGACGCGGCGCTTGAAAGACGCTTCCAGCCCGTGCTTGTAGATGAGCCGACAGTTGAGGATACCATATCTATTCTGCGAGGCCTGAAGGAACGCTATGAGGTCTATCACGGAGTGAAAATTCACGATAACGCTCTTATTGCCGCCGCGACTCTCTCAAACAGATATATATCCGACAGATTTTTGCCCGACAAGGCGATAGATTTGGTTGACGAGGCCTGCGCCTTGCTAAAAACCGAAATGAATTCAATGCCCACCGAGCTTGATGAAATTTCAAGAAAGATAATGCAGCACGAAATAGACGAACCCGCCCT
>JAZOCY010000003.1:0-19426 GCA_045596805.1 Eubacteriales bacterium | reverse complement strand
GCAGACAGTCTGCACGTCGGACACTTTATGGCGCTCTGCTTTATGAAAAGACTTCAGATGGCAGGAAACAAGCCTGTCGTTCTTATAGGCGGCGGCACGGGTATGATAGGAGACCCCTCGGGCAGAACCGATATGAGACAGGTTCTTACCAAGGAGACTATTGAGCACAACTGTGAGTGCTTCAAAAAGCAGATGAGCCGCTTTATCGACTTTTCGGACGGCAAGGCTATCATGGTAAATAACGCCGATTGGCTTTTAAACCTCAACTACGTTGAGCTTCTGCGAGAGGTAGGCGCTTGCTTCAGCGTCAATAAGAAGCTTTCGGCTGAATGCTATAAGCAGCGTATGGAAAAGGGACTCAGCTTCCTTGAATTCAACTATATGATAATGCAGAGCTACGACTTCTATGAGCTCTTCAGGAAGTACGGCTGTAATATGCAGTTCGGCGGCGACGACCAGTGGAGTAACATGCTCGGCGGTACCGAGCTTATAAGAAAGAAGCTCGGCAAGGACGCTTATGCTATGACCATCACGCTTCTCTTGAACTCCGAAGGCAAAAAGATGGGTAAAACTCAGTCGGGCGCAGTTTGGCTCGACCCCAACAAGACCTCGCCTTACGAATTTTATCAGTATTGGAGAAACGTAGGCGACGCCGACGTTATGAAGTGTCTGCGACTCCTCACCTTCTTACCTCTTGAGGAAATAGAGAAAATGGCAAGCTGGGAAGGCAGTCAGTTAAACGAGGCGAAGGACATTCTGGCATACGAGCTTACGGCGTTGGTTCACGGCGAGGAAGAAGCGAATGCGGCAAGAGCATCCTCTCGCGCCCTCTTTGCAGGCGGCGCGACTGCTGAAATTCCCACCGTTACCGTAAACGCCGACATTCTCACCGACGGCAAGGCAGACATCATTTCTCTGCTCGTTGCAGGCGGACTCGCAGACTCACGCTCGGACGCGCGCCGCGCAGTAGAACAGGGCGGTGTCAGCGCCGACGGCGAGAAGATAACCGATATCAAAGCCCTCTTTGACGCAGACGCGCTCAAGGCAGGCATCGTCTTCAAGAAGGGCAAAAAGGTCTTCAAGAAGATCGTTTTGGAATAATCGCCACAAAACAAAAAGCATTAAATTTGGGACTGCTTCACTCGAAGCAGTCCCTTTTTTACTCATTATGTTTTCTGTACTGCGCAGGTGAGAGGCGGAAATATTTTTTAAAGGCGCGGCTTAAAGCGTAGGCGGTGGAAAAATTGACCTCCCTCGCTATCTCCTCAAGTGTCAGCTTTTTTTCCAAAATAAGCTCTTTTGCAAAGGTTAAGCGCTGCATATTATAAAAATCTATAAGGTTTTGTGAGGTTACCTCTTTAAAGGTAGCCGACAGATAGTTATAGGAATATCCGAACCTTTGAGACAACTCCTTTAACGCCGTTATACTGCCTAAATTTGCGTTTATGTAGTCCATTACCTGATAGCAGAGTATTTTTTTGTCGCTTATTTGCTCGAGGCTTTCGGAAAAGCTCTTGCTAAGTATTCTCTCCGCAAATACCGTCATTTCCCACAAAACAGAGTTGACGATATCCTTCGCAAAATCCCTGTCTAAATTGCTCATTTCATTTATCGCGAGGGGCAAAAGATAGGAAATTCTGTTCGAGTGGAAAAGTCTGCTGTCGGCAGAGACAAGCCTACTGCCGAGCAGGGAAAGCTTTGCCTGTAATTCAGAATCCTTCGGGTGCAGCGAGCAAAAGTCGTATTGAAGCGGATTCTTTACGCTCGACTCAATTCTGTGAGTGTCTCCTAAAAAGGATAAATATATATCTCCCTTTTGAACCTTTACGGGCATATTGTTCGTGTAAAGAGTTCCCTCTCCCTCAGTGACAACGGTAAATTCATAATAGCTTTTATGAAAATGGTTGTCGTAAACGGTGTTTTCGTTACAAAAAATTCTGCCTATCTGATAAAGCTCAAAGTCCTTAAGGCTCTGCGGATTTGAAATATAGCTATATGAAATAATATAATTATTTTGCATATTTCTCTCCTTATATATTAACTGATATGATTATAGCACATACTTTTCACATTATCAATAGAAAAACAGTTATTTGTGATATGTTTTTTTCGATAAAACGCCACAAAAAGTGAAAATGGATATGTTTTTTGATATAAATGGCTATTGAATATAAAAAATTATTATGCTAAAATGAAATTACCATAAAAAACATAGGAGATTTACAATTATGAAAACAATTGCTATAATCGGATGCGGAAGAATTGCTAAGCAATCTCACTTCCCGAGCTTGACTTCAATCGAGGGTGTCAAAATCAAGTATGCCTGCGACCTTATAATCGAAAAGGCTCAGGCAATGAAGGACGCCTATCCTGAGGTTGTTGAAAATGTAATCACGGACTACAAGGTAGCTTTGGCTGACCCTGAGGTTGATGCCGTTTACGTTCTCACTCCTAACTACTCGCATTACACAATAACTATGGATGCGTTGAAGGCAGGCAAGCACGTATTCTGCGAAAAGCCTATTACCATAAACTACGAGCTCTCAACCGAAATGAAAAAGGAAGCAGACAAGCAGGGTAAGATACTCAATATCGGTGTCTGCAACCGTTATCACAAGTCTGTTGAATTGCTTGAGGAGTACGTAAGAAACGGACGCTTCGGTAACGTTTATCACGTTTACTGCTCGTTCCGCAGCTTCCGTTCCATTCCCGGACTTGGCGGCGCGTTTACGACGAAGGCGGAGTCGGGCGGCGGCGTTCTTATCGACTGGGGTATCCACTTCTTCGATTTGATTCTCTACATTCTCGGCGGCGCTAAGCTTAAGAACGTCACCTGCGACGCTTACAATGAAATGGCAAAGGATATGAAGTCCTACCGTTATGAAAGAATGTGGGCTGAGGACACCTCCGACATTGAAAACGGAACAAACGACGTAGACGACTACATTACAGGATATATCCGTACAGACAAGGCAAGCATTTCCTTTAACGGCGCTTGGGCGCAGAATATCAAGCAGAACGAAATGTTTGTAGACATTTTGGGCGACAAGGCGGGCGCAAGATTCTCTTATCGTGGAAAATTCGAGCTTTACGACGGCGAAACTCTCGAGACCATCAACCCCGATTACGAGCTCAACGATATGTATCTTGACGAGGACAAGGCTTTCCTTGAATCCATCGAGACAGGCGTTAAGAACCGTTCCAATATAGACAACGTTCTTGAAAGCGCAAAGCTTCTTGATACCCTCTATTTATCCTCTGCTGAGAAGAAGGAAATTACGTTATGAAAAAAATAGGTTTTATAGATTATTACATCAGCGAATGGCACGCCAACAATTATCCCGCTTGGATAAAGGAGTTCTGTGACGGCGCAGGCCTCGAATATGAGATAAGCTACGCTTGGGCTATGAAGGACGTTTCCGAGGTTGACGGCGTAACGACAGCCGAATGGTGCGAAAAGTTCGGCGTTACGCAGTGCGAAAGCGCAAAGGAGCTTTGCGAAAAGAGCGATTATATCGTTATTCTCTCTCCCTCCAACCCTGAACAGCATCTCGCGCTCGCTGAGGCGACTTTCCCCTACGCAAGGGGCAAGCGCATCTACATCGACAAGACCTTTGCTCCCGACCTTGAGACAGCGAAAAAGATTTTCGCGCTCGCAAAGGAATATGACATCAAGTTCTTCTCTACCTCGGCTCTGCGTTACGCAAACGAGATAGATACGGCTCGCAGCTGCGAAAAGGTGGTAACGCGCGGCACAGGCAAGAAGATGGACGAATACATTATTCACCAGATTGAAATGGTTATAAAGACGATGGGCACCGACGTCTTGGGCGCGAAGGCTGTAAAGAATGACGCTGAAACCGCCTGCTACGTAGAATACAAGGACGGCAGAAAGGCAGAAATGTATCACCACTCCGACTACCCTTTCGCTATTACGCTTACGAAGGACGGTGTGGAAGAGGGCGGACAGATTTCTTCTCCCTTCTTCAAGAACCTTATAGGAAAAATCATTATGTTCTTTGAAAACGGCGAAATCGACTTTGACGAAAAGGAAACTCTCGCAGTTATGGCGTTAAGAGAGGCTATTATAAAGTCAAGCGAGTCGGACGGCGTTTTTGTCAACTGCCCCGAAATCGGTTGATTTAAAAGCAAAAATGATAAGAGCAAACATGCAAGACGAAAAATCTTGTATGTCTGCTCTTTTTCTGTTGGTTTAATGAAATCGTGACTATGCCACGATGAAATCTTCACTTCGTTCAGATGAAATCCAAGGTGTTGCCTTGAATGAAATCAAATCCATCTAAATACACCCCTGCAAAGCAGGATTTCATCGCGAAAGCGATTTCATCCACAAAAAGTGTATTTCACCCGTCGAAGACGGATTTGACTGCGTGATACTCTGTTAAGAGTATCACGCCAAATTCTCTGTCCTTTTTATTATTAGCTTGCAAATAAAAGTTTACAGGTCAGCTTCTGCTTCTTCGATTTGAAGCGAAAGCTCTGTCCACTCCTCCTCGTAAAGCGCTTGCTTCTCCTTTATCTCGTCAATTTGAGACTGTATTTCGGTAAGGCGCACGTAATCCGAGAAAACGTCCTCGCACTCGGTCATAGCGCAAAGCTCGTCTCGCTTTTTTTCACATTCCTCTATAAGAAGCTCTAACCTTTCTATGCGCCTTTTCTTTTTATCAAGCTCTTTTTTAGGTGAAAAGCTTCTCTGCTTCTCTTTTTTCTGCGTTGGCGCATCGGGCTCGTTCTGCGCGCCTTGCTCGGCTTCTCTTTCTCTTTTCTGCTCGTATTCTTCATAATTGCCGTCGAAATATTCGCATTTACCATCCGAAAAAACGAGCAGTCTGTCGGCTATTTTCCTTATAAAATATCTGTCGTGAGAGACAACGAGCAGAGTCCCCTCATAATTTGCAAGAATGTCCTCAAGCGTTTCCTTGCCTATTATATCCATATGGTTTGTCGGCTCGTCAAGAAGGAGCACGTTCGGGCATTTATAAAGAATTTTACAAAGCGCCAACCGCACCTTTTCTCCACCCGACAGAGTGGACGCTGTCCTGAAAACCTCCCCGCCCGTAAACTGAAATGAGCCGAGCGCGGTTCTCACCTGAGTGTCGTTCAAGCTTGGGTATTCGCGCGCAAAAATATCGAATATAGTATCATCTCCGCTTAATTGCGCTAATTGCTGGTCGAAATACGCAATCTCGGTATTATAACCGAAGCTATAATTTCCCGAAAGGGCGGGAACCTTGCCCATAAGAGTTTTCAAGAGCGTGGATTTGCCTATCCCGTTGCCCCCTATTATGCCTAATTTCTGTCCCTTTTCAAGATTGAAGCTGAACTCGGCAAGAGGCTTTTCATATCCGATAACAAGATGCGACGCATTTAATACCTGCCGCGAGCTTTGTATTCTCGGCTGAAAATCCGAGCGATAGGTTTTCGTATTGAAGCGATCAGGCGCGGATATTATCTTCATATGCTCAAGCAGCTTAATCTTCGACTGTACCATTTTAGCCTTTGTCGCCTTATATCTGAAGCGCTCTATCAAGCGATTAAGCCTCGCTATTTCAGCCTGTTGAGATTCGTGGTCCTTCAACTGCTTTATATAGTTTTCCTTCTTTTGTTTTTCAAAAGAGGAATAATTGCCCTTATAGCATTTCGTTTCTCCCCACTCTATCTCGTAAACCTTGTTTACTATCCTGTCAAGGAACATTCGGTCATGGGAGACTATAACGAGCGTGGATTTATAATTCTTCAGATACTGCTCAAGCCATTCTATCGTTTCTATATCGAGATGATTTGTCGGCTCGTCAAGAAGAAGCACATCGGGCTTCGAGAGAAGCATTTTTATAAAAGCTATCTTCGTGCGCTGTCCACCCGAAAAATCGCGCAAGGGCTTTTGCTCGTCACTCTCCGTAAAGCCGAATTTTCTTATCATTGTAAGATATTCTTTTTTATAGAGAAGTCCGCCATCCGCGATATATTTTTCATTAAGCGAGGTAAAGCTCGAAATACAGCTTTCATCTCCCGCTTCCATTTTTGCGACAAGCTCGGAGAGCTTGGCTTCGGCTTCTATAAGAGGTGAAAAAACCTTTCGTACCTCGTCTATCATAGCAGTGTCTTCATCTTCAAAGGGAACTTGACGCAGATAGCTTATCTCAGGATTTCCTATCCTTGTAAGACGGAATTCGTTCTCTCCCGTGCCCTCCTCAAGCTCGACCTCGCCCATTATAGCCTTTAAAAGAGTGGTCTTTCCACATCCGTTTCTACCGACTATAGCTATTTTTTCATTATCGTTTATCTCGACGTCAATATTCTCAAGAACCATATCGCTATCATAATAAACGGCGCCGTTTGTAATCTTGTATTGCATTTGTTTTCCTTTGTTTTGCTTACTTTTGTTTACATTCTATTGTTGGTATCCTACCCGACAGAGACTTTTCACCTTGTTTATTCATCATCAAAGGGATATTTTAATCCAATTTGTTCCCTTATCAAGTCCATCTGCTCTAATATTTTTATGCTCTTATTTAACGGAAGTATATCGCTTTCTGTTTTTCCCTGCGCGATACAGTGGCATACCTCGTATATTTCTTCTTCAAAGCCTGCGCCAATCGGCAGCTTTTCTACGTGACGCTTTCCCTCGCCCTTGCAAATATAAAAATCTCTTGCGCCGTAGAAGTCGGGGACGTATATGTATCCCTTTGTTCCGTAAATATACGCATCACTCGGCTTATATATCTCGACTGCTGAGGATATAGATGAAATGGCGCCGTTTCTATATTTCAAGAGAATATTCGTATGCAGGTCAACACCATATCCCATGTTAGCCACAGAAGATATTACCTCAACCTCGTCGCCCAAAAAGATTGAAGAAAAGTGTAAGGTGTAAACTCCGACGTCTAAAAGCGAGCCACCAGCCATACTGTTACTAAAAATATTTATATCTTCTTCGGGAGAGCTTGCGTAACAAAAGTCGGCTTTAATTCCCGAAATCTCTCCTATCTCTCGGTTGTTTATCAGCTTCTGTATTTCCTTGATAGCGGGCAAAAACCTCGTCCACATCGCCTCCATAAGAAAAACTCCGTTTCTTTCGGCGCACGCCTTTAGCTTTATAGCCTGCTTTGCGTTAACACAAAGCGGCTTTTCACATAGCACGTGTTTTTTCGCCTCGAGAAAAAGCTGCGCGCAGATGACGTGCATAGGATGCGGCGTAGCAATATAAACGGCGTCTATCTTGTCAGATTTCGCCATTTCCTCATATGAAGAAAATACGGTTTCTATTCCGTAATTCTTAGCAAAAAGCTCGCCCTTTTCTTTCGTACGGGAAGCTATTGCAGAAAGCTCAGCTACATCTACGTTCTTTATAGCAACAGCAAATTTTCTCGCAATATTCCCTGCTCCGACTATCCCCCATCTGATTTTTTTCATATCTATTTTCCTTTATAGAATTTACTAAACAGTATAACCGAACTCAACCTTAGCTAATTCATTATATCACAACAACTTCTTTATTTCAATACTTTTACTCTCACGCTTTGAAAATGCAAGACTTCATTTTTCACCGATTGCAAGATGAAGTTAGTATCCAATGTTACATAAGACACAAAAAACCGTTCTGAATAAATCAGAACGGTTTTTTCTATGAAGCTATTGCTTCATAAATTATTTTGCTTCGGTCTCCTCTTTTTCGTCTGCGCTAACGAGCTTAATGAGAGCCATTTCAGCTGCGTCTCCGCGACGGGGACCTAACTTATAAATCTGGGTGTAACCACCTGCTCTCTTCTCATAAGAAGGAGCGATCTGGTCGAAGAGCTTTTTAGCTACATCTTCCTTTGTGATATATCCAAGAGCCTCACGGTAAGAAGAAAGCGTATTCTTCTTTGCGAGGGTAATCATATCTTCTGCTACAGCACGAAGCTCTTTTGCCCTTGTGAGAGTTGTCTCAATCTGTCCGTTCTCGAACAAATATGTTACCATGCCTCTCAACATTGCTTTTCTGTGAGCGCTTGTTCTGCCGAGCTTTCTGGTTCCTGGCATTTCCTTTACCTCCTATTTTACTTAAATCATTCTTCGACTTTCTTAAGCTCAAGTCCTAAGAAATGAAGCTTCTGAATTACTTCTTCAAGCGATTTTCTTCCAAGGTTTCTAACCTTAATCATATCCTCTTCGGTATGATTAATCAAATCCTCAACATTGTCTATTCCTGCTCTCTTCAAGCAGTTAAAGCTACGAACAGACAAGTCAAGCTCCTCAATGGTCATCTCAAGTACTTTTCCCTTTTGAGCTTCCTTGCGTTCTATCATGATGACAGCGTTCTTTGCGTCATCCGACATATTAACAAAGAGGTTGAGATGCTCGTTGAGAATCTTGGCGCCATGTGAGATTGCTTCCTGCGCGGAAATTGTTCCGTTTGTCAGAACTCTTATTGTGAGCTTGTCGTAATCGGTAATGTTACCGACACGGGTATTCTCCACCTTATATTCAACCTTGTAAACGGGGGTGAATATCGAGTCTGTAAAAATGGTACCAATAGGCGCACTAACATTTGCACCGAGAGTGGAAACAAAATTCTGCTTGTTCTTGTCCTGAGATACGTATCCTCTACCGCTGTCAAAGGTAAGCTCCATAAAGAATCTTGAGCCTTCTGCCAGAGTAGCAATATGGTGATCGGGATTCAGGATCTCTATGTCCGCGTCGGGAATAATATCTCCTGCCTTTATGTCATGAGGTCCTGTTACGTCTATAATGACGCTCTTGGGTGTATCAACATGAAGCTTGGCGATAATGCCCTTAACGTTCAAAACAATTTCGGGAACGTCTTCTGTTACGCCCTCAACTGTAGAAATCTCGTGCTTTACACCGTCTATTTTTATGCTTGTAACGGCGTAACCCGGAAGTGAACTGAGCAAAATTCTGCGCAAAGAGTTTCCAAGAGTGATGCCGTAGCCTCTTTCAAGAGGTTCTACAACGAACTCGCCCTCGCTTCCGTTTTCACTCAAAACGGTAGCTGTTATATTCGGCTTCTCAAACATCTGTTTCAATCCTCCTAAATTCAATTTTTTGATACTTTATCCATGCGGATAAGGCGGGTTAAATTGATAAATTGTGTTATAAAAGAACTCAAGTCCGTAATAGCCGTTCCATAAAAACACAATATATCGGAGGCGACTATTACTTGGAATAAAGCTCGACGATAAGCTGCTCCTCGAAGTCAAAGTCAATATCGTCTCTTGCAGGTAAGCTAACTACCTTAGCGCTAAGATTAGACGCGTCAACGTCAAGCCACTTCGGCTTAATCTTTCCTTCAACGCCTTCAGCAAGTCCCTTAATCTTTGCAGATTCGCGGCTGCTTTCCTTAACTGCGATAACATCGCCTGCCTTCACAAGAATAGAAGGAATGTTTACCTTTTTACCGTTCAATGTGAAGTGAGCGTGAAGCACGAGCTGACGAGCTTCCTTACGGCTTTCTGCCATACCCATTCTGTAAACAACGTTGTCAAGTCGTCTTTCAAGCAAGGTAAGGAGGTTTTCGCCTGTCATACCCTCTTTTACTTCTGCCATGTCGTAATATCTTGAGAACTGATTCTCAAGTACGCCATAGTAACGTCTTGCCTTCTGCTTTTCACGAAGCTGTCTTCCGTATTCTTCAACCTTTTTACGAGCTGCACCGTGCTGACCGGGAGCTGTGCTTCTGCGCTCTACTGCGCACTTACCTGATGTGCAACGTTCTCCCTTAAGAAAGAGCTTTGTTCCTTCTCTGCGGCAGAGCTTGCAGCTTGGTCCTGTATATCTTGCCATTCTTCTTTACCTCCCTATTGATTAAACGCGACGGCGTTTAGGCGGACGGCATCCATTGTGAGGAATAGGTGTTACGTCCTTAATCATGGTGATGTCAAGTCCTGCGGTCTGGAGTGCGCGGATAGCGGACTCTCTTCCTGCTCCGGGACCTCTGACATAAACTTCTACGGTCTTCATACCGTGCTCGATTGCAAGTCTTGCAGCCTGCTCAGCAGCAGACTGAGCTGCGAAAGGAGTAGACTTTCTTGAACCCTTGAAACCAAGCTCACCTGCAGATGCCCAAGAAACTGTGTTTCCTGCTGTATCGGTGATGGTTACAATAGTGTTATTGAAAGTAGAACGAATATGTGCAGAGCCTTTTTCGATGTTCTTGCGCTCGCGACGCTTTTTAATTACCTTCTTAGGTGCGTTTGCCATCTGTTCTATCTCCTTACTTCTTCTTATTTGCTATGGTCTTTGCGGGACCTTTTCTTGTTCTTGCGTTGGTCTTTGTTCTCTGTCCTCTTACGGGAAGACCTTTTCTGTGTCTTATACCGCGATAGCAGTTAATTTCAACCAATCTCTTAATATTGAACGCAATCTCACGGCGAAGGTCGCCCTCTACGTGGTAGGAGGCTTCGATTTCGTCACGGAGCTTTGCGATTTCCTGCTCGGTAAGATCCTTTGCGCGAGTGTCAGGGTTTATACCTGTCTTTGCAAGGATATCACGAGAGCTTTTCAAGCCGATTCCATAGATGTATGTCAATGCTATTTCAACGCGCTTGTTGTTTGGAATATCAACACCAGCTATACGAGCCATTAGATATTACACTCCTTTTTGTTTTCTTTTGATGCCTTTTGGCAAATTGTTTATTTCTGCTTATCCTCAGCCCTGCTTCTGCTTATGCTTGGGATTCTCGCAGATTACCATCACGTGGCCTTTTCTCTTGATGATTTTGCACTTTTCGCAAATCTTCTTGACGGAAGGCTTAACTTTCATTGTTGTATACCGTTCCTTTCAGAATTTATTTTACTTTTTTCTCCAAGTGATACGTCCTTTTGTGAGGTCATATACTGAAACCTCTACCGTTACCGTATCGCCGGGAAGAATTTTAATATAGTTCATACGAAGCTTTCCTGAAATGTGTGCAGTCACGATGTGACCGTTAGGAAGCTTTACTTTGAAGGTCGCATTAGGTAATGCCTCGATTACCTCGCCATCCTCAAATTCAATCAAATCGTCCTTCGGCAGAATAATCACTCCCTTTCTCTGTTAGATGATAAAACCTTTTGTTTTATTTACTTTACATCGGTAAGCAATAAGGGACCGTCATCCGTAACGGCTATCGAATGCTCGTAATGAGCAGACAGCCTGCCGTCAGCGGTCACTACCGTCCAGCCGTTATCAAGGACCTTGACGTCGGCAGTTCCCTCGTTTACCATAGGCTCTATTGCCAAGGTCATACCCGAATAGATTCGAACTCCTCGCCCCTTCGTTCCGAAATTAGGAACCTCAGGATCCTCGTGAAGCTCCGCGCCTACGCCGTGTCCGACGTATTTGCGTACTACCGCATATCCCGCAGCCTCCGCGCAGTCCTGAACCGCGCTCCCGATATCGCCTATGCGATTGCCCGGAAGGGCAAATTTGACTGCTTCAAAGAAGCTTTGCCTTGTAACCTCTATAAGCCTTTTGGCTTCATCGCTTATTTTTCCTACAGGGAAGGTTCTTGCGCTGTCACCGTTATAACCGCGGTAACAGGCTCCCACATCCACCTTTACGATATCTCCCTCGCAAAGTATTTTCTTTTTTGAAGGAATACCGTGTATTACCTCTTCATTAACGCTTATGCACGCGCTTCCTGGGAAGCCGCCATAACCGAGGAAGGTAGGCTTAGCGCCGCATTTTTCGATATAGGCTCTTATAATTCGGTCAAGCTCCCACGTGGAGATGCCTGTCCTGATGGCCTCTTCAGCTACTAACAGCGCTTCGCCTGTAATCCTACCGGCTATTTTCATAAGCTCTATCTGCTCAGAATTTTTTAACTTTATCATCAGTTAACTCCGAGCGCAGATAAGGTAAGAGCTGTTGTGTCCTCTAATTTTTCCTGTCCCTCTACAAGCTTTAATATTCCCTTTGCGGAATAATAGCTTTTTAAGGGCTCAGTGGTACTGTGATATACCTCGAGGCGATTTTTCACAACTTCGGGGTCGTCGTCACGACGGAGTGTGAGCGGAGTGTGACATTTGTCACAGTTTACGCCATCCTTTGACGGATTGTACTCTACGTGATAAGATGCGCCGCATTTATCACATACTCGCCGTCCACTCATTCGCTTTACTATAGTTTCATCCGAAACCTCTAAGCTAACGACAGCATCGAGTGTGACACCCATTTTATCAAGGGCTTCCGCCTGCGGAACAGTGCGGGGAAAGCCGTCAAGAATATATCCGTTTCGACAATCCTCACAAGACAAGCGCTCGCTTATGATGCCTATTACGACATCATCGGGAACGAGCTGTCCCGCATCGATAAATTCCTTTGCTTTTAAACCCATTTCGGTACCGGCCTTGAGAGACGCGCGGATAATCGCGCCTGTAGAGATAGTAGGAACACCTAATCTCTCGGATACGATTTCTGCCTGTGTCCCTTTTCCTGCGCCGGGAGCTCCAAGAAATATTATCTTCATATTGTTTTCTCCATTGCGTAAATTAAGACAAGAAGCCTTTATAATTACGCATAGTAAGCTGCGCTTCAAGCTCGCGCGCTGTTTCAAGAGCAACACCGACTACGATAAGAATTGACGTACCGCCGAAGGTGAGGCTGGAAGCCAGCGTCTGAACGAGAGCAGTATTTGCTGTTCCCCAAATAGCAGTAAGGATAGGTGTAAGAACGAGGGGGTTAACGATAGTGGGAAGAACTGCGATGATGCTGAGGAAGAGCGCGCCAAGAAGCGTGATCTTAGAAAGTATCTTCGCTATATATTCCGCTGTCGGTCTGCCCTGTCTGATACCGGGTATCATACCGCCATTCTTTTTGAGGTTGTTAGAAACCTCAACGGGATTAAAGGAAATTGTGATATAGAAATATGCAAACGCGATTATGAGCACCACAAGTATTACAGGATAGAACCAGCCTGTGGGGGACATAAATCTGTAGAAACCGCCCCAGAAGCCCTTGCTTTCTGCCGTTACGCCGCAAAGAGTCAAGATAGTTGCGGGCAAGGAAATGATAGACGAAGCAAAGATGACAGGCATAACGCCCGACATATTAAGCTGAATGGGGAGATTGGAGTTCTGTCCGCCGTACATCTTACGACCGACAACTCTCTTTGCATACTGTACGGGGATTCTGCGTTCGCTACCCGTTACGAATACATCGAAAACAGCCATAGCAAGAAGCAAAACTACAACGAACAGCGCGAGCACCAGTCCGAGAATTCCAAGACCTGCGCTCTTACCGAAGCCTTCCGCTGCTGTCTGATACAGTCTGATGAAAACAGAGGGGAGACTCTGAATAATATTAGCAAAGAGTATCAAGGAGATACCGTTGCCTATGCCGTTTTCGTTAATCTTTTCACCGAGCCACATTACTATAGCGGCGCCGGCGCAGAATGCAACTACAATAACAACCGCATAAAGGAACCAAAAGCTGCTTTCGCCCTTAGCCGCGCCCTTAATCAACATACCGTTGTTAGCGAGAAGCATATAATAGCCTATAGCGGTTATTACAGCAAGCGCAACCGTGACGTATCTGGTGATGTTATTGATTTTCTTTTTACCTTCCTCGCCTTGCTTGGAGAGTCTTTCAAGCGCAGGGATTGCAACAGCTAAAAGCTGCATAACGATAGACGCCGTAATGTACGGTGAAATACCGAGCGCAAACAAGGTAGCGCTGCTGAGCGCTCCGCCCGAAAGGGTATCCATATAAGCGAATACAGTGTTTCCGAAGGTTGCATCAAAGTTCGATGCATTGATATACGGTACGGGAATTACTGTTCCTATACGGTATAAAAGAAGAATAACTATTACGTAAATAAGCTTTCTTCTTACGTCGGGAAGTTTCCAAGCATTTCTTAAAGTCTGAAGCATTTATACCACCTCAGTCTTTCCACCCAATGCCTCTATCTTTCCCTTTGCTGTTTCCGAAAAGACTTTTGCTTTTACAGTGAGTTTTTTAGTAAGCTCGCCATTACCGAGAATCTTGATTCCGTCGCAAGCGCAGCTTACAACGCCAATCTCGAGAAGTGCCGCTGCATCAACTACTGCGCCGTCTTCAAATTTATTCAAACACTCTACGTTGACAATAGCATACTGCTTGCCAAACTTATTTGTAAATCCTCTTTTAGGATTTCTTCTGTACAAAGGAATCTGTCCACCTTCAAATCCGGGCCTTACGCCGCCGCCTGAACGGGCATTCTGTCCCTTGTGACCTTTTCCTGCGGTCTTTCCGTTTCCGGAACCGGGTCCTCTGCCCTTGCGGTAATTCGCTTTAGCAGATCCTTCAGCAGGTGAAAGTTCATGGAGCTTCATAGGTAATCCTCCTTATTCTTTATTTCGCTTATATGGTTTCAACCTTAACAAGATGCTTAATTACGTTGATCTTACCCTCAACCGATTTGTCCTTGTTAAGAATGATAGAGTCGCCGATCTTTCTGAAACCGAGAGTAGCGGCGGTTGCCTTTTGATTCGGGATTGCTCCGATGAGGCTCTTTACAAGTGTAATTTTAACCTTTTCCATCTTCAAATCCTCCTCAGCCCTTCACGTCTTCTACGCTGATTCCGCGCAAAGCAGCGACCTGCTCTGCCGTTCTGAGTCCCTTCAAGCCCTCGAATGTTGCCTTAACAACGTTTACAGGGTTGTTGGAGCGCAAGCACTTCGCACGAATATTCTTAATGCCGGCAAGCTCGAGAACTGAACGAACCGCGCCGCCTGCGATAATACCTGTACCGGGTGCGGCAGGCTTCAAAAGAACCTTACCTGCTCCGTAAATTCCCGTAATTTCGTGAGGAATTGTAGAACCGTTCAAGGATACTTCTATCATATTTTTCTTAGCATCCTCGATTCCCTTGCGAATTGCGTCCGGAACCTCGGCTGCCTTTCCTAAACCGTAGCCTACATGACCGTTTCCGTCACCTACTACCATAATAGCAGCGAAACGTGCGATACGACCACCCTTAACGGTTTTGGAAACACGGTTTAATGCAACGAGCTTTTCCTGAAGGTCGAGCTCTGCTGCTTCAATAATTTTTGCCATGTTTTTTCTCCTTAATAATGCTTTCAAAAAGTATTTTTGAAACTGTGTACAAACCGGATTTTAGAACGAAAGTCCGCCCTCGCGAGCGCCTTCTGCCAATTCCGATACACGTCCGTGATAGATATAGCCGCCGCGGTCAAATACAACTGCGGTAATGCCCTTTTCAAGTGCTCTCTTTGCCAAAGTGATGCCAACCTTCTTGGCAGCCTCTTTGTTGGAGCCTATTCCCTCAAAGGATGCTTCAAGGGTGGATGCAGAAACGAGAGTTACGCCTGCAACATCGTCAATAATCTGGGCGCTGATATTCGCATTTGAACGATAAACAGCGAGACGAGGTCTTTCCGCAGTACCCGAAATCTTAGCTCTGACTCTTGTATGTCTCTTAAGACGTTGCTTATTGCTATCGATTCTCTTAACCATTTTTGTCCACTCCTTTCATTATTTACCGGTTTTTCCGGCTTTACGACGGATTCTTTCGCCGACGTACTTAACGCCCTTGCCCTTGTAGGGTTCGGGAGGTCTCTTGGATCTTATTTCAGCCGCAATCTGACCTACAACCTGCTTGTCTATACCCGTAACGTCAATTACGTTGTTACCTGCCTGGTTTGTAGAAACCGCAAACTTAATTCCGTCTACGGGCTCGATTACAACGGGATGAGAATAACCCAAGTTCATATTGATCTTAGCGCCCTGCATTTCGGCTCTGTAACCTACGCCGACAATCTCGAGCTGCTTTGTGTAGCCCTCTGTTACACCAACAACCATGTTGTTGATAAGGGTACGGGTGAGACCGTGAATAGCGCGATTTTCCTTCTCGTCGTTGGGGCGCGCTACTGTGATAACACTGTTTTCCAACGCAATAGTCATATTTGCGTTAAATGTGTTTGTGAGAGTTCCCTTAGGGCCTTTAACTGTAACAACATTTCCCGCACCGATTGTTACGGTAACTCCTGCGGGTACTGTGATAGGTGCTCTTCCTATTCTTGACATATCATTTACCTCCGCAATTACCAAACAAATGCGAGAATCTCGCCGCCAACGTTTGCTTTTCTGGCTGCTTTGTCTGTCATTATTCCTTTAGATGTAGACACGATTACTACGCCCAAGCCGTTCATAACCTTCGGAAGCTCTTCGCAGTTGGAATAAATGCGGAGACCGGGCTTTGACACTCTGCGCAAACCGTGAATAACCTTTTGCTTACCGGGGAGATATTTCAGAGTTATTCTGATAATTCCCTGCTTGCCGTCTTCTACTATCTGGTATCCCTTAATGTAACCCTCGTTGAGAAGAATTTCGGCGATTGATTTTTTCAAATTAGATGCCGGAACGTCAACAGTATCGTGCTTCGCGTCGTTTGCGTTTCTGATACGTGTGAGCATATCGGCAATTACGTCTGACATTTGCATTTTTTTATCCTCCTATATGCAAGTTAAATTATTCTTGCTGCCGCATAAGCGGCGGCTGATCGGTGGTAAAAGCATTTTGCTTTCCTTCCGATAGATTAGAAGATGATTACCAGCTTGCCTTCTTTACGCCCGGGATCTCGCCCTTATAAGCAAGTTCACGGAAGCAGATACGGCAAATTCCGTATTTGCGGAGGTAGGCATGAGGTCTGCCGCAAATTTTGCATCTGTTATATGCGCGGGTAGAGAACTTAGGCTCTGCCTGCTGCTTCAAAACCATTGACTTCTTAGCCATTCTTTCCTTCCTCCTTATTTAGCAAAGGGCGCGCCCATCAATGTGAGCAGCTCTTTTGCTTCTTCATCGGTTTTTGCTGTGGTAACGAATACGATATCCATACCACGAACCTTTTCAACCTTGTCGTACTCGATTTCGGGGAATATCAACTGCTCCTTCAAGCCGAAAGAGTAGTTGCCTCTTCCGTCGAACGCGTTGGGGTTAATACCCTTAAAGTCACGAACTCTGGGGAGCGCAAAGCTGAAAAATCTGTCCATGAATTCATACATACGCTCGCCGCGAAGCGTAACCTTAGCGCCGATCTTCATTCCTGCTCTGAGCTTGAAGTTAGCTACCGACTTCTTTGCGTATGTCGGAACTGCCTTCTGGCCTGCGATGAGAGAAATCTCGTCGATGATGGAATCAATTACCTTCGCGTTGTCCTTTGCGTCGCCTGCGCCGACGTTGATAACTATCTTGTCAACCTTCGGAATCTGCATAGGACTCTTGTATGCATACTTCTTCATAAGAGCGGGAGCAACTTCGTTTTTGTAAAGTTCTGCGAATCTTGACATATTCAGTTACCTCCGCTTATATCTTCGCTCCGCACTTTGTGCAGAGACGAACCTTGATATTTTTACCGTTCTTGCCGGCCTCATAGCCAACCTTAGAACGAGTGGGCTTGTCGCACTTGGGGCAAACGAGCTCAACCTTGCACGCGTACATAGCGCTCTCGGTATCAACCTGGCTGCTTACCTCACCCTGCTTACGAGCCTTAACATTCTTCTTGACGAGGTTAACGCCCTCGACAATTACCTTTCCCTCTTCGGGAGATACGGCAAGAACCTTGCCGCGCTTGCCCTTGTCATCACCGGAGATAACAACGACAACGTCATCTTTTTTAATATGAAGCTTTTCCATTTCGTTATCCTCCGATTAAAGTACTTCGGGAGCAAGTGAAAGAATCTTTGTAAATTCCTTATCACGAAGCTCTCTTGCCACAGGGCCAAAAATACGTGTTCCCTTAGGTGTTTTGTCTTCTTTAATTACAACTGCTGCGTTTTCGTCAAACTTGAGGTAAGAACCGTCCGCGCGGCGAACGCCCTTTACGCTTCTGACGATAACAGCCTTAACAACTTCACCCTTCTTTACTACGCCGCCGGGGGCAGCCTTTTTAACTGCCGCAACTACAACGTCACCGATATTTGCATAACGGCGTCCCGGGCCACCGAGAACTCTGATACACATAAGTTCCTTTGCGCCCGTGTTGTCAGCGACCTTCATTAATGTCTGTTGCTGAATCACTTATCGTTTCCTCCTTATTCGGTAAGCGTTTGACCTACCTACTGTTCTTTCTGTGAAACTATTATTTTGCCTTTTCGATAATCTCAACCAAGCGCCATCTCTTTGTTCTGGAAAGCGGTCTTGTTTCCATTACGGAAACCTTATCGCCTACTGTGCACTGGTTTTCTTCATCGTGTGCATGAATTTTTGCGGTACGCTTAATTATCTTACCGTATTTTGCATGACGAACGTTGTCCTCAACAGCGACAACAATGGTCTTATCCATTCTTGTGCTGACAACCTTACCTACTCTTACTTTTCTCAAGTTACGTGTTTCGGTCATTGTTCTTTACCTCCTCAAGCGTTCTTCTCATGAAGCACTGTCATTACACGAGCAATGTCACGCTTCACGTCTGTGATTTTGTGAGGATTTTCAAGCTGATTTATCGCATGCTGGAAACGAAGATTGAAAAGCTCACGCTTAAGTTCTGACAGCTTTACTTCAAGCTGCTCTGTGGATAATTCTCTGAATTCCTTAACCTTCACGGCTTATTCCTCCTCCGTAATCTGTTCTGCTTTGGAGACAAACTTACACTTAATGGGAAGCTTGTGCATAGCAAGACGCATAGCTTCTCTTGCAATCTCCTCGCTGATTCCGTCCATTTCAAACAGAATTCTTCCCGGCTTAACTACAGCTACCCAATATTCGGGAGAACCTTTACCTGAACCCATTCGAGTTTCAGCAGGCTTTTCTGTAATAGGCTTATCGGGGAAAATTTTGATCCAAACCTTTCCGCCACGGCGAATATATCTCGTCATAGCGATACGGGCTGCTTCTATCTGGTTACTTGTAATCCAAGCGGGTTCGAGCGCAACAAGTCCGAATGTTCCGTTGCTTACTACGTTGCCGCGAGATGCTTTACCCTTAAGTCTTCCGCGCTGAACGCGTCTGAACTTAACTCTCTTAGGCATTAACATTATTTGTTGCCCTCCTCTGCTTTTCTTTCTGTACGGCGATTGCCGTTAAAGCTACGGGGAGCCTTGCGGTCGCCATTCTGACGGCGGTCGCCCTCGCGGCGAGGACGTCTTTCCTGACGCTCGGGTCTCTTCTCAGATCTTGCGGAATTGCTCTCTGCGAGAACCTCTCCTCTGTAGATCCATACCTTTATACCAATCTTACCGTACGTTGTATTCGCTTCCCAGAAGCCGTACTCGATGTCGGCTCTGAGTGTCTGAAGCGGAATAGTTCCTTCATGATAGTGCTCTGTTCTCGCGATTTCAGCGCCGCCGAGACGACCGCCGCAAGAAATCTTAACACCCTTTGCGCCAAGGCGCATTGTTCTGCCGATAGCCTGCTTCATTGCGCGACGGAAAGATGTTCTCTTTTCGAGCTGCGCCGCAATGCTCTCAGCTACGAGCTGTGCGTT
>JAZOCY010000002.1:0-9435 GCA_045596805.1 Eubacteriales bacterium | reverse complement strand
GCGTCATATTACAATTCCTTTGGTAAGGCCTGCAATAGCTATATGCACGTTTTTGACCTTGACGAACTCTTTTAAAATGTTTGACCAGAACTACGCTTTGACGGGAGGCGCGCCCTCAAAAGAAACTTCTATGCTCGCACTGGATATATTCAATACCTTTTACGGCAGTGTTGGCAGTGAGGGAGTAGGACAGGCAAAGGCAGTGATATTTTTTATAATGGTAGCGCTTATTGCCGCCATACAGTTAAAATTAACGTCAGATAAAGAGGTCTAATCATGAAGGAAAGAAAAGGTGTAAACGTTGTTATAACCGTTTTGTTGATTATTGTTTCTGTAGCCTTTATTCTGCCTGTGATTATTGTCGCGATAAATTCATTTAAAGGTCAGTTTTATATCTCTTCCGCGCCCTTTTCCTTACCGAATGGCGAGACCTTTGTGGGAATACAAAACTATGTAAACGGCGTAGTACGCATAGATTTTTTCACTTCGTTTGCGTATTCCTTGTTTATAACCGTATTTTCCACTGCCGCAATACTGCTTTTTACCTCAATGACAGGATGGTATATTACCCGTTTTAAAAACCGAATTACTAACGCTCTTTATTATTTATACGTCTTCAGCATTATAGTTCCGTTTCAAATGGTAATGTTTACAATGTCAAAGGTGGCAAACGTCTTGGCGCTCGAAAATCCGATAGGCATTATTTTTATTTATCTCGGCTTTGGCGCGGGACTTTCCGTTTTGCTCTTTTCGGGCTTTATAAAGGGAATGCCTATTGCTATAGAGGAAGCGGCGGAAATAGACGGGTGCAATCCGATAGGTATATTTTTCAAGGTCGTGCTTCCGATATTGAAGCCTACTGCTATAAGCGTTGCGGTATTAAACGTTATGTGGATATGGAATGACTATTTGTTGCCTTATCTCGTTATAGGCTCAAAATATAAAACCATTCCCGTAGCGGTACAGTATTTACAGGGCGGATACGGCTCAAGAGATATGGGAGCGCTGATGGCTATGCTCGTTTTAGCAATTATTCCTATAATACTGTTCTATGCATTTTCCCAAAAGTATATAATTAAAGGTGTAGTGGCAGGGGCAGTAAAGGGATAAAGGGAGATTTATATGGATAAGCAAGAACGGTTTTTACGAGGGGCAGGAATTTTACTGCCCATTTTTTCTCTGCCGTCTAAATACGGAATAGGCGCTATGGACGAAGCTTCCTATAGATTTGTGGATTTTTTAAAAGAGGCGGGACAAAAATATTGGCAAATTTTGCCCATAAATCCTACAGGCTATGCCGACAGTCCGTATCAAAGCAGCTGCGCTTTTGCTGGAAATCCGTACTTTCTTGATATATCGGAATTTCTGCCCGAATACGCTATAAAAGAGCAAGAGCGTGAATTTTCAGAATATATAGATTATTCCGAATTGTTTCAAAAAAGAATAAAAATCTTAAGGCAGAGCTTTCTAGGGGTACCAAACGAGCGCGAAGAAGAATACGTCGACTTTTGTAAAAGAAATGAATTCTGGCTTGATGATTTTTCGCTCTTTATGGCTATTAAAGAAAAAAACGGCTATTTGTCATGGCTCGAATGGGAAGATGAAAAATTAAGAAGGCATGACAGGGAAGCCTTGTACGAGTTTTCTTTAAATAACGAAAGGGAAATCGTTTTTTGGAAATATATTCAATTCGTCTTTTTTTCTCAATGGAAAGCGTTCAAATCGTACGCTAACGAAAAAGGGATTACAATTATTGGAGACCTGCCTATATACGTGTCGTTAGACAGCAGTGACGTATGGGCAAATAGGCATTTGTTTTTACTCGACGAGGATGGATATCCTTTAGAGGTGGCGGGAGTCCCACCTGACAGCTTTTCAGGCGACGGACAGCTTTGGGGGAATCCCATATATAATTGGAATGCTATGGAGAAGGACGGGTATTCGTGGTGGAAAAAGCGGCTTTTGCATTCGTCGGTATTATACGACGCCGTGCGCATAGATCACTTTATAGGCTTTGTAAACTATTATTCGGTGCCCTACGGCGCGACTGACGCGAAAAACGGAAAGTGGAACAGAGGTCCGGGAAAAAAATTAATAGACTCGTGGAATGATATTGATAAAATAAAAATAATTGCGGAAAATCTCGGAATAGTGACAGATGAGGTCAACAATCTGTTGTACGAAAAGGGCTTTCCCGGAATGAAGATTTTACAGTTCGCATTTTCTTCTGGGTATGACAACACACACTTGCCGCACAATTTTGAAGAAAACTGTGTAGTTTACGGAGGGACTCACGACAATCAAACGCTATACGGATATTTTTCCATGTGCGATAGAAGCGAGTTTGATTTTGCGTGTAATCATCTTAACGTAGAAAACAAAAATCCTGCCTCGCTTTCCGAAGAAATAATACGGGCAGGACTTGAAAGTAAGGCAGACATTGCTATTTTTTCCATTCAGGATTATTTAGGTCTTGATGACAGAGCAAGAATAAATACCCCCTCAGTCTTACAGGGAAATTGGCGCATAAGAATTTCAGAGGAATATTTAACACGAAAGCTGTCGGATAGAATAAGAGAAAAATGCGAAAAATACGGCAGATGATTATAAATTTAAAAGCATAGCTACAATAGGCATTGTAACTAAGGAACAAATCGTGGAAAGAGATACGATTTTGCTTGAATAGGCAGAGTTGCCGTCAAAAATTTCAGCAAACATTGAAGTAGCGGTTGCCGCAGGGGTGGCGGAGCAGACAAGAATTACCGTCATCACTGTGGGATCGCTGTATCCGCACAGAGAAACAACCTTTAACACGGCGAAGACTGCGGCAGGAATCAGAAGCATTCTTAAGATTAAGTATTTATACATAGCTAAATCCGAAAAAAGCTCTTTTACCTTGACGCTTGAAAGCTGTAAGCCGATAAGGAGCATAGAAAGCGGAGCCACCATATCCTTAAGGGCTACCAGAACTCCGTTTATTACGTCTGGTATATAAGCGTTTATTGGAAGAATAAATATAAAGAGGCCTACAAAGGTAGATATTACGGCCGGGTTCAAAAACGCTTTTCTTATAGAAATATATTTTTTCTGGTCGGTATAAATGTAGCAGCCGACAGTCCAAACAAAAACGTTAAAGACTATTACGTATATTGAAGCGTAGATAGCCGCCTCGTCGTTTAAAATGCTTGTGATGAGAGGGATGCCCATATATCCTGCGTTAGTGAAAATGGTGGCGAAGCGAAGGACGCGCTTTATATCGTCGGGATATTTTTTATAAAGGTTAAAGGCAATAAAGGTAGCAATCAGATGAGACACAACCGATAAAAGAAGCACAATCCCCGCGCGTATAAAAACCTCTTTATCAAAGTCCCTTATATATGCGTGAATGATCAAAGCGGGCTGTGTAACGTACAGTATTAAATTAGATATTCCTTTACCGAACATCTTGTTTGACAAGCCGAATCTGGACATTAGTATTCCTGGAATAACCATCAGAAGCAAGAGCAAGACACTGCCAAAAAGCGTAGAAATATCAATCATAATTTAACCCCACAAAATAATCATTTTAACGTAATAATTATAGCACAGATTTTCTGATATATCAATCTTTTGAAGAAAAAAACAAAAATTTATACAAAAACAAAAATTATTTTAAAATAGTATTGATTTTTTGACAAATATATATTATAATGTTTTCGTCAAGAATTAAATTAACAGTATATAACAATTATTTAGAACTATGATGAAAGCTATCAATTAAATGCATTTGCAGAGAGCTGTCGCGCGCTGAAAGACAGTATTGTGTTTTTTTGTATCCACTTTCGGAGTTTTCGGTGAAAGCCGAAGGGAAATGCCCTTTACAGCATAAGCGAGAGGTCGGCATTGTCCGACAATTTGGGTGGCAACACGGAGTCAATTCGTCCCATTTATTTGGTGACGGAGGGCTCTTATTTTTTTGTAAATAATTTTTGGAGGAAATAAAAATGCTGGATTTAAGATTTGTCAGAGAAAACCCTGAAATCGTAAAGGAGAACATCAGAAAGAAGTTTCAGGACAGTAAGCTCTCTCTCGTCGACGAGGTTATAGCTCTCGACGCGGAAAACAGAAGACTGAAGCAGGAGGCTGACGAGCTTCGCGCAAACAGGAATAAATTTTCCAAGATGATAGGTGCTCTTATGGCTCAGGGCAAAAAGGAAGAGGCTGAAGAGGCTAAAAAGAAGGTAAGCGAGCAGTCAGAGCTTCTTGCCTCCGACGAGGCGAAGGAAACCGAGCTTGAAGAAAAGATAAAGAGAATTATGATGACCATTCCTAACATCATAGATCCCTCCGTTCCGATAGGAAAGGACGATAGCGAAAACGTAGAGGTGCAGAAGTACGGAGAGCCTGTGGTGCCCGACTTCGAAATTCCTTATCACACCGATATTATGGAAAGATTTTGTGGAATAGACCTCGATAGCGCGCGCAGAGTTGCGGGAAACGGATTCTATTACCTTATGGGAGATATTGCCCGTATTCATTCTGCCGTAATATCCTACGCCCGTGATTTTATGATAGAGCGCGGCTTTACCTACTGTATCCCGCCCTTTATGATAAGAAGCGATGTAGTAACAGGCGTTATGAGCTTTGCCGAAATGGACGCTATGATGTATAAGATCGAGGGCGAGGACTTGTATCTTATAGGCACGAGCGAGCATTCTATGATAGGTAAGTTTATTGACAGAATTTTGCCTGAGGCAGAGCTGCCTTATACCTTGACAAGCTATTCCCCCTGCTTCCGTAAAGAGAAGGGCGCGCACGGACTTGAAGAACGCGGCGTATACCGTATCCATCAGTTCGAAAAGCAGGAGATGATAGTTGTTTGTAAGCCTGAGGAAAGCAAGATCTGGTTTGATAAGCTTTGGCAGAACACAGTTGACCTCTTCCGTTCGCTTGACATTCCCGTAAGAACGCTTGAATGCTGCTCGGGCGACCTTGCAGACCTTAAGGTGAAGTCTATAGACGTTGAGGCGTGGTCCCCCAGACAGAAAAAGTATTTCGAGGTCGGAAGCTGCTCTAATCTTGGAGACGCTCAGGCGCGTCGCCTTAAGATCCGCGTAAACGGAAAGGACGGAAAGTATTTTGCGCACACGCTTAATAATACCGTAGTTGCTCCTCCGAGAATGCTTATAGCCTTCCTTGAAAACAATTTAAACGAGGACGGCTCTGTAAATATTCCTCTGGCGCTTCGTCCCTATATGGGTGGAATTGAAAAAATCATTCCCAAAAAATAATTCTGATATGTAAGATAATAAAAAACAGGCGTTTTGTCTTCTGCCGATGACTAAACGCCTGTTTTTTTAATAATTTTTAAAGTTAGATCAAAGCCTTTTTATTGTTTCTATAACGTAAGCGGCGAAATCCTTGCATTTAGCTCCGTCGCGATTGCCCGTTACTACGACTCGCTTTTCTGTTTCGGTGCAGATAGACATAGCCCTTTGCAGCTTTTCGGCAGCCCCTTGCATTCCTATATGGCGAAGCATCATTTCACACGCTACAAATATGCTTGAGGGGTTAGCGTAATCGCCGATACCTTCCTCTATCATTCGGGGCGCGCTACCGTGAATCGCTTCAAACATAGCGTACTGATCGCCTATGTTGGCGCTTCCCGCCGTGCCGACACCGCCTTGAATTTGCGCGGCTTCATCTGTAATAATGTCTCCGTACAGATTAGGCAAGAGAATAACTTCAAAATCGCTTCTGATTTTTTCGTTTACCAGATTAGCGCACATAATGTCTATGTACCATTCATCACACAGTATGTCGGGATATTCCTTAGCGATTTCGTGACAAATTCTGCTGAATTTTCCGTCGGTTTTTTTCATTATATTCGCTTTTGTAACAATGGAAACTCGTTTTTTGCCGTTCGCTCTCGCATATTCAAACGCGGCGCGCGCAATTCGCTTCGTTCCCATATCGGTGGTTACCTTGAAGTCCATCGCTAATTTTTCGGGGATTTCGATACCCTTGCTTCCCAAGGTATATTCACCCTCCGTGTTTTCACGGAAGAAAGCCCAGTAAATGCCTTGCTCGGGTATGGAAATGGGGCGCATATTGGCATATAGATCAAGCTCGCGTCGCAAAGCCACGTTTGCGCTTTCCATAGTTCCGCCGTTAGGTGTAGTCGTAGGCCCTTTCAAAAGAACATCGCATTTCTTGATTTCAGAGAGAACTGCGTCGGGAATCGCCTGTCCGCATTTTTCCCTGTTTTCAATAGTGAGACCTTCTATTGCTTTCAGCTCTATTTTTTTGCTTTCAAGCTCGTCCTTTAAAAGCACCTTTATAAGCGCTTCAGCTTCCTTGCATATGATAGGACCTATCCCGTCGCCGTAGCATACGCCGATAGTTATTTTTTCCTGCTTAGAAAAATCCTTTGGCTTTTTTGCGCTTTCCATTCTTTTTGCGCGCTCTAACTGCTCGCATAAGAGCTTTTTGAAATGCTCTGCCGCCTCTTCTATGTATTTTTCCATTTCTTTTTCCCTCTTTCAGATAGTGCTTGATTTCGTATATTTTAAAAGACCGCCCGCCAAAAGAATAGCTCTCTGTCTTTCGGTGAATGAGCAGGAAAGCTCAATTTTTTTGTCAGAGTTTACAGTGAGCGTGATAACTCCGCTTTCGAGACCTGAATACAGATTTTCGAGAGAAAGCATATCGTCCTGCTTAAGAGTATCAAAATCGTCGGGGTTTTTAAACGTAAGCGGAATGATTCCCGCGTTTATAAGGTTTGCCGCGTGAATTCTTGCGAAGCTCTTCGCAATGACCGCCTTTACGCCAAGATAGAGGGGCACAAGCGCGGCGTGCTCGCGCGAGGAGCCCTGTCCGTAGTTGCTTCCGCCCACAACAAAGCCTTTTTTTGCCTCTTTTGCTCTTTCGGGGAAGGTTTTGTCACATACTCCGAAGCAAAATTGAGAGAGGTAAGGGATATTTGAACGGTAGGGAAGAATCTTCGCTCCCGCAGGCATAATATGGTCCGTTGTAATGTTGTCCCCGACCTTTAAAAGAAGAGGCGCCTCTATTTTGTCGGAAAGGGGCTCTGCATCGGGAAATTCCTTGATATTCGGACCTCTGCGTACCTCAAGTGACGCCGATTCACACTCGGGCGCGGGAGAGATTATCGCATTGTCGTTAATTTTGAAATTCGAGGGAAGCTTTATTTTCGGCATTTTTCCGAGAGAACGAGGGTCGGTTATATATCCGTTAAGCGCGGCAGCCGCAGCTGTTTCGGGAGAAACCAAATATACCTTTCCGTCTGCCGTTCCGCTTCTGCCCTCGAAATTTCGGTTAAAGGTTCTCAGACTGACGCCGCCTGAGTTAGGAGAAAAGCCCATTCCTATGCAAGGACCGCACGCGCATTCGAGAATACGCGCTCCCGCCGCTATCATATCCGACAGAGCTCCGCAGTCCGATAACATTGTAAGCACCTGCTTTGAGCCGGGAGAGATGGAAAGGCTGACGGACGGGGAAATGGTTTTTCCCTTAAGGATAGCCGCTACCTTGAGCATATCCTGTAAGGAAGAGTTGGTGCATGAACCGATACATACCTGATCGACCTTTGTCCCCTCTAACGCTTCGACCTCTATAATATTGTCGGGACTGTGCGGCTGAGCGATAAGCGGCTTAAGCTCGGAAAGGTCAATTTCTATTATTCTGTCATATTCGGCATCGCTGTCGCTTTCAAGTGGAATAAAATCAGCTTCGCGACCTTCGGCCTTCAGGAACTTCCGTGTAACCTCGTCTGATGGGAAAATAGAAGTGGTAGCGCCAAGCTCTGTGCCCATATTAGTAATGGTTGCGCGCTCTGGAACGGAAAGATATTTAATTCCCTCGCCGCCCCATTCGATGATAGCGCCCACGCCGCCCTTTACAGAGAGAATACGCAGAATTTCGAGACTTATATCCTTTGCGGTAACAAAGTCGTTAAGCCTTCCTTTAAGATTTACCTTATACATTTTGGGCATTGTAATGTAATACGCGCCGCCGCCCATTGCCACAGCTACGTCAAGACCGCCCGCGCCCATGGCAAGCATACCGATACCGCCGCCCGTGGGGGTATGGCTGTCAGAGCCTATAAGTGTTTTTCCGGGCTTTCCAAAGCGCTCAAGATGCACCTGATGGCAAATTCCGTTTCCGGGACGGGAAAAATAAATTCCGTATTTATTCGCTACGCTTTGAATATATAGATGGTCATCAGCATTTTCAAAGCCGGACTGAAGCGTGTTATGGTCAATATAAGCAACAGAGCGTTCAGTTCTTACTCGGGGAATACCTATGCTCTCAAATTCGAGATAAGCCATCGTTCCTGTTGCGTCTTGGGTAAGTGTCTGGTCAATTTTAAGCGCAATTTCAGCGCCTGCAGTCATTTCTCCCTCCAAGAGATGAGCCTTTATTATTTTTTGTGCAATTGTAAGTCCCATTTTTTTCTCCTTAATTGTGCATAGATAAAATGTTCGTCAGGTTTTCCTTCGCGTTCTTTATGTGCTGTACGGTAAGCTTTTCGGCAAGGTCGGGATCGCGTTTTTTCAGCGCCTCATAAATTTCCTTATGCTCATTTACAGCGTCTCTTGCTCTCGATTTGTTTTCAAGCG
The DNA here is from genome assembly GCA_045596805.1 of Eubacteriales bacterium. Lineage (GTDB taxonomy): Bacteria > Bacillota > Clostridia > Oscillospirales > CAG-272 > UBA1740. The sequence goes on along the minus strand of JAZOCY010000002.1, from coordinate 814 downwards.
AGGCCTTCCTTTGCATTTGAATTTTTCGGTGAAGAGAGCCGAGAATGTCGGTGAGCGTAGTACTGTTGCAGGAGTGATAAATAATATCGTGGAAATTAGAGTCGGCATCCTTTACGTAATTCATTTTTTGCTTTGAAGTGTAAAATTCCTGTAACTCAATAATCTCTGATAGCTTTTCAAGCTCATCGTCGGTTATATGCTCAGCGGCAAAGCGCGCGGCAAGACCTTCAATTCTCATTCTTATATCGTAAATGTCCGAAAGGTCCTTGCTGCTTATGCCGAGTATTTTTATTCCTTTGCCCGATTCGGAAACAAGGCTTTCCTGTTCAAGACGCCTTATAGCTTCTCGAATGGGAGTACGGCTTACCTGAAACTTATTTGAAAGCTCTATTTCGGTAACTGTTTCGCCTGCCGAATATTTTCCCCCTAAAATGTCAGCTTCAAGCTGCCCAAAAACCTTGTCAGCTAAGGATTCGTTTTTCATAATCTACCCTCATTTTAACCTTATTGCGGAAAGCTTCCGTTCGTAAATTCAGCGATTTTGTTCTCAATCTCAATATCGCTTAATACGGTTTGACGTCCGTCCTCATATTCGGCGTCAACCCATTCCTTAAGCTTGATTACAAGGGGATCTCTCTTATCGATTTTCCTATCTCCCTTTAAGCAATAGTTACGGTTTATCCAGTAGGCGATACCTGCCAGACCCGAAGTTTTGCTTATAGCAACCGCCGCCGATCTGTTCAGAAGCGTATCGGTATCGAAAATATTATATATTTCCTCGTCCTTTAAGAGTCCGTCGGCGTGGATACCTGCA
>JAZOCY010000001.1:0-1958 GCA_045596805.1 Eubacteriales bacterium | reverse complement strand
CGAGGGGTCTCCGAGAGAGCCAGCTTTAAGGTTTTCAAGATTTTTCTCCCAAAGCACCTCTCTCTGTTGCTCTACGCTGCCATTCATATCAATAGAGAACAGATAGGCGTCGTCATAATAATAGCTACCGCTTTTCGTGTCAAATTCGATAAAATCATAGCGATTGAATTCAGCGTTGTGGGTTCTTCCGTAGGCGTCCTTATAGGCTATCATTTTAGGCTCGTCCGCATATGCGAGACAGTATTCGAATATGAGACGGTCTATGTCGGCGTAGGCGGAATGCTTCATTCTGCGCTTGGATTCAAGTCTGCCTGCCGCCTGCTCAACCTGCAATTGCTTCGCCTTGCCTGAAAGCGCGGAATCGTCGCTCAGACCTATATAGGTGTCCGAAATACCGATAATTCTCTTCGCGTGCTCGTAGAGCCTGTCGGATTGAAGGACGTCCTGAGATATTGAAGGTGTTGTATCTATTGTGCCGTACATTCCGACGCTCTCTCCCGGCTTAAGCTTTACCACCTGTCCGAAAACGCTGTTGTTAAGCGCGAATTGCGCGTCCTCAGGAACTATGGGGGTAATGCCTGCGCGAAGAAGCTTTTGCATAATTCTGCTTTCGAGCTTGTTTATCTGCTGCTGCTGGGGCCTTATAAATTCGCAGTCGCTCTGACCGAAAACAGAGCCGTCCTTCGACGTATTTTTCCTTATGACTATGGGAAAATGCTTGGGCACGTAATAGGGAAGCCTCGTTTTCTGCATTTCAACTCTTGAAAGCTCGTTTTCCTTGCAGGGAATTCCGTTTTTTGAAAGGAGCTCGCCTATAGCGTTCATTCTCGGTGTTTTTGCGCATATTACGCTTCCGTCACTACGTACTATGTCCTCGTCCAGCTCTTCAAAGTCGATATTTTCCGAAACGAACATTCCCTGCGAGCATTCGCAGAGAGCGCGTTCTCTCGCGCATTTTTTACAGGTATATCTTTTTCGTCTGTAGAAATCCTCTATATCCAGAAGCACGACGTCGCCCGACCAGGCAAATTCGCATATCGCGTTTTCATCGTTTCTGTAAAAGCAGTGAATTAAAGCTACGGTGTCCTCGCCTTCGCTTATTCCGTTTTCGTCCTCTGTCTCTGCCTTTTCCGCCTCGCTTTCGGATATCCCGTATCTTCTTATAAGCTCGCTTTTAGTGGTGTGAAAGCGCACAAAGCAGTATTCCATTTCGTCTATATTGCATATGTTCGGCTGAGGAAAAAAGTCGCAGGGGTTGATAAGCGAAATTTTTACACCGCCCTTTTCGTTATGCGTTCCCAAGGTGTTGTCCCATTCGACAAACCAGATACTTGAGCCGTATATATAGGTATATCGCTCGTCCATATCGTTCATTTTTTCAAATGGGAGCAGATCGTGCATCTGAACGCAGAGCTTTTCTATCGACTTTGCGTTTCTGTCCTTTTTCTCACTGTATTCCCTTGCTTCCACCTTTGGCGCGGGAATGCTTGAGGAAACCTGAGCTTCTATTAGCTCATACGTTATGTTTCTTATAGAGCTTGCTCTTTCGCTTGAGCCGTCAATACTGTCACTGCCTCTGTATTGAGCCATATTTTTCTCGTTCGCCTCTGTAAGAGAGAGGCTCGCGTTTTTAGCGCTTTCGAACAGGGCGTCGAAATAGGCAAGCCTGTTTTCGCTTGTTACAATTTTCATAATGGTTCTCCGTATTTCTTTTTCAAATAAATTTTTTCTTCCTCGCTTGCCGCGTAATAGTCCTGCCACATATCAGAGCTCCAGAGCGTTCGCGTAAGGCTTTTTTCGGGCTCGTTAGGTCTTGAGTAAAAAATTGCGAAGCCTCTTAACGCATCGGGGGCGTGCGTTATTTCGTGCGGCTCGTTTGAGGTGTCTGTCGGGCGCTGCGTGTCTATCTGGAGCATCGGCAGGCATCTTATTATCTCGGTGCAGCTTCTGAAAATTTT